>NZ_FNRV01000001.1:5757012-6116524 GCF_900105115.1 Pseudomonas mohnii
ATGCGCAGGATGTGCGGATGCTGCTGACCGACATCACCATGCCGGGCAAGCTCAATGGCGCGGACCTGGCCAACCTGGTCGGTGATCGCTGGCCGGACAAGCCGATCATGATCATGTCCGGCTATGAAACCCCCGAAAGTTCAGGCGTGCGGCATGCGGTTTGGTTCATCAAGAAACCCTGGGCCCTCGGGCAGTTGCTCGACTGCGTACAAAACGCATTGCAGGCTAATCTTCCGCCGCATTGATCCTGTACATTGGCCATCACACCCGCCAGCTCCGTTAGACAGGAAGGTCCGCCTTGTCCGCTCAAACCTGCGTTTTCCATCACCCGTACCGTGCCTTTCTGTTCGATATGGACGGCACCGTACTGACGTCCATTGCCGCCGCCGAGCGCGTCTGGGCGACCTGGGCCAAGCGTCACGGCGTCGATGTCGAGACCTTCCTGCCGACCATCCACGGCGCCCGCGCCATCGACACGATCAGCCGTCTGGCGTTACCCGGCGTCGATGCCGAAGCCGAAGCGGCATGGATCACCCAGGCGGAACTCGAGGATGTCGACGGGGTGGCAGAGGTGGTGGGTGCGGCGGGGTTTCTCAAGTCATTGCCGGCCCATCGATGGGCCATCGTCACCTCGGCCCCCAGAGCGTTGGCGTTGCGCCGCATGGCCGCCGCCGGGATTCCCGAGCCGCAGGTGATGGTCACGGCCGAAGACGTCAGCGCTGGCAAACCTGATCCGGCCGGTTATCGATTGGCGGCCCGGCGACTGGGTGTCGAGATCACCGAATGCCTGGTGTTCGAAGACGCCACTGTTGGTATTCTCGCGGCCGAAGCGGCGGGGGCGGATTTGCTGATCGTCACGGCCACCCATGATCAGCCGATGCAGACGGCGCACGCGACCCTGGCCGGTTATGACCAGATTGTGGCCAGACTGAACGACGACCTGATCCAGCTGCAGCTTTTGTGAGTGATAGCGCCTTCCAATGAAAAAGGCCCGCCAGCAGGTTCTGCTGAAGGGCCGTCAGGTGAGCGTTAAGGGGGCGTTCGCACCGCTGCCGGCGTCGCCTCGCCAGTCGGGATGCGGGTGCTGGCCTTGAGCTATTTCTGCGCAACGCCTTGCTTGATGTCCCCACAGAAAATATCGACATTTCCATCGGTCGCCGCAGTGCGCACGACAATGGAATACTCACCGGCCAGCAGCACGGACAATTCGACGGGGGCGCTTCGGCTGAACGACCAGCCACGTACGGCCTGGCGTTCGGTATCGACCTTGTCGTTCATGGCGTAGGCGACGGGCCCGGGTTTTGCGCAACTGCCCTTGTTGATGAACGAATAGAGGCGCAAGGGCAGCACCGCTCCGGTTGGAACACCGCTGATGAAGAAGCTGAGGCCGGTCTGTTTGCCCCAGTCGGACAAGGCGACATTGCCGATCTGACCAGTGTTTTGCCGGGTGGCAACCAATGTAACGGACACGCTCTTGTTTGATGAAGTAGCGCAGCCGAACAGACTGGTCATGACCATGAGCGCGGTAAGTGAGTTTCTGAATTTCATTGCCAACCTCCTGCATAGAAGAACCGCAATGGGTGATTAAGGGGTATAGCTCATTAATCGCTGTCCGGGGCTGCAATGCTGTCCACTCAAGGTCGAACACTGACTTGTGGCGAGGGAGCAAGCGCCCTCGCCACAGATTAACGATTACGACGCTTGCTTCAGCACCGGCGCGCGCTTGCCGAGCTTCATCAGCCAGAAGTAGCTCAAGGCCGGCACCAGCAACCCGACCAGCCAGGCCAGGTCGACGCCGTCGAGGGCCGTGGCCACCGGGCCGACGTAGAGCGTGGTGTTCATGAACGGAATCTCCAGCGCAATCGCCAGCACAAAACTGCCGCAGGCAATCCAGTTGACCCGGCCATAGATCCCGTTGACGTCGAAGATGTCATCGATCCGGTACTGACCTTTGCGCAAGCAGTAGTAATCCACCAGATTGATCGCCGTCCACGGGATCAGGAAGTAGCTCATGAAGAAAATGAAGTTGAGAAAGAAGGTGATGAAGTCATCCTGACTGATGGTGCACAGGGCGGTGGCCACCAGGCTGATCACCAGCATGAACAGGCCGCGCACCCGGGGTGTCACTTTCAGGCGGGTGAAGGGTTCGATCACGGTGATGGTCGACATGAAAGCGCCGTACAGGTTGAAGACGTTGATCGACACCTGGCCGTAGACGATGAAGGCGAACAGCAGGAGCGCGCCGCTGCCGAACAGCCCGGCGACATGGCCGCCGACGTTACTGGAGAAGTCGCCGATGCCGACGCTCAGGATCGCCCCGAGAATCATCATCCACGCACCGCCACTGACCGTCCCGGCGTAGCTGTACCAGAACACCTTGGCGGTCGGCGTTTGGCTGGGCAGGTAGCGCGAATAGTCGGCGACATACGGCGCATACGACAGCTGCCAGGTGACGGCAATGCTCACGGCCACCAGGAATTTCGACAGCGAGAACCCGGTCGGTAGCCACTGCTCGGGCGGAATCGACAGTTGCAGGGCGAAGAGCGTGGCGACGACGAACACCAGCAGCGAAAGGATCGACAGCAGTTTCTGCAGGCGGTGAATCAATCGGTAGCCGTAGAGCGCGACGACGAAGCACAAGGCGCCGATCAGGTAGATGTTGCCGTTGGCGGGCAACGGGCTGACCGACTCCAGCGCTTGGGCGGCGAGCAGCGTGTTGCTGACGAAGAATCCCAGGTAGATCAGCATCACGAACAACAGCGGCAACACCGCCCCGAGCACGCCGAACTGGGCCCGGCTCTGGATCATCTGCGGGATGCCCAGTTTCGGTCCCTGGGCGGAGTGGGAGGCCATGAATATCGCCCCGATCAGCGAGCCGATGATGATTGCCAATGCGCTCCAGAACAGGTTGAGCCCCATCACCACCGGCAGCACACCCGAGGCGATGGTGGTGATGTTCATGTTGGCGCCGAACCAGATGAAAAACAGTGAACCCGGCTGACCATGACGTTCGGCTTCGGGGATGAAATCGATGCTTCTTTTTTCAACTTGCATGGCGATCACTCCTGAGTCCGGACGAGGTGGGTGTGCAGGCGGGCGATGGTGCTTTGCAGTTCGTGGGGCTGGTGGGCGAACAGGTCCGGGTGCTCGGGACTCAGGCTTACGTAGTCACGGTTTTCCAGGGCGCGCCGGCATTCGCCGGTGGTGAGGATTTCCAGGGAGTAGACCCAGTTGGCCATGATCAACAGCGCCGAATAGTGCCCGGCCTCGGTGGTCGTGGTGCACGCATCGCTGACCAGGCGAATGTGGTAGCCGAGGGCAAAGGCATCGAACACCGTGGTCAACACGCAGACATCGGTCAGCACGCCGCCGATGATCAGCGTGTCGACGTCCAGTGCCTTGAGCCGGGCATCGAGGTCGGTACGGTGGAAAGCGCTGTAGCGGCCTTTATCGACGACGGCTTCATCGGGTCGCGGGGCGAGGCTTTGGATGATCTCCACTTGCCGCGTGCCGGCGCGATAGCCGCTCGGGCCGCCATCGGCGGCGCGGGGTTCGCCCGGTGGCAGATCACTGCCGTCGGCCTGGTTGATATGGCGGGTATAGATAACGGGGACCCGCTGCTGGCGGGCGCTTTGGAGCAGTGTGGCGGTGTTGGCCAGCACCGAATCGAAGTGTTCGAGGACGAAACCGTCCTCCTGTTGCATGTCGATGATCAACAGTGCGTTTTTATTGTTCATAGAGCAAACCTGATCATGGGCCGGACGCTGTTGCGTCCAGCCAGCCCGATAACCACCGGGCCGAAGCACAATGCACCACAACCGCGAGGCTATCGCCTGACGTCGAGGTACGTGGATTCCTGTTCGGGAGTGCTCAGTGAACTATTTGCCAGAAGCCGTTCTGCTTGGCCGAAACACTGGCGCGCAAACGCTTGAAATGCAGGTGCGAAGCGGTCCATTCACCGCGCAGGTAAGCCCGCGCGGCGCCGGAGGGAAGGGCGAGTGACTGGAGACGACCATTGAACATGGAAATCGACCCTGTAGGAGCGAGCCCGCTCCGGGCGGCGTTCCGACGAAAGACCTGAGAACCCCGCGGGGTGTCAGGCCCCCAGCGTTATCGTTGACGAACATCGCGAGCAAGCTCGCTCCTACATAAAGCAACTCAGAGGACTCAGCGGAACGCCGGGACCACGTGTTTGATAAACAGCTCCAGGGATTTCTTCTTCTCGGCGTGCGGCAAGCTGTTGTCGCACCAGAAGCTGAACTCGTCGACGCCCAGTTCCTGATAGTACTTGATGCGCGGAATGATCTCTTCCGGGGTACCGATCATGGCGGTTTTGTGCAGGCTGTCCAGTTCGAACTCCGGACGGCCGGCGAATTTCTCTTCCGGGCTTGGCGCCAGGAAGCCGTTGACCGGGGTTTCCTTGTTGCCGAACCAGGCATCGAAAGTGCGATAGAACTTGGCGATCGCCTTGGCCCCGACCTTCCAGCCTTCGGGATCATCGACTGCGTGAACATGGGTGTGACGCAGCACCATCAGTTGCGGGCGTGGCACGTCCGGGTTGTTGTCCAGCGCGGTCTGGAACTTGTTCTTCAGGTCCAGTACTTCTTCGTCGCCTTTCATCAACGGCGTCACCATGACGTTGCAGCCATTGGCCACGGCGAAGTTGTGCGAGTCCGGGTCACGGGCGGCGATCCACATCGGCGGGTTCGGCTTCTGGATTGGCTTGGGCACGCTGGTAGAGGTCGGGAATTTCCAGATGTCGCCGTCATGGGCGTAGTCGCCTTGCCACAGGGCACGAACCACCGGAACCATTTCCCGTAGCGCCTGGCCGCCGCTTGAGGCTGGCATGCCACCGGCCATGCGGTCGAATTCAACCTGGTAAGCACCACGGGCCAGGCCCACTTCCATGCGCCCGTTGCTGATCACGTCCAGCAATGCGCATTCGCCGGCGACCCGGATCGGGTGCCAGAACGGCGCGATGATGGTGCCGGCGCCGAGGTGGATGGTGGTGGTCTTGGCCGCCAGGTAGGCCAGCAGCGGCATCGGGCTCGGCGAGATGGTGTATTCCATGGCGTGGTGCTCACCGATCCAGACGGTGCTGAAACCACCGGCTTCGGCCATCAAGGTCAGCTCGGTCAAGTCTTCGAACAGCTGGCGATGGCTGATGCTTTCGTCCCAACGTTCCATGTGTACGAACAGGGAAAATTTCATGACGCTTACCTCGGATCTTTTGTTGTCGGCCTGTCGACTGCGGGCCTGTTGCCTGGAATGAGCGCAGGGCTCCCCGGTGTTCTCGCCAGTGTAAAGCGCGTTCCTGAGTACGGCTGTTCGGCTGATTGATTATTGGTATACCATAATACGGAATATCTGCAAAATATTTCTCTTAGACGGTCACTTACCAAGAGTCACTCGGCTTATGCCTATCTGTCCCTGGGCACGCAGGAGGGCGGTTATGTATTCCGGCGCGGACAACACGGGCATTCAGACGGTCGGCGTTATCGTTGACGTCCATCGCGGGCAAGCCCGCTCCCACAAGGATTTGCGTGGAACCCAAAACCGTAGGAGCGAGCCCGCTCGCGAAAAACGCGCGGACAACGCAGTCATTCAGACAGCCAGCGTTATCGTTGACGTCCATCGCGAGCAGGCTCGCTCCTACAGGGATTTGCGTAGATCTGTAGGAGCGAGCCTGCTCGCGAAAAACGTGCGGGCACCACGGGCATTCAGACGACCCGCGTTATCGTTGACGTCCATTGCGAGCAGGCTCGCTCCTACATGGATTTGCGTAGATCTGTAGGAGCGAGCCCGCTCGCGAAAAACGCGCGGGCAACACGGGCATTCAGACGACCCGCGTTATCGTTAACGCCCATCGCGAGCAGGCTCGCTCCTACAGGGATTTGCGTAGATCTGTAGGAGCGAGCCCGCTCGCGAAAAACGCGCGGACAACACGGGCATTCAGACGACCCGCGTTGTTGACGCCCATCGCGAGCAGGCTCGCTCCTACATGGATTGTGGAATCAGGCGAGAACGGGCAGGGCGCCCATCTTGCCGTGGCAATACACCAGTGGTCCGGCATTCTGCCGGGGCACGATCAGGTTCTTCACCGCGCCGACCATGATCGCGTGGTCGCCCCCTTCATATTCGCGCCACAGTTCGCATTCGATGACCGCCGTGGCGTTGGCCAGGATCGGATTGCCCAGCTCGCTCAATGTCCACTCGATGCCTTGTGCCTTGTCTTTGCCCTTGCGCGCGAAGGCATAGGCTTCGCTTTGCTGACCGCCGGAAAGCACATGAATGGCAAAGCGTTTGTTCTTGATCAGAACCGGGTAGGAGTCGGAGCTGTAGTTGGGGCAGAACAGCACCAGGGCCGGATCCATGGACAGCGAACTGAACGCACTGGCTGTCAGGCCGACGATTTGCCCGTCGTCATCGAGCGTGGTGATCACGGTTACGCCGGACGGGAACGAGCCCATGACTTGTTTGTAGATGGCGGCATCGATCATTGGACTGTCCTCGGGTGTGGTGCATGGTTTTTATGAGTTTGTAGGTCTGATGGTATACCGTAATACATCGTTTGCAAGGGCTTTTTCTACCGGCCGATAAACGTACACCTCCGGTCTTGAGGTCAATAAATACAGGGCTTTCAGCTAGGCAGAGGGTGGGGGTTTGCGGCAGGATTGCAGATCAGATGGGATTGCAAAGACCGGATCAGTCTTGTGAAAAAGTTGGAATACCATAATATGGTGTTCATCTGAGGGGCGACCAGAGAGTCCCCCCGGTTTGGCTTCATACAAAGATAAGAACAGACAAACTCGAGTTCATGCATATGTCCCAGATGTCCCGGCAAGACCCGTTGATCGAGAATCACACGGTCGACTACGTTCCACTCGCAGAGCGCCACGGGAAGGCCCGCGATCTGTTCACCCTATGGTTCAGCACCAACATTGCGCCACTGCCTATCGTCACCGGTGCCATGGTGGTTCAAGTGTTCCATCTCAATTTGTTCTGGGGGCTGTTGGCGATTGCCCTGGGACACATGGTCGGCGGGCTGGTGATTGCCCTGGCATCGGCCCAGGGCCCGCGCATGGGCATTCCGCAAATGGTGCAGAGCCGGGGTCAGTTCGGTCGCTATGGCGCGCTGCTGATCGTGTTCTTTGCCGCCCTGATTTACGTCGGTTTTTTCATTTCCAACATCGTGTTGGCCGGCAAATCGATCGTCGGCATCGTGCCTTCGGTCCCGGTGCCTGCCAGTATCCTGATCGGTGCCCTCAGCGCGACCGCCATCGGGGTGATCGGTTACCGCTTCATCCATACCCTCAATCGTATTGGTACCTGGGTGATGGGCAGCGCGCTGCTCGCCGGTTTCCTCTACATCTTCGCCCATGACTTGCCGGCGGACTTCTTCACCCGTGGCGGTTTCAACCTGTCCGGCTGGTTGGCCACCGTGTCCCTGGGCATCATCTGGCAGATCAGCTTTTCGCCTTACGTGTCGGACTACTCGCGCTACCTGCCGGCGGATATCGGCATCACTCGCCCGTTCTTCGCCACTTACCTGGGCGCGACGCTGGGCACGATCCTCTCGTTCACTTTCGGCGCGGTGGCGGTCCTGGCGACCCCGGAAGGCACTGAAGCGATGGCTGCGGTCAAGCAATCGACCGGTTGGCTGGGGCCGATTCTGATGGTGCTGTTCCTGCTCAACATCATCAGTCACAACGCCTTGAATCTGTATGGCGCGGTGCTGTCGATCATCACCTCGATCCAGACCTTCGCCAGTCAGTGGACGCCGAGCATCAAGGTGCGCGTGGTGTTGTCGAGCGTGGTGCTGGCGGGGTGCTGCGTGGTCGCGCTCGGCGCTTCGGCGGACTTCATCTCACAGTTCATCGGGCTGATCCTGGCGCTGCTGTTAGTGCTGGTGCCGTGGGCTTCGATCAACCTGATCGATTTCTATGTGATCAAGCGTGGGTGCTACGACATTGCCTCGATCTTCCGTGCGGATGGCGGGATCTATGGGCGGTTCAATCTGCATGCGATCGTGGCGTATTTCATCGGGATCATCGTGCAGTTGCCGTTCGCCAATACATCGCTGTATGTCGGGCCTTATGCCAATCTGGTTGAGGGCGCGGATCTGTCGTGGCTGGTGGGGTTGGTGGTGACGTGTCCGCTGTATTACTGCCTGGCAACTCGTGGGCAGGCTCGGTTGAGCCGGGTTGCGGGGCTTGGTTTTACTGATTGATATTGGGTGATGTTTGTCTGGAATGCCCGGCTTTTGGCCGGGCATTTTTGTTCTGGTGATTCGTGAATACAGGCAGCCTGGTGCCGACCTGTTGTTTGTTTTCGGAGTACCTACCCATTCCTGCGGTAACGGCCACTTTTGGTTTTGCCCTGATGGCGAGTCTCTTTTTCAAAAGCCAAAGCGAGGCGGCCTGACAGCGGACCTGATTACAGGTCTGTCTGCGATCCCCTTGTGGGAGCCAGCCTGCTGGCGATGAACGCCCGGATAACGCGATCCTTCAGACAGGGCGCGTTATCGTTGACGTCCATCGCCAGCAGGCTGGCTCCCACAGGGGATTGGCGGTGTCCGCGAAAATCAGGTCGGCTGTCAGGCCGCCTCGCGTTGCTCTGGCTATTGATGATCTTGCCCCATCGCGGCGGGCCCAGCGAACGCCAGGGTTTGATTACTTGGCCCCGGGTGGCGTTGCGCTTTTCAAAGTGACCCGCTGTAAGAGCGGAACCCCAAGTGGCCGTTACCGAAGGAATGGACAGGTACACTCACTGAAAAAAAAGGTCACCACAACCCGACGTTGTGATGACCCGAGGGTGACACTCTATTACCGGTCCACTGGCATGGACCTCAAAACATCAATGGGCCCCAGCCGCCTTGTTCAGGTCGCTCTCAGCCCATTCGGTATAGACACAAGCATCCGCCGTCGCCCAGCGCACGCGCACCGGATCGCCCGCCTTCATGGGCATGCCGGCGGCAGACAACGCCTTGACGGTCATCGAGGTGCCACCCGAGGTCACCACACTGCAGGTCTGGCTTTCGCCCAGGAACAACACTTCCACGACCTTGGCCGAGACTTCATTCCAGCCGGCGGCCAGTGGCTCCCGGGCTGCTTGCTCAACGCTCAAGGCCAATGCTTTTTCCGGACGCACCATCAGCAGCACATCCTGATGGGTTTGCAGCCCGGCGGTCAGGCGGATCGACAGCGACTGCCCTTCAAACGAAGCCGCCGCATTGCCCTGGGCCTTGAGTTTGAGGAAGTTCGAGTTGCCGAGGAACGAGGCGACGAAGGCATTCGGCGGGTTCTGGTACAGGTCATAGCCGCTGCCCAGGCCAACGATCTTGCCGTGGCTGAAGATCGCGATGCGCTGGGACAGGCGCATGGCTTCTTCCTGGTCGTGGGTCACGTAGACGATGGTGATGCCCAGGCGCCGATGCAGCTGGCGCAGTTCATCCTGCAAATCTTCACGCAGTTTTTTGTCCAGTGCGCCGAGGGGTTCGTCCATCAGCAGGATGCGTGGCTCGTAGACCAGTGCCCGGGCGATGGCGACCCGTTGCTGCTGGCCGCCGGACAGTTGCGAAGGGCGGCGATGGGCAAACTGCTCGAGCTGCACCAGCTTGAGCATGGCATCGACCCGGCGTTCACGTTCGGCCGCGGACAGTTTGCGAATCGTCAGCGGGAAGGCAATGTTGTCGCGCACCGACAGATGCGGGAACAGCGAGTAGCGCTGGAACACCATGCCAATATCGCGTTTGTGCGGCGGTACATTGACCAGCGACTGACCATTGACCAGGATCTCGCCGCTGCTCGGCGTTTCGAAGCCGGCGAGCATCGACAGGGTGGTGCTTTTGCCGGAGCCGCTGGAGCCGAGGAAGGTCAGGAACTCACCGTCCTTGATGTCCAGCGAGATGTTGTCCACGGCGGCGAAGTCGCCGTAGTACTTGTTCAGGTTGCGCAGGCTGACCAGCGGCTGGTCGTTTTGCTGGGCGCTATCTTTGATCACTGCACTCATGTCGTTCTCCTGCGCGCTCAGGCGCTGATTTCGTTGCGCCGGCGCAGTGCGGCGGCGATCACCATGACCAATACCGAGAGGCCGATCAGCAGCGTCGAGGCGACGGCGATCACGGGCGTCAGGTCCTGGCGCAGGGTGGTCCACATTTTCACGGGGAGGGTTTGCAGGGTCGGGCTGGCCATCATCACGCTCAACACCACTTCATCCCACGAGACGAGGAAGGCGAAGAGGGCGCCGGCCACCATGCCGGGACGAATCGCCGGGAAGGTGACCTTGAACACTGCTTGCAGGCGCGAGGCACCGCAGATCACCGCGGCATCCTCGATCGACTGGTCGAACAGCTTCAGCGAGTTGATGATCGAGATGATGGTGAACGGCAACGCGACGATCACATGGCTGACCACGAACGCGAACATCGTCCCGGTGTAGCCCAGTTTCAGGAACAGCGCGTACACCGCCACGGCGATGATCACCAGCGGCACGATCATTGGCAGGGTGAACAGGCCGTAGAGCATTTCCCGGCCAGGAAAGCGGCCGCGCACCAGGGCGAACGCGGTTGGCAAACCCAGGGCCACGGCGAAGAACGTGGTCAGCACCGCGACCTTGAGGCTGGCCATGGCCGCGTTCATCCAGTCGGCGTTGGAGAAGAACTGGACGTACCATTTCAGCGTCCAGCCCGGTGGCGGGAACACCAGCCATTGCGACGATCCGAACGACAGCAGCACGATGAACACGATCGGCAGCAACAGGAACAGACCGATCAGCCCGGTGGTGGCGTACAGGCCGAAGCGCATCCGGCGGCTCATGGCATTGGGGGTCAGGAGCATGACGGCTTACCTCGCGTTACTGGCGCCAACCGGGGATTCCGGCTGAAGCTTCAGGTAGAAGTAGAACAGCACCAGCGTAATCACGATCAGCAACGCGGCGCCGGCGCTCGCCAGGCCCCAGTTGAGGAACGACTGCACCTGCTGAATGATGAACTCGGGCAGCATCATGTTCTGCGCACCGCCCAACAGGGCCGGGGTGACGTAGTAACCCAGCGACATCACGAACACCATCAGGCCCCCGGAGAACAGGCCCGGCCGGCACAGCGGCAGGAACACCCGGAAGAAGTTGGTCCACGGGCTGGCACCGCAGATCGAACCGGCCTGCAGGATCATTGGGTCGATCGCCTGCATGGTCGCCTGCAGCGGCAGCACGATGAACGGGATCATGATGTAGCTCATGCCGATCACCACGCCGGTCAGGTTGTGCACCATTTCCAGGGGCTGGTCGATGATGCCCATGGCCATCAGCGCCTTGTTGATCACCCCGGAAGCTTGCAGCAGCACCAGCCAGGAGTAGGTGCGGGCGAGGAGGCTGGTCCACATCGACAGCAGCACGATGTTGAGAATCCAGCGACCCCAGCCGCGCGGTACCAGGGTGATCGCCCAGGCCAGCGGGAAGCCCAGCAACAGGCTGAACAGCGTGACCAGGCCGGCCACCGAGAAGGTGTTGAGCAACACCCGGGCGTACGCCGAGTTGGCGAACAACTGTTCGTAATTGCCCAGGCCCGGCACCGGTTCAAGCACCCCGCGCAACAGCAGGCCAATCAACGGCGCGAGAAAGAACAGGCCAAGGAACAACAGCGCGGGGATCAGGTTGCTTGCACCACGCCAGCGCTGCGCCAGGGTCGGGGATTGCGTCATCGCAGCGGCCTTGCCGGCAGCGCCGGAGGCGCTCCCGACGGGCGTGGATGGACGGGACGCGGTTACCGTCATTTTCATTTGACCAGCCATTCGTTCCACCGTGTCGCGATGGCCGGACCGTTCTTGGCCCAGTACGCGAAATCAAGAGTGATCTGATCCTTAACGTAGGCCGTCGGCAGGTTAGGGGCGAGCACCGAGTCCAGGCGCGCCACGCTGTCGACGTTGACCGGGGCGTAGGCGGTCAGGTTGGAGAAGTCGGCCTGGCCCTTGGCACTGCTGGCGTTGGCCAGGAACTTCATCGCCGCGTCCTTGTTTTTCGAACCTTTTGGGATGACCAGGATGTCGGCCATGACCAGGTTCTGCTTCCAGCTTACGCCCACCGGGGCGCCGTCTTCCTGCAGGGCGTGAATCCGGCCGTTCCAGAACTGACCCATGCTCGCTTCACCGGAGGCCAGCAACTGTTGCGACTGCGCGCCACCGCCCCACCAGACGATGTCTTTCTTGATGGTGTCGAGTTTCTTGAAGGCGCGATCCAGGTCCAGCGGGTAGAGCTTGTCGGCCGGCACGCCGTCGGCCAGCAGTGCCAGTTCCAGCACGCCTGGGCTTGGCCATTTGTAGAGGGCGCGTTTGCCGGGGTAGGTCTTGGTGTCGAACAGCGCGGACCAGTCCTGGGGTTTGGCGGCGCCGAGCTTGCCTTCGTTGTAGCCGAGGACGAAGGAGAAGAAGAACGAGCCCACACCGTGATCGGAGACGAACCGCGGGTCGATCTTGGTGCGATCGATGACTTTGAAATCGAGGGTTCGAGCAGGCCCTCAGAGGCGGCGCGCAAGGCGAAGTCAGCTTCGACATCGACCACGTCCCATTGCACGTTGCCGCTTTCGACCATGGCTTTGAGCTTGCCGTAGTCGGTCGGGCCATCCTGGACCACCGTGATGCCGCTGGCCTTGCTGAACGGGTCGGCCCAGGCCTGCTTCTGCGCGTCCTGGGTGCTGCCGCCCCAGCTGACGAAGTTGACGCTTTCAGCCGCCATTGCCACGTGACTGGCCGTGGCCAGCAAACCCGCGAACAGTACTGCGGTTGCACGTTTGTTCAACACCATTTTCACGCCCTCATTTGTTGTGTTTTTGAGCGGGCTTTGTATTGCCCGCCTATCGGGAGCAGTAGGTCCATCTGGCCTCTAAAGGCGACCGTGCCAAGGGCTGTTATTGGTGCTTTCCCTGCCGGGCGCACTTGGCTAAATCGTTCGGTCTATGGAATATCATATTATGGTATTCCAAACTTTGTGCAAGCATTTTGCCTTACCGGCTATCTGCCGAATCGGTTTTATTTGGAAAACTTCGGTGCCTCTGATCGCCACAATTCCATGGGGGAGCGAGCTTGCTCCCACCGGGGCAAATTCCGCTCGGATCACTGGGTAAACGCAATACTCTCCACCACCTCCAGGTCGTACCCGGTCAAACCGGCGTATTTCAGCGGTGGCCCCAAGTGCCGCAGTTTGCCCACACCCAGGTTCTGCAAGATCTGCGCCCCGGTGCCGACTTCCGAATAGATCCGTGACTGCGAACGGCTGAACTGCCGTGGCGGTTGGGTCAATTGTGGTACGCGCTCCAGCAACGCTTGCGAGGATTCGTGATTGGCCAACACCACGACCACGCCACATCCTTCTTCAGCCACTCGCTGTAACGCCGCCCACAACGTCCAGTTGGACGGCCCGCTGTACTCGGCGCCGACCAGGTCGCGCAACGGGTCGATCACATGCACGCGCACCAGCGTCGGTTGTTCGCGACGCACGTCACCCATGACCATTGCCATGTGCACACCGCCTTCGATGCGATCCTCAAAGGTGATCAGACGGAAGGTGCCATGCACCGTTGGCAGCTCGCGCTCGCCGATGCGTACGACCGTGTGCTCGGTACTTAAACGATAGTGGATCAAATCGGCGATGGTGCCGATCTTGATCCCGTGTTTGCGCGCGAACACTTCCAGATCCGGGCGACGGGCCATGGTGCCGTCGTCGTTCATGACTTCAACGATCACCGAGGCCGGTGTGAAACCGGCCAGGCGTGCCAGGTCGCAACCGGCCTCGGTATGCCCGGCGCGGGTCAGGACGCCGCCTTCCCGGGCGCGCAACGGGAAGATGTGCCCCGGCTGCACGATATCGGCGGCACTCGCGCCTTGGGCGACGGCAGCGGCGACGGTACGCGCCCGATCAGCGGCGGAGATGCCGGTGGTCACGCCGACGGCGGCTTCAATCGACACGGTGAACGCCGTGCTGAACACGCTGCCATTGCTCGGCACCATCTGTTCCAGGCCAAGGCGCTGGCAGTGCTCGTCGGTCAGGGTCAGACAGATCAGCCCGCGTGCTTCCCGGGCCATGAAGCTGATGGCTTCGGCGCTGCAACGGTCGGCGGCGAGCAACAGGTCGCCTTCGTTTTCCCGGTCTTCGTCGTCAACCAGGAGCACCATCTTGCCTTGGCGGTAGTCTTCGATGATTTCTTCGATGCTGTTGAAGGCCATGTGAGGATTCTCGGTGTTTGTTGGAAATATTTTGTGGTATACCATAATACAAAACAACCGGAGAGGTCACTATGAAGGCGTACTGGATTGCTCACGTGGATATCACCGATCCCGTTCAATACAGCCAATACACCCAGCGGGCGCCGAAGGCGTTTGCCGAATACGGCGGACGGATATTGGCGCGTGGTGGGCGCAGCGAGGCGATGGAAGGGCGGCCGACACCGCAACGCAGCGTGGTGATCGAGTTCGATTCCTATGACCAGGCGGTGGCCTGTTATCGGTCGGATCTTTATCAGGAGGCCAGGGGGCACCGCGAGGGTGTGGCTCGGGCTGAGGTGATTATTGTCGAGGGGGTGGTGCCGGTTTGAGGGGTGGTCCCCGGATCGACTGTAGGAGCTTGCCAGCGGCGGCGGCCTGACAGCCGACCTGTGTGTGGTTGACTGGGTACATATCCGTTGCTGCGGTAGTGGCGGCTGGCGGTTTCGCCCTTACGGCGACTTACTTTTTTTTCAAACCGGTACGTGTCAAGGTAACTGTCGCCTTAGTCCTACAGTTGTTAGCCCGTTGCGTCCTTAATTTCAGGGCGCTCTGGGTTTAAATACACCGCATCTGCCAGCTTCCAGTTGCGTGTTCGAGTGCTCCAGCGGCTCGGATTAACCTCCCTGGCATCCTCATAAAGCACTGTCCTAGCTTGTAATAGAGCCGTTGCTTTGCCTTCGTGCCGCTCGTTTGGCGTCACGTATTTCAGGGCACTGTGGCGGTGATCTTCGTTGTACCACTCGATAAATTTCTGCACCCAAAGCCTTGCCTCAGTAACCGTATCAAATGGTTGATCCGGCCAGAGGGGGCAGTACTTTGCGGTACGGAAAAGTGCTTCGGCGTAAGCGTTGTCATTGCTCACCCTTGGTCGACTAAAGGATGGCTCGACGCCCAGGGCAATCATGCTTTCGCGTAACAAGGAACCTCTCATGACGTGGCCGTTATCCGAGTGCAGGACCAACGGACGACCCGCTGTATGTTCACGCAAGCATCCCTTTCTAAGCAGCTCACACGCGTGTTCGGCACATTCCACCTCATGCACTTCATTGGCTACCAGCTTGCGGCTGTAGACATCCTTGACCATGTACCAATAGAAAAAACGACCTCTGACAGTGCTGGGCAGCCAAGTGATATCCCAGCACCAAACCTGATTGGGAGCGTCTGCGCGATGCGTTGTCAGCACCCTGCGTTTCGGGGCTTTGGCTCGGCCGCGACGCACGTTTTGATTAGCGGCTTTTAACACACGGTAAAACGTCGACTCCGAAGCCAGGTAGATACCTTCATCAGCCAGTTTTGGAACGATTTGGTGCGGGGTGAGGCTGGCGTAGCCAGCCTGATTGGCAGCATCAAGCACCGCTTGGCGCTCTGTATCACTGAGCTTGTTGGCCGGAGCTGCCCGTTGAGCTAACAGTCGTCCATCACAGTCCGCGTGTCGCCAGCGTTGAACTGTTCGCAGGCTCAGCCCCAGTTCATTACAGGCTTGATATCGGCGAGCACCATTGAGCACCGCGTCCGCAATCAACTTCATGGCTTGCGTACGATCAGAGGCGTTGATCAGTCTTCCTTGTCCTTGCCCCAGATCGCATTGGCTTTTTTTCTGAGTTCCAGCAAAGCCACCGCCTCCGCACGTCCGGCGTCAGACTGTATCAATTGACGCTCAAGTATTTTGATACGCCGTTGCTCGGCCGTCTTAGAGGTTCGGGAGTTGAGATCAACGACCGGATTGGCGTTTTGGCATGCCAGTCGCCACTGCTGGATTTGCTCAGGGTAAATGCCTTTAATTCGGCAATACTGAGAGATCTCCACCTCGCTCAACGGCCCGGTTTCCATGACAGCATTGAATTTATCGGCGCTAGACCATTGGTCGCTGGTCTTGCCGTTTCCCGGCACGATCAAGCCTTTATCTCTAGCCATTTGTCTCCAATTTCGCAGTGACTGTGGTGTGAGATTGAGCGCAACGGCAAGTTCTGCCACTGATCGATTGAGGGGCGGCATCATTTGCAAAACGACCCAGTCTTTGAAGTCGTTGTCGTAGCGTTTACCTAACTTGGACATTGTTATGCACCTTCGCCCTCTTGAATGAACGAGTCAATCAACAAGGGCGACAGGTAGCCTGACACGGAGGGAAACGCCAAAAAAAAGATAAGCAAAAAAAGGCTCGCCCCGAGCGTCCGGCCCCTCGCTTGGGCTCGGCGTTCCTTCACTCCGGTATCCATCCGGGGACACTGCCCTCCGGTCTGCTTCGCGACGACCTGCATGCAGCGTGTTCGACTGCGTCGAACGGCGCTGCGCGCCACTCCCCGGATGCACACCTCCACTCAGCCTACCGAAGGGGCGGGTGGATCAAGATCAAAAGCTGCAGGCGAGCTAACGCTCGCCCTGATGAGTGGTTAAGAGCAGGGTGGCGCGCCTTGCTTTTCCGTAGGAGCGAGCCTGCTCGCGATGGACTTGAGAACACCGCGGGGTGTCAGACTCCCCCGCGTTTTCGTTGACGACCATCGTCGGAACGCCGCTGTGCTTTTCTGTAGGAGCGAGCCTGCTCGCGATGGACTTGAGAACACCGCGAGGTGTCAGACTCCCCCGCATTTTCGTTGACGACCATCGTCGGAACGCCGCTGTGCTTTTCTGTAGGAGCGAGCCTGCTCGCGATGGACTTGAGAACACCGCGGGGTGCCAGACTCCCCAGCGTTATCGTTGACGACCATCGTCGGAACGCCGCTGTGCTTTTCTGTGGGAGCGAGCCTGCTCGCGATGGACTTGAGAACACCGCGAGGTGTCAGACTCCCCCGCGTTTTCGTTGACGACCATCGTCGGAACGCCGCTGTGCTTTTCTGTGGGAGCGAGCCTGCTCGCGATGGACTTGAGAACACTGCGGGGTGTCAGACTCCCCCGCGTTTTCGTTGACGACCATCGTCGGAACGCCGCCCGGAGCAGGCTCGCTCCTACAAGGGCGCTAGCGAATGAAGTGAATCTTGCCGGTATCGTCGTTGCCGATGTAGATGCCATAGACCCCGGCCTGCCGCTCTTCGATGTAGCGCTCGAGAATTTGCCGGATCGCCGGGTAATAGATGCTGTCCCAGGGAATGTCCTCGGGCGCGAAGAATTTGTAGTCGAGGGTTTCCGGCCCGTACTGGCCGGTGATTTCCAGGGCGATGGCGCGGAAGATGATGTACACCTCGCTGATCTTCGGCACGCTGAAGATCGAGTACGGCGAGAGGATTTCCGCGCGTACGCCGCTTTCTTCCCAGACTTCGCGCAAGGCCGCCTGCTCGGTGGTTTCGCCGGTTTCCATGAAGCCCGCCGGCAGCGTCCAGGTGCCCGGACGCGGCGGAATGGCGCGCTGGCATAGCAGGTACTTGCCGTCCTGCTCGATGATGCAGCCGGCGATGATTTTCGGATTGACGTAGTGGATGTAGCCGCAGCCGCGGCACATCAGGCGCTCGTGCGTATCGCCCGGCGGCAGCTGTTGACCCAGGTCAGGGCTGCCACACTTCGGACAAAAGCTCGGGCTGAACATGATCAACGACCTATGCGGGGTTCTTTGAGGGCGATGGGTTGGGTGATCTCGGGGATTGCCCCGGTCTCTTCCTGCTTGCGCTTGAGGTAGTCGAGGGCCACGGTGGCGGCGGCGCGGACGTGGTCGACGCAGGCCTGGTGAGCGGCCAGCGGATCACCGCTCTTGATCGCCTCGACCATGCGTTCCATTTCCTGGTTACTGGCGCCACGACGGTTCTGCTGCGACACCGAGGTGGCACGCAAGTAGCTGATGCGCGCCTGCAACTGGCGCAACTGCGTGGCCGCGACATGGTTGCCGGAGCCTTCGAGCAACACGTCGTAGAAGCCTTGCACGGAGTCGATGACCTGTTGCAGCTCACCTTCCTTCAGGGCCTGGCGGTTTTCTTCCAGGGCTTTTTCCAGGGCCTTGATGTCCTTGGCCTTGGCACGCAGGGTGAACAACTGGACGATCAGGCCTTCGAGCACGCAACGCAGTTCGTAGATATCGACCGCGTCGGCCAGGGTGATGATCGCCACCCGTGGGCCCTTGGCGTCGGCGAATTCCACCAGGCCTTCGGATTCCAGGTGGCGCAGGGCTTCGCGCACGGAGGTACGGCTGACGCCCAGGCGATCGCACAGATCGCGTTCGACCAGACGGTCTCCCGGCAGAAGCTGGAAGTTCATGATGGCGCTTCGCAATTTATCCAGCACGATTTCGCGCAGGGTAACGGGGTTGCGATTGACCTTGAAGCTGTCGTCGAGTGGCAGGCGTTTCATGGGGTCCGCTCTGATTGTGGCTGTCCATGCAAAAAAAGCACTTCGATTGCAGCAATCTCCGTGCTCGTCAGATCAAACAGCCAAGGGGTTAACTGGAGGCCTCGGCATCGGCTTCGGCGAAGGCTTCTCGGGCGAGCCGGAAACTGTCGACGGCGGCGGGAACACCACAATATATGCCGACCTGAAGCAGAATTTCGCGTATTTGCTCACGACTCAAGCCGTTACGCAAGGCGCCGCGCACATGCAGCTTGAGTTCGTGAGGCCGGTTGAGCGCCGAGATCATCGCCAGGTTGATCATGCTGCGCTCCTTGAGGGACAAGCCCTCGCGCCCCCAGACGTGACCCCAGCAGTATTCGGTGACCATTTCCTGCAGAGGGCGGGTGAAGTCGTCGGCGTTCTCGATGGAGCGATTGACATAGGCTTCGCCCAGCACCTGGGTACGGATCTGCAAGCCTTTCTCGTACTTCTCGTTGCTCATTGCATGTGTCTCCTGTGGCGCTCAGATCTCGAGGCTGTGCTGTTGGCCGCAGCGCGGCTCCTGCCGTTTGGCCAAACTGACTTAGAGCCCACCCATCAGGGTGTATTTAAGTTCAAGGTAGTCCTCGATGCCGTACTTGGAGCCTTCACGGCCCAGGCCTGAGGACTTGATTCCGCCAAACGGCGCGACTTCGGTGGAAATCAGCCCTTCGTTGATCCCGACCATGCCGTATTCCAACGCTTCGCTCATGCGCCAGGCACGACCCAGATCGCGGGTGTAGCAGTAGGCGGCCAGGCCGAATTCGGTGTCGTTGGCCATGTGCACGGCCTCGGCTTCGCTGTCGAAGCGGAACACCGCCGCCAGCGGGCCGAAGGTTTCTTCCCGGGCGACTTTCATCTGCGTGGTGACGCCGGCCAGCACGGTCGGCTGGAAGAAGCCGTTGCCCAGCGCATGGCGTTCGCCGCCGCACAGCAGGCGCGCGCCCTGGGCCAGTGCGTCCTGTACGTGGTCTTCGACCTTGGCCACGGCGCGTTCGTTGATCAATGGACCCTGAGTGATGCCCGCCTCGAAACCGCTGCCAACCTTGAGCTGCGAAACCCGCTCGGCCAGCCGGGCGACAAAGGCGTCATGAATGCCGTCCTGCACCAGGAAGCGGTTGACGCAGACGCAGGTCTGCCCGGCATTGCGGAACTTGGCAATCAGCGCGCCTTCCACGGCACGCTCCAGGTCGGCATCGTCGAAGACGATGAACGGCGCGTTCCCGCCCAGTTCCAGCGAAACCTTTTTCAACGTCGGCGCGCACTGCGCCATCAGCAATTTGCCAATCGCCGTGGAGCCAGTGAACGACAGTTTGCGCACCCGGGGGCTGGCGGTCAGTTCGCCACCGATGGCAATGGCGTCGCCGGTGATCACGTTGAAGATGCCCGCAGGAATACCGGCCTGTTCGGCCAACGCGGCCATGGCCAGGGCCGAGAACGGCGTTTCCGGCGCTGGCTTGACGATGCACGGGCAGCCAGCGGCCAGTGCCGGGCCGGCCTTGCGGGTGATCATCGCCGCCGGGAAGTTCCACGGTGTAATGGCCGCGACCACGCCAATCGGTTCTTTGCTGACGACGATGCGTGCATCGCCCTTGTGGCTGGGAATGGTGTCGCCGTAGATGCGTTTGGCTTCTTCAGCGAACCACTCGATGAAGCTGGCGGCGTAGAGAATTTCACCCTTGGCTTCGGCCAATGGCTTGCCCTGTTCGAGGGTGAGGATTTCAGCGAGGGCGTCGGCGTTTTCCAGCATCAGGGCGTGCCAGCGCTTGAGTGTGTTGCTGCGTTCCTTGGCGGTCAGTGCACGCCAGGCCGGCCAGGCGTTGTTGGCGGCTTCGATGGCCAGGCGCGCATGCTCGGCACCGAGGTTCGGCACCCGACCGATGAGTTCACCGGTGGCCGGGTTGAAGATGTCCTGTTGCGCGCCGTCGGGTGCATCCAGCCATTGGCCGTTGATGTACGCCTGCTGGCGGAACAGTGATGAGGCTGCTGGGCTCATGCCGGCTCCTGACAAAATTAAAAGATCTGCGCGGCCCCTTGTAGGAGCGAGCCTGCTCGCGAAAAACCCGAGAACGCCAAGGGCTGTCAGGCAGCACGCGTTATCGTTCACGACCATCGTCGGAGCGCCGCCCGGAGCGGGCTCGCTCCTACAGGGGGGTGTGAACCATCAGCCCAGCGCGGGCAGCGGCCCCAGTTTGCCTTTGTGGTAGACCATCGGCGTCACCGGTTGCGCGGGCAAAATGAGGTTCTTCACTGCGCCGACGATGATGGCGTGATCGCCGCCGTCGTATTCACGCCACAGTTCGCACTCGATGATTGCCGTGGCCTTGGCCAGCAACGGGTTGCCGAGTTCGCTCAGGTGCCAGTCGATGCCTTTGGCCTTGTCCTTGCCTTTGCCGGCAAAGGCATAGGCTTCGGCGGTCTGGTCGGCGGACAGCAAGTGAATCGCGAATTGCTTGCTGTCGCGCAGCACCGGGTAGGTGTCCGAGGCGTAGTTGGGGCAGAACAGCACCAGCGCCGGATCGATCGACAGCGCACTGAATGCGCTGGCGGTGATGCCGACGATGCCGCCGTCGGGGTCCAGGGTGGTGACCACCGTGACGCCGGACGGAAACGAACTCATGACGTCTTTGTAAATGCCGGGTTCGATCATTTCTCTGGACTCCTAGCGCATCACGAACGGATCAGGCATTGGCGCCTGGGACAGGTTGATCCACACCGTTTTCAGCTCGGTGTAGGCCAGCACCGAATCGATGCCGCTTTCGCGTCCATAGCCACTGTTCTTGAACCCGCCGATCGGCGCCATGGCCGAGACCGCGCGGTAGGTGTTGACCCAGATGATCCCCGAACGCACGTCACGGGCCAGGCGATGGGCACGGCCCAGGTCGCGAGTCCAGATGCCGGCGGCGAGGCCGAACTGCGAGTCGTTGGCGATCGCCAGGGCTTCGGCTTCGTCCTTGAAACGGATGACCGAAGCCACCGGGCCAAAGACTTCTTCCTGCATGATCTTCATCGAGTTGCGGTCGCATTCGAACAAGGTCGGCTCATAGAACCAGCCCTCGCCGAGATTCTGCGGACGCTTGCCGCCCAGGCGCAGCTTTGCACCTTCGGCAATGGCATCGGCGACCAGGCCTTCAACCACCGCCAGTTGCTGCGCCGTGGCCATCGGGCCCATTTCGCTGCTGTCTTCCTGCGGGTTGCCGATGCGGATGCGCTGGGCGCGCTCCACCAGGCGACCCACGAACTCGTCGTAGATGTCGTCCTGCACCAACAGGCGCGAACCCGATACGCAGCTCTGCCCGGAGGCGGCGTAGATCCCGGCGATGGCGCCGTTGATCGCGCTGTCGAGGTCGGCGTCGGCGAAAATGATGTTCGGTGATTTGCCGCCCAGTTCCAGGGACAGCTTGGCGAAGTTTTCGGCGCTGCTGCGCACCACATGCCGCGCCGTCGCCGCACCGCCAGTGAAGGCGATTTTGCGGATCAGCGGATGGCGGGTGAGGGCGGCGCCGGTGCTTGGGCCATAACCGGTGACGACGTTGACCACGCCCGGCGGAATCCCGGCTTCGAGGGCCAGGCGCGCCAGCTCCAGAATGGTCGCCGAGGCATGTTCGGACGGTTTGATCACGATGGTGTTGCCCGCCGCCAGTGCCGGGGCGAGTTTGATCGCGGTCAGGTACAGCGGGCTGTTCCACGGGATGATCGCGGCGACCACGCCCATGGCTTCATGCACGGTGTAGGCAAACAGGTCCGGCTTGTCCAGCGGCAGGGTGCCGCCTTCAAGCTTGTCGGCCAGGCCTGCGGTGTAATGGAAGAACTCCGGCAGATAGCCGACCTGACCGCGGGTTTCGCGGATCAGCTTGCCGTTGTCGCGGCTTTCCAGCTGCGCCAGTTGTTCCTTGTTTTCGGCGATCAAGTCGCCCAGGCGCCGCAGCAGTTTGCCGCGGGCGGTGGCGGTCAGGCCACGCCAGGCCGGGCTGTCGAAAGCGCTCTGCGCGGCCTGCACGGCGCGCTCGACGTCGGCTTCGTCGGCATCGGGCAGTTCGGCCCAGGGTTCGGCCAGGGCCGGGTTCAGGCTTTCGAAGGTCTTGCCGGACAGGGCATCGACCCATTCACCGCCGATGCACATCTGGAAGCGTGCGAGTGTCATGCAACGATCCCCTTGATTTGGTTTGGTCGGGAGTGCGCTTTATCGAGAAACTCCAGCAACAGCTGGTTGACCAGGCGCGGCGATTCTACGGGCATCATATGCCGCTGCTCGGCGAGGACGGCAACTGCCGCGCCGGGAATGCGCTCGGCCAGTTGCCGGGCCATTTCCGGCGTCGACCCCGGGTCCAGTTCTCCGGTGGCGATCAGGGTCGGCACCTGGATGCCGGGCAGGTCCTCGGCGCGGTACATGTCCTGGGTTGCAAACAGCTCATAGGTGGTCAGGTAGCCCTGGGGGTCATTGCCTGCCAGCGTCTGGCGGATCGCGGCGATCTGCGCCGGATTGGCCGCCTGGTATTCGCGGCTGAACCAGCGCGACAACGCCGCTTCGGCGTTGGCGTCCGGTCCATGCTCGGCGGCCTGGCTGGTGCGGGCGATCACACCGGCGCGCTGTTCGGCGCTACGGTTGAACACGCTGTTGAGCACCACCAGGCTTTGCAAGCGTTGCGGGTAATGCAGGGCGAAGGCCCGTGCCACCAGCCCGCCCATGGAAAAACCGATCACCGCCGCCTTGGGCAATTGCAGGTGATCGAGCAGCTCCAGCAACTGGTCGGCGTAGCCGAGCAGGGGCGTGCCGCTTTCCGGGCGCGGGCTGGCCCCATGACCGAGCATGTCGTAGGCGATGACCCGGTACTGGGAGGCCAGGCCAACGATCTGGCCGCCCCACATTTCTTTATTCAGGCCCACGCCGTGGATCAAGACCACGGGCTGGCCTTGGCCGGTCGCCAGGTAACTGGTTCCAGCCGGGGTGGTTTCAGCGGTGAGCCGAATCATGGAGCGCTCCTGCAAACCTTCTTGTTGTAGTGACCGACCGTCTTACTGGGCTTTTTCAGCCGCCAGTTCTTCCAGGTCGATGTAACGGTTGCCGATGCGTGGGTGCAGGCGGCCGCCATCGGCGCAACCCAGGACGACGACTATTTCGTCGGCACGCGGCGCGTCTTCGATCTGCATTTCCAGGGTGATGTAGTGCGAACGCAGGCCTTCATCGTCCTTGTGCATCATCGGGATCTGGATCGAGGTGCCCGGGCCGCCGCGCTTGTTGGTGAAGCTCAGGTAGCTCTTGGCTTTCACGGCTTCGCGGTAATGGTTGCCGAAGCGCAGGGTGTGGATCACGGCCGAGGCGTGTTCGATTTCGCCATCGGCGCCGACCACGGCAGCCTTGCCGTAGGCTTCGATCTTCTCGGCACCGCCGATGAGGCCCACCAGGCGTTCAACCATCATGGCGCCAAGGTCGGAGCAGTTGGCGCGGATTTGCGGTTTCAGGTCTTCGACAAAGCCGTTGCCCACCCAAGGGTTTTTCATCACCACGGCCAGCCCGACCATGGTCACAGGCTTATCACTGGCCTTGCCGCCTTCGATAAAGGTTTCTTCGATGTAGCTGACGATCTTGCGGATTTCAAAACTCATGAGCGGCTCCATTTCAGAGTGAAAAGTGTCTGTGCGTCTGATGGTATACCATAATACCGTTAGCGCAAGACCCTGAATGGAGTTTCTGGTCGGAAGGTGCGCAAACCCGCCAGCCATTGATCGGATGCCGGTCTTGAACAGTTGAAAAAGGGAACTGCGGTGCGCCGGCCATGCCTTTACCGTAGGGATCCAGCCAATCGGGCTCGACAAGGCATACAGGCAAGGTGCGCTATTGAACGCTCAGCGGTTTTACGTGGGCTGCGCTGGCTGGAATCTGGGCCGCGAGCATTTGTCGGCGTTCCCCACCGAGGGCACGCACTTGCAATGCTATGCAGCGATTTTGGGCAGCGTTGAAATCAACAGCTCGTTTTATCGCCCCCATCGTCAACAGACTTACGTTCGCTGGGCCGATTCGGTGCCAGCCGACTTTCGCTTTTGCGTGAAGATGCCCAAGCGGATTTCCCACGTCCGGCGTTTGCAACACTGCGAGCAGGAACTCGATGAATTTCTGGGGCAATGCTCCGGGTTGGGCGATCGTCTGGGTTGCCTGTTACTGCAACTACCACCGTCACTGGCGTTTGCAGAACCGTTTGCCGAGGCATTTTTTGTCGCTTTGAGGCAGCGGTTTTTCGGGGATGTGGTATTGGAGCCGCGTCATGAATCCTGGGCCGATGCCGAGCCACTGCTGGTGCGCCATCGCATTACCCAAGCGGTGGTGGATCCGTCGCGTATCAGCGGTGATGGCGCTCCGAGAGGATGGCAGGGACTTCAATACTGGCGGCTTCATGGTTCGCCACGCATTTACTACAGCGCCTATGAACGAAGCTGCCTTGAACACCTGGCGGTCGAGCTCCAGGCCGCCACCGGCGCTGGGCAAGCGACCTGGTGCATCTTTGACAACACCGCCAGCGGCGCTGCGCTGGGCAATGCCTTGACACTGGCAGCGTCCTTGCGCGGCGAAGCCTGAGCGCGGAGTCGAAGGACCCGCGTCAGGCTTCAATGTATTGCCGGTCAGTGATCAGGCCGCCATGCCGTCGCCGAGCGACTTCTTATAAGAAGCCTTCATCGACTCCATTTGTGCCCCCAGTTCATCCAGTTGCTCTTTGCCCAACAGTTTTTTGGCCTGAGGAAACATCTCCGTTTCTTCTTCTTCGATGTGATGCTCAAGCAACTCCTTGACCACCTTGGCGCGTCCGGAAAACTCCACGCTGGCCGGGTCTGTGGCCTTCAGGTCAGGCAGCACCAGGGAGTCGACCGTGCGGTGCTCTTCCTTCGCCTCGTAGTACATTTTTTCCTGTTCTTTACCGCCGGCTTTTTTGTAGGCCGGGTAGAGAATTTCTTCTTCAAGCTTGGTGTGAAGGGTGATCTCCATTTCCAGTTTGGCAATCAGCTCGGCGCGTTTTTTTACCGCCCGCTCGGTGGAGTCGTTCAGTTGGGTCAGGATAGTTTTTACTCGTTCATGGTCGGCTTTCAGAATGTCAATGGCGTTCATGGTTCAGCCTCTGCTGTCACGGGAAGTCAGGACCGGTCGTTGCCGGCAATCTCTGTGGTTGCCCCATGACAGGAGCATGAGCTGTGCCAATCTTGTCTTGTTAAAAATTCAAGCTATATCAATGGCTTGGAGATGTCGCTGGCGCAAAGCCTCATGCAGCTTGCCCGAGCGCCGTCGTGCCGGTATTGCAAATCGCGGATAGGGGCGCAGGCGCGAAGGTGTTGGCGCAGCATTCTGTATTGCCACCGGTCCATGGCCTGGGAAAGCCGATGGAATTTTTCGTGGCCGGCCAAATCTCCTGTTCAACGAGCAGCGTTTCGTTTAATCGCCACCTGATGTCAGGGGCAGTCGAAATGCATGGCCCAGGAGAATGACCTCATGACCGTGTTCACACTTTTGTCCGGCACGTCCTCGACACTGACTGATTCAAGTCATGAACAGTGCCGCGACCTCTACGGCGTGTTGTACAGCAATGCTCCCGATGCCGGATCAAGGGGGGAAACCTTCCTGCGCCAACAACTGGCCCGCGCCGCTGAGCTGCCATGTGACTTGCCCGAAACGCCGGAGCAATTGTCGGCATGGGCCGAACTGCATTGTGCCGAGGTGGCACGCGACTATGCCCGGTACATCGAGGAGCGCCAGCAGGGCGGCGCACGGCGTTATTTTCAGAACAAGGCTCACGCGCTGTATTTCCTGCAACGGGTCGCGCCGACCAAAGAGGTCGATGGCGCCTGGCTGGAGGGGGTGGTGGATTGCTGGCAGGACCAACGGTTCGACGGTCTGCTGACCACCTACCTCGAGGAACTCGGCAGTGGCGACCCCCGGCAGAACCATGTGGTGATTTACCGCCAGTTACTGGCCGACCATGACGCGCAGGATCAGCAAGGGCTGGATGACCAGTACTTTCTGCAAGGCGCGATTCAACTGGCGCTGGGACGCTGCGGCGCGGCGTTCATGCCGGAGGTGATCGGCTACAACCTCGGTTACGAGCAACTGCCGTTGCACCTGTTGATCAGCGCCTATGAACTGCGTGAGCTGGGCATTGATCCGTATTATTTCACCCTGCATGTGACCATCGACAACGTCAGCAGCGGACATGCACGCAAGGCCATCCAGGCGCTGCTGGACTTGATGCCTGTTGACGAGGGGCGGGACGAGTTCTATCGCCGCGTGGCACTGGGTTATCGCCTCAACGATCTGGGAACAGGCTCGACGGCGGTGATACAGGGCTTCGATTTGCATCGCGAAGTGCTCGCCATGCTCGAGCGCAAACGCAGCTTCGGTCAGCACATGCATTCCGACTACTGCCGGATCGAGGGCAAGACCGTGAACGAGTGGCTGTCGGCGCCCGGGCAGGTGGAGGACTTTCTCGGCGCACTGGAGCGCAAGGGTTGGATCAAGCGCCATTGTCCACCACAGGAAAGTCGCTTCTGGAATTTGATCGAAGGCAGCACCGCCGCCATGTTCGGCGTGTTCAGTGGTTACGAGAAGCAGCTGCTGCGCGACTGGATGGCCGGTGACTGGCAAGACCCGAAAAGTCAGCCATCACCGCGTCGCAAGCACGACGAGAACCACGCCGACGCCGGGTGGGCGGATGATCCGGAACTCAAGGCATTGCAGGACTCTCTGAGCGAGCAATCGCCACGGCAACAGCTTGAGTCGTTGATTCCGTGGCTGTCGGCACAGCGTCATTGCCGTCCGGCCGGGCTCTACGCCACCCGACGCTTCATTGAATTGCGTACCCGTCTGCGCTGACCCCTTTGCACTGACTCAAGGAGCGCCACATGTCAGTACAACAAAACGCCGATCAAGGCTTACTGGAGTTGGGCAAGCGCCTGCTCGCCGGGCATTATCGTTTCGTCACCCCGACGCCGTTGACCCACCAAAGGGTTCTTCAGCGCCTGGCGACACCGCTGGCCAGGGACCTGCGCGATGTTTTCGGTTGGTCGATGCCGTTCGATCACCGGTTGTTTGCGACGGAGGGACTGGCGGCGCTGGAGCAGGCAGGCATCGTCGAAAGGGATGGCTCGCTGTGGCGCAGCACCGTGCGCTGGTCAACCCTCGAAGGATTGCTGTTCGCCCATTCGGCGTACCCGACGACCCAGGCCGACTCGGTGTTTTTCGGTCCCGACAGCTACCGCTTTGCCCGGTTGATCGAAGCGCATTTGCAGCAGTGTTTCGAGCCTGTGCGGCGCGTGGTGGACATCGGTTGTGGTGCCGGCGTCGGCGCGTTGATCGTCGCCCGCGCCCGACGGGACGCCCAAGTGCTGGCCGTGGACATCAACCCGCGAGCGCTGCGACTGTCGGCCGTCAACGCCGAGTTGGCCGGGGCCAGCAACGTCACGGTCTATCACAGCGATGTGCTGGGCAGCGTCGAAGGTGCATTCGATCTGATCATCGCCAACCCGCCCTATATGAACGACAGCCAGCACCGCGCCTATCGCGATGGCGGTGGCGCCTTGGGCGAAGCCCTGTCACTGCGCATCGTTCGCGAAGCGTTGCCGCGCCTGCACGTGGGCGGCAGCCTGGTGCTGTACACGGGGGTGGCGATGGTGGCCGGGAGCGATCCATTTCTGGAGGCCGTGCTGCCCATGCTGTCCGGCGACACCTTTGCCTGGACCTATCGGGAACTGGACCCTGACGTGTTCGGCGAAGAATTGCTCAAGCCTGGTTATGAACGGGCCGAACGCATTGCGGCCGTGGCGCTGACCGTTACCCGCAGACGCGAGGCGTGACCATGAGCCTGGCGCCCCGGTTTGGCATCGAGGAAGAGTATTTCCTCACCGACCTCACGACCCGCCAGATGCTCGCTGAACCCGGCGCCGAGCTGCTGAGCGCTTGTCGCGAAGCCATTGGCGAGGGATTTGCCTACGAGATGTTCCAGGGACAAATCGAAGTGGCCTCGCCTGTGTTTACCCAGGCCAGCGAGGCCGCCGATTTTCTCGGCGGCGTGCGTGAGCGCTTGAATCGCGTGCTGGCCGAACGCGGTCTGGGGCTGCTCTGCGCAGGCAGTCACCCGTTGGCGCGCTGGCGTGAGCAGCATGCGACAAGGCTGCCGCACTTCGATCAGCTGTTTCAGGAATATCGATCCGTGGCACAGCGCAGCGTGCTCAGTGGCCTGCATGTGCATGTGGAAATTCCTGCCGGGATCGATCGGATGGCGGTCCTGAACGAGGTGGCGCCCTGGTTGCCGTTGTTGCTGTTGCTCAGTTGCTCCTCGCCCTACTGGGAGGGCATGGACAGTGGTTTCATGAGTTATCGCCAGGTCGTTTGCGACGGCTGGCCGCGCATGGGCATCCCTGAATATTTTCAGAACGACAGCGAATACCAGCGTTATCTGGCGTTGCTGCGGCGTACCGGCGCGATTGAAGACGGCGGCAACGGATGGTGGGGGATTCGCCCGGCCAGTCGTTTTCCCACCCTGGAATTGCGCATGACCGATGCCTGCCCGCGTCTGGCCGACACGGTACTGTTGGCCACGTTGTTTCGAGTGATGGTCGCGTTCGCCATTTCAAGCGCCAACCCCGGCGCTGGATACGATGCGACAGCCCGCTGGTTGCTCAAGGAAAACCAGTGGCAGGCCAAGCGTCATGGGATCGAAGGGCGTTTTGTAATCGATGCAGGAGGCGAGGTGATCAGCGCCGAACAATGGCTCGAACAGCTGCGATCGGTATTGGCGCCCACCGCAGCGCTGATTGGCGAGCCGGGTGTTTACGATGCCGTCCAGGCACTGCTGCTGTCGGGCAACAGTGCCCGTCGTCAATTGGACTGCCATGCCCGGGCCATGGCCCAGGGCGCGGACGCACAGCGATGCCTTGAGCGAGTGGTCGATCATCTGTTGCAAGAAAGCCGCGGCTGACGCCGTCGCTCAATTGCCATCGGCCACCTTGCGCTCTATTTCGGCCACCTTGCGCCGCTGCTCCTCAAGCTTTTGCTCTTCGGTCAGAGGTTGCGTCGGCGGATTGGCTTCGTCCCGACGCTTGGCGTCCTCTGACTCGGCGGGGTTGATCAGGTCATCGTCGTTCATGATGCTTTTCCTCCAGTGTCTGCACATTGGAGGAGGCGCGATGGCAGGAGTTCGGTTTTTTTCCGAACGTCGGACGCTTGCGCGGGAATCGGGGTTGGCTGAGTGCAACCCCTGCCAGTCAATGAGCCGCCTCGGGGGATGAGGCGGTCAGCAGATCATTGCATCTTGCTGTGGTCCATCATCTTGCTGTGATCCATGGTGCCCAGCGCCCTGGCTTCAGCTTCGACGTTGATCGTTTCTTTCTCGCCCTTGGCGTTTTCCACGACCAGGGTCAGCGGCACTTTGCTGCCTTCCTGAACCTGGGCATTCAGGTCCATCAACATGACGTGGTAGCCGCCCGGGTCAAGGCTCACCGGTTTGCCGGCCGGCAGCTCGACGGACTCGACCTGACCCATTTTCATCACGTCGTCTTTCATGCTCATCTGGTGGATTTGCACGGTCTTGGCGACGGGCGACTGTACGCTCAGCAGTTTGCTGTCGGTGTCCGCCTGCAGGGTCATGAAGGCCCCTGTCGAAGGCTGGCCAGCCACCGTCGCGCGGACCCAGGCGTCGTTGACCAGGGTTTGCGCCGATGCTTGCCAGGCCATGCCGATCAGGGACAGGCCCAGGGCCAGTTGTTTAAAACGCTTTGCGTACAACGAAGTCATCAGCAGACCTCCATGACGGTGAGCAGGTCTTCTGCGCACTCTTTTGCGGTAAGGGACGCGGACAGCCCGAGGCGCAAGTTGCCTCTGGAGTCGAAGACGTAGCTGGTCGCGGTGTGGGAGAGGGTGTAGGTGTCGCCGCTCGGGACCTTTTCATAAAACACGCCGAACTCCTTGGCGGTGGCGGCGGTTTCTTCCAGGGTGCCATAGAGCGCCTGGAAGCTCGGGTCGAAGGCCTTGACGTATTTGTCGAGCATTTGCGGGGTATCGCGCTCGGGGTCCAGGGTGATGAAGATCACTTGCAGGCGTTCGCCGTCGCGGCCCATCAGTTTCTTGGCCTGGGCGGCGCGGGCCAGTGTCGTCGGGCACACCGCGGGGCATTGGGTGAAACCGAAGAAGATCATCGGCATCAGGCCACGGTAGCTGCCGAGCATCCGGGTCTCGCCCTGGGCGTCCTTGAGCTTGAAGTTACGCCCCATGATCTTGTCGCTCAGATCCTTGCCGTACTTGAACGACAGCTTGCTGCTGTCATCACAGCCGGCGAGCAGGCCAAGGCTCAGCAGGCCCATGCCTTGAAGGACTGTGCGACGGGTATACAACGTACTCATGGAAAAAAGCTTCCTGTGTCACCACTGAAAAACCACAGTGCCTGACGTATCAGGCGAAAAAAAGCGCGTGGATGTTAACAAACTGTTGCCCTGTGGCGCTCAATCGGTCGCCCGCCGGTCATGCGCCAAATGGTCGCGGCCAGCCGTTCACAACCCGGCTAATCGCGCCTTTGCGGACACAGTGCAGATGCACCCGCGTGCGCGATTGATGGTCGGAGAGCCCGATGACGACAACGACTCAATGGTTTTAACGGGCGGGCACTAGCCGATGGATTCGGCGTGTTCGTCTACTTCTTTTTTGCGGTGCCTTCAGTGTTGGACATTTGAGTCAAGCTCAAATGCCGGGGTGTGTTCGGCTATATAACGAGCCCGCTCTAAGCGAGATAAGGTATCTGTTTGTATAAGCCCGAATTGTTGCAGGAATTGATAATTACTTTCACGGGAAACCGGATCAATGTTTCGGTGCGAAAGTGTTATAAGTTTTTCGCCTTAGGGCCTGCCATGTAATAAAAATAAACCGTTATAAAACGGTGTATCACTCTGCGCATTCAAAAGATTGCGACTTAGAGCCTTTTTTTCTTATCTGCCATTGACTTACGACTGTTCGCTTTTGACGGCCCGACTTCAGGGGATGCCCTGCTTTTTGCGCATTGAGAGACGAGGCAGTTCTATTAAAAAACAGGGGAACGAACAATGTCTTTGAAGTGGAATTTGGTGGCGCTGGCTGTTTCACTGGGTGTTAGTCAACTAGCGTCGGCCGCTGGTGTGGAAGACCAAGCGACTGCCAAGGGGTTTGTTGAAGGCAGCAGTTTGAACCTCCTACTTCGCAACTTTTATTTTGATCGTGACGGTAAAAATACGGCGGGCGACAAACAGGACTGGTTGCAAGTGACACAAGGCAACTTCACTTCCGGCTTCACCCAAGGCACCGTCGGCTTTGGTGTGGATGCTTACGGGTATTGGGGGGTGAAGCTGGACGGTGGCAAAGGCAATGCGGATTCCGGCAACTTGCCGGTCGACAGCAACGGCCGGCCGAAGGATGACTTTAGCAGCGCAGGCGCGTCGATCAAGGCCCGGTTCTCCAAGACTGAACTGCACTATGGCAACTTGCAGCCCAACAACCCGGTCCTGGCCACGGCGGGTACGCGTGCTACGCCTCAAACGGCGACCGGTTTCAACCTGTTGAGCAGCGAAATCGAAGGGTTGAACCTCGACGCCGGGCACTTCACCGCCAGTAACGGTTCGACCACAACCAACAATAGCCATGACCTGTATGCCGGTTATGCAAACGTGGCGGCCAAGAGTATTGACTACCTTGGCGGCAAGTACACGCTGACCGATAACTTGTCCATGAGCTTGTTTGCATCGGACCTCAAAGACGTCTGGCACCAATACTATGGCAATGCCAACTACACGATCCCGTTCACTGCCGATCAGTCACTGAACCTGGACTTCAATATCTACCGCACCCTCGATTCCGGCCAGTCCAAAGCCGGCGCCATCGACAACACCACTTGGTCGATGGCTGCGGCGTACTCTTTCCTGAGTGCTCACACCGTTACACTGGCGTTCCAGAAAGTTCATGGCGACACGCCGTTTGACTATGTGGCCGTTGGTAATAACAAGTCGGGTGATTTGGCCGACTCCATCTTCCTGGCCAACTCGGTTCAGTACTCTGACTTTAACGGTCCAGGCGAAAAATCCTGGCAGGCCCGTTACGACCTGAACATGGCGGCCTATGGCGTGCCGGGGCTGAGCTTTATGACGCGCTACCTGAACGGCGACAATATCGACGGCACCCACATGCCGGTCGGCAGCGCCTACCAGGCCTATGGTTATGGCTCTGACGGCAAGCACCACGAAACCGACTTCGAAGCCAAATACGTGGTGCAGACCGGTCCAGCCAAAGACTTGTCGATGCGGGTGCGTCAAGCCTGGCACCGCGGTAACGCCGATCAGGCGGAAGGGGATTACAACGAAACCCGTCTGATCGTGGATTACCCGATCTCGATTTTCTAAGCGCAAGACCGCCGGTCAGGCCCCAGGGGCGCACCGCGTTGACGGCCAGTTTCAGCCCTGCTGAAGCTGGCCGTTTTGTTTACATAAAGCGCTTCCCTGGATGCACTTTTAAAGCGCCGTGGCGGGCGACGTGCACCAGTGCGAGGCGATTTGCCGGGTGTTTCAGCGTCACCTGTCACCCGCCGTTGGAACGCCTCCATCCTGCCGGGAACGCCTCTGACCCACCCTCGCAAGGCCATTTCCATCGCGTGATGGACCCGTTTCGCGTATCGCGCAACGCATCCGTCACCCACTGGCACAAAGGCTGCATTAATCCCCTCAAGTCCATCTGAAAAAGAGGGACAGCCCTCTCGGTCAACGACGATCGACTGGCCGCACAGGTCGTGGGCTACATCGGTGGATCAGGCATAGCCGTCTGGTTTCAACACCGCAAAAGAACAGGCAAAGACGCCTGGAACCGCAAGGTTTCAGGCGTTTTTTTTTGCTTTTTTTTACCGTGATTGGCTTTGGCAGGTGTCGTTTATGAATTCCAATGTAGCCACGTTAAACAAGCTGCAAACGCTGGTCGTGATCGGCAACGGCATGGTCGGACATCATTGTGTGGAACAGTTGATCGAGCGCGGAGCCCTTGATCGCTATCGCTTGCACGTCTTCAGCGAAGAGCCGATGCGCGCTTACGACCGTGTGCACCTTTCCGAATACTTCTCCGGCCGCGACGCCGAGTCGTTGGCGCTGAGCGATGCATCGTTGTACCAGACGCCCGGCGTCACCCTGCACCTGGGGGTGCCGGTGCTGGAAATCGACCGCGAGCGTCGTCAGGTCATCACCGCGCAAGGGTGTGTCAGCTACGACAAACTGGTCCTGGCCACCGGCTCCTACCCCTTTGTGCCGCCGATTGAAGGCGCTGAAGGCGACTCGCGCCTGGTCTATCGCACCCTCGAAGACCTCGACGCCATTCGAGCGGCGGCGGCCAATGCCCGGCGCGGCGTCGTGGTCGGCGGTGGCCTGCTCGGTCTGGAAGCGGCCAACGCGCTCAAGCGCCTGGGCCTTGAAGCCCACGTCGTGGAGTTCGCCCCGCGCCTGATGCCGGTGCAACTGGACGATCTGGGTGGCCTGGCGCTCAAGGCACAAATCGAACGCCTGGGCGTCGGCGTGCACCTGTCCCGCGCCACGCAATCGATCAGCGCCGGTGAGGACTATCGCTATCGGATGAATTTTGCCAACGACGAATTCCTCGAAACCGACCTGGTGGTGTTCTCCGCCGGTATCCGTGCGCAAGACGCGCTGGCTCGCCAATGTGCGCTGGAGATCGGCCCCCGCGGTGGCGTGGTGATCGACGACACCTGCTTGAGCTGCGACCCGAACATCTACGCCATCGGCGAGTGCGCATCGTGGAATGGCAGCCTGTTCGGCCTGGTTGCTCCCGGCTATCAAATGGCGCGCAGCGTTGCCGCGCGGCTGTGTGATGACGTGGCCGAGCCGTTCCAGGGGGCGGACATGTCGACCAAGCTCAAACTGCTGGGCGTCGACGTCGGCTCCATCGGCGACGCCCACGCGAATACACCGGGTGCCCGCAGCTACCAGTTCATCGACGAGACGAGCGCCGGCTACCGGCGCCTGGTGGTGGACGCCACCGGCAAGCGCGTGCTTGGTGCGGTGCTGATCGGCGACAACAGCTACTACGACACCCTGCTGCAATACATGCAGAACGCGATTGCCTTGCCGTCCGAACCGGCCGCGCTGATTCTGCCGTCGTCCGAAGGCGCGCCGACCCTGGGGCCGGGCGCCTTGCCGGAAGCGGCGACGATCTGCTCTTGCCATAACGTGACCAAGGGCGCCATCTGCTCGGCCATCGACGGCGGTTGCACCGACCTGGGTCTGCTCAAGTCACAGACCAAGGCCTGTACCGGCTGCGGCGGTTGCGCCGGTCTGCTCAAGCAAGTGTTCGAGCATGAGTTGACCGCCCGGGGCGTCAGTGTCGACAAGAGCCTGTGCGAGCACTTCGCCTACACCCGCCAGGAGCTGTATGCGCTGGTTCGGGTGGAAGGGCTCATCACCTTCGACAAACTGCTGGCCAGACATGGCCGGGGTCACACCGGTTGCGACGTGTGCAAGCCGGCCGTGGGCTCGATCCTCGCCTCGTGCTGGAACCAGCCGATCATGGACCCGTCGCTGGTGCCGTTGCAGGACACCAACGACACCTTCATGGCCAACATGCAGAAGAACGGCACCTATTCGGTGGTGCCGCGCATTCCCGGTGGCGAGATCACGGCCGACAAGCTGATTGCCATAGGCGTGGTCGCGAAGAAATACGACCTCTACACCAAGATCACCGGCGGCCAGCGCATCGACCTGTTCGGCGCCCAGTTGCATGAGCTGCCGGACATCTGGGCCGAGTTGATCGAAGCCGGTTTCGAAACCGGGCACGCCTACGGCAAATCGACCCGTACGGTGAAATCTTGCGTCGGCAGCACCTGGTGCCGCTACGGCGTGCAGGACAGCGTGCAAATGGCCCTGACCCTCGAGGATCGCTACAAGGGCCTGCGTTCGCCGCACAAGCTCAAGTTCGCCGTGTCCGGTTGCACCCGCGAGTGCGCCGAGGCGCAAAGCAAGGACGTCGGCGTGATTGCCACCGAGAAAGGCTGGAACCTCTACATCGCCGGCAACGGAGGCATGCGTCCACGTCACGCCGAGCTGTTCGCCACCGACCTGGATGACGCGACCCTGATCCGCTACATCGACCGCTTCCTGATGTTCTACATCCGCACCGCCGACAAACTGCAGCGCACCTCGGTCTGGCGCGAAAGCCTCGAGGGCGGCCTGGATTACCTCAAGGACGTGATCCTCCACGACAGCCTGGGCCTGGGCGCCGAACTGGAGTCGCAGATGCAGCTGGTGGTCAACCGCTATGAATGCGAGTGGGCCAACGCCCTCAAGGACCCGGAAAAGCTCAAGCGCTTCCGCACCTTCGTCAACGATAAACGCCCGGACCCGGACATTCACTTTGTTCAGGAACGTGGTCAACGCCGGCCGATCATGGCGGCCGAACTCAACCTGATCCCTGTTACCGAGGAGACTGTCTGATGACTCAGTCCAATACCCAACGCGTTGAAACCGGTGTGTCAGCCGTCTGGCAATCGGTGTGCAGCCAACAGGATCTGGTGAATGACTCCGGTGTGGTGGTGTGGCTGGACGGCGCGCAAGTGGCGCTGTTCTACCTGCCGGGCGTCGAGGGAAAAAACCTCTACGCCATCGACAATCACGACCCGCAATCGGGGGCCAATGTCATCGGCCGCGGTCTGGTCGGCAGCCTCAAGGGCGATCTGGTGGTGGCGTCACCGATCTACAAGCAGCATTTTCGCCTGGAGGACGGCACCTGCCTGGAGTACCCGCAACAGCGTCTGCGGGTCTGGCCGGTGCGGTTGAATGATGGGGTCGTGGAGGTCGGGGTGGCCTGACAACACCTTTTTGTAGGGGCTGCGGTGCGGCGATCCGACTTGCCAGCGAAGACTGCAGCATATTCACCATCAATGTGGGCAGAACCGACGCTTTCGCTGGCAAGCCAGCTCCCACAGTGATCATTGGTCGCACCGGAAATCCGGGGCACAGGGAGGCTTTAGAGGTATTTGTCCGTGACGGCGCCTTCAGAGGCGCTGGACACGGTCTTCGCGTACTTGGCCAGCACCCCGCGTGTGTACTTCGATTCCGGCCGCACCCAACGACTCTTGCGTTCGGCCAGTTCGGCATCGGACACATCGACCGTGATCTGTCGGGTTTCGGCGTCGATGGTGATGTTGTCACCGTTTTCGATCAGCGCAATCGGTCCGCCGTCAAACGCCTCGGGCGTGATATGCCCCACGACAAAACCGTGTGAGCCGCCGGAGAAACGGCCGTCGGTGATCAGCGCCACCTCCTTGCCCAATCCCTTGCCCATCACCGCCGAGGTCGGCGAGAGCATTTCGCGCATGCCCGGCCCGCCCTTGGGGCCTTCGTAACGAATCACGATCACTTCGCCCGGTTGCACTTCACCGTTGAGGATGCCCGCCAGCGCATCTTCTTCGCCGTGGTAGACCCGTGCCGTGCCTTCAAAGCGCAGGCCTTCCTTGCCGGTGATCTTGGCCACGGCACCGGTGGGCGAGAGATTGCCGCGCAGGATCACCAGGTGCGAGTCCTTCTTGATCGGTTGGTCGAAGGGCAGGATCACGTCCTGGCCGGCCGGGTAGTCGGGGACGTGCGCGAGGTTTTCGGCCAGGGTCTTGCCGGTGACGGTCAGCACATCGCCATGCAGCATCCCGGCTGCCAGCATGCGTTTCATCAAGGGTTGAATGCCGCCGATGGCCACCAGTTCGCTCATCATGTATTTGCCGCTGGGGCGCAGGTCGGCGACCACGGGAGAAACCTTGCCCAGCTCGACGAAGTCATCGAGGGTCAGTTCGACATCGACCGCATGGGCCATGGCCAACAGGTGCAACACGGCGTTGGTCGAGCCGGCGAGGGCGATCACCACGCGGATGGCATTTTCGAAGGCCTTGCGGGTCATGATGTCGCGCGGTTTGAGGTCAAGCTTGAGCAGTTCCATGACCTGCTGGCCGGCCCGGAAACTGTCCGAAGCCTTGTCGCTGCCGATGGCGTCCTGGGAGCTGGAACCGGGCAGGCTCATGCCCAGCGCCTCGATGGCCGACGCCATGGTGTTGGCGGTGTACATGCCGCCGCAGGAACCGGGGCCGGGAATGGCCACTTCCTCGATCTGTTTGACCTGGATCTCGCTGATGTCGCCGCGCGCGTGCTGGCCCACGGCCTCGAACACGGAAATGATGTCGGTGTGTCCGGCACCGGGGCGGATGGTGCCGCCATAGACGAAGATCGACGGCCGGTTCAGCCGCGCCATGCCGATCAGGCAGCCCGGCATGTTTTTGTCGCAACCGCCCAGGGTCACCAGTCCGTCGAAGCCTTCGCAACCGGCCACCACCTCGATGGAGTCGGCAATCACCTCACGGGAGACCAGCGAATATTTCATGCCTTCGGTGCCGTTGGCGATGCCGTCGGAAATGGTGATGGTGTTGAAAATCACGCCCTTGGCACCGGCTGCATTCGCGCCTTTTTCGGCTTCGATCGCGAGTTTGTCGATGTGCATGTTGCAAGGTGTGACCATAGCCCAGGTGGAGGCAATGCCGATTTGCGGTTTCTTGAAGTCTTCGTCGGTGAAGCCCACTGCACGGAGCATGGCGCGGGCGGGTGCGGCCTCCACGCCGTCGATGACTTGAGAGGAGTGTTTGCGCAGATCGTCTTTATCGTTCATGGGCGGTTCCTCACAGGCTCAACGGATGACCAGTGAGTATAGTCACCCCTGCACCGCAAGCCTGGCGCCTGCAGATCCATCAACCGCGGGTTTGCCATGTCGTGATATTCTTCGCGCCAACTTGGTTTGACCTATTCAGTTTTCCTGTCCTTGAGACAGGCGAACGGAATCACTGTCGCTCAAGTAGCTGAAGCCAAAAAAGATAAAAAGTCAGTTCAGAAGGGACATATAACTGGGGTCGATACAGTCGGCCTTGTGTGCCCACCCTCCGGATGTCATGCGCGAGAACCTGCGGCAGCCTGCCTGAATGCCGTGAATCAAGGCTCGTGAGTGAAGCTGGAAGGGCGGATTGCGTTTTATCATAGGTGCTACAGATGTTTAAAAAAGTGAACACGGCCCTGCTGGGGCTGGCCCTGTCGTTGGGGATGACGACGGCCCAGGCCGAAGAAGCCAGGAAAGTCGACGTGCTGCTGATTGGTGGCGGCATCATGAGTGCGACCCTTGGCGTCTGGCTCAATGAGCTGGAACCCGGCACCTCGATGGAAATGATCGAGCGTCTCGATGGCGTCGCCCTGGAGAGCTCCAACGGCTGGAACAACGCCGGTACCGGTCACTCCGCCCTGGCCGAATTGAACTACACCCCGGAAGACGAGAACGGCAAAGTCTCGATCCCGAAAGCCGTTGAAATCAACGAAGCTTTCCAGATCTCCCGTCAGTTCTGGGCCTGGCAGGTTCAGCAAGGCGTGCTGAAAAACCCGCGTTCGTTCATCAACTCCACGCCGCACATGAGCTTTGTGTGGGGCGATGACAACATCAAGTTCCTGAAAAAGCGCTATGAAGCCCTGCAAGCGAGCCCGCTGTTCGCCGGCATGCAGTACTCCGAAGACCCGGCGGTGATCAAGAAGTGGGTTCCGCTGATGATGGAAGGGCGTGACCCGAACCAGAAAGTCGCGGCCACCTGGTCTCCGATCGGCACCGATGTGAACTTCGGCGAAATCACGCGTCAATTCGTTGCTCACCTGCAAACCACGCCGAAATTCGACTTGAAGCTGTCCAGCGAAGTGCAGGACATCACCAAGAACGCAGATGGCAGCTGGCGCGTCAGCTACAAAAACCTCAAAGACGGCAGCAAATCCGAAACCGACGCCAAATTCGTGTTCATCGGCGCTGGCGGCGGTGCCCTGCACCTGCTGCAGAAGTCCGGCATTCCTGAAGCCAGGGAATACGCAGGCTTCCCGGTGGGTGGCTCGTTCCTGGTGACCGAAAACCCGGCCATCGCCGAGCAACACCTGGCCAAGGCCTACGGCAAAGCCTCCGTTGGCGCACCGCCGATGTCGGTTCCGCACCTGGACACCCGCGTGCTGGACGGCAAGCGCGTGATCCTGTTTGGCCCGTTCGCGACCTTCTCGACCAAGTTCCTCAAGGAAGGTTCGTACCTGGACCTGCTGACCACCACGACCACGCACAACGTGTGGCCAATGACCAAGGTCGGCATCAAGGAATACCCGCTGGTGGAGTACCTGGCCGGTCAGTTGATGCTGTCGGATGAAGACCGCCTCAATGCCCTGAAGGAATACTTCCCGAACGCCAAGGCTGAAGACTGGCGCCTGTGGCAAGCGGGCCAGCGCGTGCAGATCATCAAGCGTGATGAAGCCGCCGGTGGCGTACTGAAGCTGGGCACCGAGATCGTCGCTTCCCAGGACGGCACCATCGCCGGCCTGCTGGGCGCATCGCCAGGCGCTTCGACCGCTGCACCGATCATGCTGTCGGTACTGCAGAAAGTCTTCAAGGACAAGGTCGCGACCCCGGCCTGGCAAGAGAAGCTGCACCAGATCGTGCCGAGCTACGGCACTGCGCTCAATGCCAGCCCCGAGAAAGTGGCGCAAGAGTGGGCCTACACCGCCAAGGTGCTGGAACTGACTCCGCCACCAGTGATCGGTCAGGTTGCTGCTCCGGCTGTCGAGGCTGAAAAGCCGAAGGCGCCAAAGGAGAACGCCTCGACGGATATGGCGTTGTAATCCGCAGGTCCCATCGTTGTGAACGGGACGCCCGGATGAGCTGATCCGCGATAAAGAAAGCCCGCTGACCCGGTGACGGTCAGCGGGCTTTTTTTTGGGTTTTTAATGACATGCGGCAGGGCAAAACCTGTAGGAGCTGGCCTGTCGGGTCGCCGCATCGCAGCGATGGTCGTTAACGATAACGCGTGTGGCCTGGTTAAACGCGGCGCACTGGCGTCCATCGCCAGCAAGCGGGCTCCCGCAGGTTGTGCGTTTGCCGGGCTCGCGTGCAGGGCCTTTCCTGGGCGGATTTTGATCTGATCCGTATTTTTCTGCGCTTTCTGCCTCTGTAACGTACTCAGCTGGCGCGCCACAATAACGGTACGGTCGGCAGTCGCCACCGTGATTGCACCGTACTTTCAAGCGGGAGGAAGACTTATGGGCAAGATGGCATTTTTTCTCGGTGGCTTTCTGATACTGACGATCCTGATCGGCGTGCTGGCCACTATTTCACCGGTTTAACGCTGCCAGGTCGTGACCCCTGCCTTGATCTTGAATATCGCAATATAAAAAGGTATACAGCGATCACATGCGCGGTCTTAAACAAGGAATGACTCATGACCATGGCCCTGAGCGGTAAAGAAGCGGTAGGCGAACGTTACGAACTGGAATCGATGCGCCATGCGCAGCAAATGACCTGGAAGGCGATCGATCAGATTGCCCGCGTCATCACTCCGGGCATGCGCGAGTCCGAGGCGCAGTTGCTCGGCAAGCAGGTGTTGTCCGAACTGGGCATGGATCGAATCTGGCATCCACTGCTGGTGCGCTTCGGTGCCAATACGCTCAAGACGTTCAAGCAGCGTTCCGATGGCGACCCGCAATTGGGCGAAGAGGACATTTTCTTCATCGACATGGGCGTGGTCTGGCAGGGCCACGAAGGGGATGCCGGCGCAACATTCACCACCGGTTCCGATCCGCAAATGATCGCCTGTGCGGCGGCGGCCAAGGATCTGTTTGACCGGGTCAAAAGCTTTTGGCGCAGCGAGCGGGTGTCCGGCGTGGCGCTTTATGACTATGCCGCCGCTCAGGCAACGGCCATGGGCTGGAGGCTCAATCTGGACATCAAGGGTCACCGGGTCAGCGATTTTCCCCATGCGATCTACCGGGGTGGCGACCTCGGGGATCTGGATCAATGCCCGAATACCGGCCTGTGGATTCTGGAAATCCAGATCGCCCATCCCGAGCGTCCCTTCGGCGCGTTCTATGAGGATTTGCTGATTTGACCGTCGAGTGAAGCGGCGTCCCGGGAAATTGCGCTATTGTCGCTGGCCAGCACTGGAGCGATTTACAAGGGACGAAGCACATGACATTGACTGTCGAAAGCCTGGTCAGCATCGCAATGACCAACCCCATCAACGCTCAATTGACCGCACGTTTGCCTGCACTGGGTTTGTCCGAGTGCATGCTCACGGCCGGTTGCCTGTTCCAGGCTGTATGGAACCATCAGGCGCAGTGGCCGGCCGCATGGGGTGTGAAGGACTATGACGTCTTCTACTTCGACGAGGATCTGTCCTGGGAGGCCGAGAATGAGGTCATTCAGTGCGCGCAGCGCCTGTTCCGGGACCTGGACGCCACCGTCGAGATCAGGAACCAGGCTCGCGTGCACCTGTGGTACGGCCAGCGGTTTGGCGGTGCCTATCCTCAGCTTCAGTCGGCCAGGGACGGAATCGATCGCTACCTGATCGCCGGCACCTGCATCGGTCTGGATGTTGAAACCGGCGAGCTCTATGCACCCAACGGCCTGGCCGACACCGAGCACGGCCTGCTGCGTATCAATCGCAAGAATCCCAAGCCGGAGCTGTTCGCGCAGAAGGCGAAAAGTTATCAGGCGCGCTGGCCCTGGCTCAGGATCGTTGAACCTGATATGCCGTGACCCTTTGCGCAGGCGAGAAGCGCTGGCAGCGTCTCCATCGAGCCTCTGCCGGCGACTTCAGATCCGCGCCAGCGCCTGAGCCAGATCCCCACGCAGGTCTTCGACATCTTCGACCCCCACGGACAAGCGCACCAGCGCATCGCCGATACCCAACTGTGCACGGGTGTCGGCGGGGATGGTGGCGTGGGTCATGATCGCCGGGTGCTCGATCAGGCTTTCCACACCCCCCAGGCTTTCGGCCAGGGCAAAGATCCGGACGTTTTCGAGGAACCGCCTGGAACCGGCCAGGTCGGTGTTGAGGTCGAGCGAAATCATCCCGCCGTAACCGCGCATTTGTCGTCGCGCCAGTTCGTGCTGCGGATGCGATGCCAGGCCCGGATAGTAGACGCGCGCAACCTGCGGTTGGCGCTCCAGCCATTGCGCCAGCTCCAGCGCATTGCTGCAGTGACGTTCCATGCGCAGCGCCAGGGTCTTGACGCCGCGCAGGGTGAGAAAGGCGTCGAACGGGCCGGCAATCGCGCCCACTGCGTTCTGCAGGAAGCCCAGGCGCTCGGCCAGTTCGGCGTTCTGCCCGACCACGGCGATGCCACCAATCACGTCGGAGTGGCCGTTGAGGTACTTGGTCGTCGAGTGCAGCACGATGTCGAAACCCAGCTCCAGCGGGCGCTGGATATACGGGCTGGCAAAGGTGTTGTCGGCCACGCAGATAATGCCCCGTGCACGGCAGATTCGGGCGATGGCGGCGAGGTCGGACAGGCGCAGCAGGGGATTGCTCGGCGTCTCGACCATGACCATCCGGGTATCGTCTTGCAGTGCCGCCTCGAACGCCGCCAGGTCGGTCAAGTCGACGAAGCTGAAGCGATGCCCGGCGCTGCGCTGGCGCACCTTGTCGAACAGGCGGAAGGTCCCGCCGTACAAATCATTGCCCGAGACCACGTGCGAGCCGGCGTCGAGCAGCTCCAGCACGGTGGAGATCGTTGCCAGCCCGGACGCGAAAGCGAAGGCCTGGGTGCCCCCTTCGAGATCGGCCACGCAACGCTCCAGTGCCCAGCGCGTCGGGTTGTGCGAGCGTCCGTAGTCGAGGCCTTTGTGCACGCCGGGGCTTTGCTGCAAATAGGTGGAGTTGGCGTAAATGGGTGGCATCAGCGCCCCGGTGGAAGGGTCCGGCGCCTGTCCCGCGTGGATCACCCGGGTGGCGAAGCCCTGTGGCGCGGCGTCTTTATCGTGCTGACTCATGCTAGGGATCTCCGTAAGTGATTGAGCATGTCGAACCGGGTAATCAGGCCATGAAAGCCCGACGCGTCGGCGATGATGGCCACCAGGCCGCGGTCGAGCTCTGCTTGCAGCTCGGCCAGGCTGGCGCCGGGCGGCAGGGTTTGCAGTTTGTCGGTCATCGCGCCGGCCACGGTCAGGCGAAATTGCGAAGCGTCCTGGTGCACACGCAGCAGAATGTCGGACTCGTCGATCACCCCGATCAGCCGCTGGCCATCGACCAGCACCGGCAGTTGCGACACATCCGCCAGGCGCATGCGCTGGAAGGCGGTGAGCAGGGTGTCATCTGGGCCGACGCTGATCACCCGGCCATCTTCGAAACGCCGCGCGATCACGTCGCGCAGGTCGCCGTAGCGCTTGCTCTGCAGCAGGCCCTGATCGGACATCCACTGGTCGTTGTAGACCTTCGACAGGTAGCGGGTGCCGGTGTCACAGACGAAGCTGACCACCCGTTTCGGCTCGGTCTGCTCGCGGCAGTATCGCAGCGCCGCGGCCAGCAACGTACCGGTCGAGGAGCCGCCGAGGATGCCTTCGGCGCGCAGCAGTTGCCGGGCATGATCGAAGCTTTCCTCGTCGCTGATCGAATAGGCGTGGCGCACGCTGGAAAGGTCGGCAATCGACGGAATGAAGTCTTCGCCGATGCCTTCCACCGCCCAGGAGCCGGGCGTCGGCAGGGTGCCATCGCGGCTGTACTGGGCCATCACTGAACCGACCGGGTCAGCCAGCACCATCTCCAGGTCCGGCTGCACCCGTTTGAAGAAGCGCGTCAGCCCGGTCAGCGTGCCGGCGGAACCGACGCCGACCACAATGGCGTCTACATCATGCTGGGTCTGCGCCCAGATCTCCGGGGCGGTGCTGCACTCGTGGGCCAGCGGGTTGGCCGGGTTGTTGAACTGGTCGGCGAAGAAGGCGTCGGGAATGTCCTGTGCCAGCCGCGCGGCGACGTCCTGGTAGTACTCGGGATGGCCCTTGCCGACGTCGGAGCGGGTGATGTGCACTTCGGCGCCCATGGCCTTGAGGTGCAAGACTTTTTCCGTGGACATTTTGTCCGGCACCACCAGCACCACCCGATATCCCTTGGCGCGACCGACCAGGGCCAGGCCGAGACCGGTATTGCCGGCGGTGGCTTCAACGATGGTGCCACCGGGCTGCAGGCGACCATCGCGTTCGGCGGTATCGATCATCGCCAGCCCAATACGGTCCTTGATCGACCCACCGGGGTTCTGCGATTCAAGCTTGAGGAACAGGGTGCACCGGCCGGTATCGAAACGGCTGACACGCACCAGCGGCGTGTTGCCGATCAGTTCGAGGACGGCGGGGCGGGAGTCGTTTGGCATGTCGTCACCTCCTGTGGAAATTCGCACTGGAAAGACAGAAACCAGCGGCGCGTCATCGCGCCATTTGTGGCAAATCTTCGTTTGGACCATAGGCCGGGAATGCCGGAGCCGCAACCTGAGGCGGCCAGTCGGTCATGTTGTTTGCCAATGCCAAAGGGCCCCGACAGTGGGGGAATTCCCTGAGTTTGGGCAGCTTTTGGGGGGCGGGGAGAGCAGCGCTGCGGCGTGGGTTTTACCGCAGGATTCGTCGTCTACAGGGTTGCCGCGATCATGACCAGGTTCAACGCCTGCATGAACGGCGTGATCGTCGCCAGGCCTGTGGCCTGTAGGGCGATCATGATTATCGCCTGCGCCGGATTCAGCGCCAGAGCGGCCAGCAGCTGAATGTCGGTAGTGACCCGTTCGGCAATGCCGATGGCCGTGGACGCTGCCGAGGTCAGCAATGACAGCGCCGATAACGTCGTCAGGACGATCACTGCCGCCACGGCAAGGATGAACACCGCCACCCATGCTTGCGCCCCCATGACTACCTCCGCTGCCGATTGTGCTGATGCGCACAATCAGCCAAAGCAAGGGACGGGCCAATGCCCGGCAGCGGCTAGCGAAACCGCTGCGCAATGGCCTCGGCAAATGGATAGAGCGAAAAGTAAGGCCGGGCTTCGTCGATGACCCGCTGGAACGACGGCCGCTGGGTCAATCGTTCGAAATACCCCTGCAAGTGCCGGCAGTCCGTGGGAAACGGCAGCAAGGTGCTGGCATAGAAAAGGGCCGGGCAGGCGGCGCAATCGGCCAGGCTGAAGTCCGGGCTGGCCACCCAGGTACGACCGGCCAGCTGGCGTTCGAGCATGCCGTAGGCGGTCATCAGCGCGGCGCGCTCGCGGGTCAGGTCGCCATGGGTCCCACGCAGGCGATCGGCAACGATCTGTTGCATCGGGGTCTGCACATGCAGGTCGAAGAAGCGGTCCCACAGGCGTACCTCCAGCGCGGTGTCCCAATCAGCGGGAATCAGCGGGTGCTGGCCAGCATGGAAGTGGTCCAGGTACTCGATGATGACACTCGACTCCGCCAGGTTGCGCTGGCGCGCGTGATCGCGGATGACCGGGAACTTGCACGGCGGCCAGAGTGCCTGGAGCACTGATCGGTCCGCCTCGTTGGTGAGGTCGATGATTTTCTTTTCGAATTCGATGGCCTGTTCGTAGAGCGCGACCAGCACTTTGTGGCAGTACGACGACAGCGGATGGTAGTAAAGAGTCAGCGGCATCTTTCAGCTCCGGCTTGCAGGGCAACCTTTGCAGTATTGGCCAAGGTCGGACAACACGCTTCTGTCACGCCTCGAAATGCTTGAAGCGTTTCGCAGTGCGCCAGCCGCCAACACCGCCATCCGTCACTTCCCAACCTTGATACCCATGGCCATTCATCGGGCGCGCCCTCGTGCGTGCGGAAGTTGGCGGCGAAAAACCGAATAACGATAAGAAATCACCGGGAACACCCCCCAGGGTATCGGGCAGCGGGCACCTTCAGGAACGTCGGTTTCTCGCTGCGCAATGGCCAGTCGAACACCGAAGGCGGCCGCGACGTTGATCAGAGCCGCTTCTTCGTCAACGACACGCGGTCGCTGTTGTAAGTCTAGGGGGACTTTTTCAGGCGGTACGCCAGCGCGGGCCGGGTCAGACCCAGCAGGCGGGCCGCCTCCGAGACGTTGTGCTGGCTGCGTTCCATGGCTGCCTGAATCAACGCATCCTCCACGCCGTCCAGGCCAATACCGCTGTCGATGATGGTGTCGATCCAGTCCTGGTCGCTGGCAAGCGCCGATTTGACCAGGCGTCCATCGCTGGCCAGGCCAATGCTTTCGGCCAGTTGCGGTGAATGCGGGAAGAGGGCGTCGACGGTGATGCTCTGGTTCTCGTCGGTGATGATCACGCCGCGCTCCATCAGGTTTTCCAGCTCGCGGATATTGCCGGGCCAGTCGTAGTGCAGGCACACCTGCAGCGCCCGGTCCGACAGGCCCAGGGTTTTTTTCTTGTAGCTGGCGTGGAGTTTTTCCAGGAAGTGATCGATCAACAGCGGGATGTCTTCGCGGCGTTCGCGCAAGGCCGGAATGCGCACCGGGAACACGTTCAGGCGGTAGAACAGGTCCGCCCGGAAACGCCCTTGCTTGACCGCGTTTTCCAGGTCTTCGTGGGTCGCGGTGATGACCCGCACGTCGACCTTGCGGGTCTGCGAATCGCCGACCCGTTCCAGCTCCTCTTCCTGCAAGACCCGCAGCAGCGAGGCTTGCGCGCGCGGGGTCAATTCGACGATTTCATCGAGGAACAACGAGCCGCCATTGGCCCGCTCGAAACGCCCCATGCGCGATTGCTGAGCACCGGTGTAGGCGCCTTTTTCCACGCCGAACAATTCGGCTTCGATCAGGTCTGGCGGGATGGCCGCGCAGTTCAGCGCGACAAAGGGCCCGCCGGCCCGTTCGCTGCGCAAGTGCAGGCTCCGGGCGATCACTTCCTTGCCCACGCCGGTCTCGCCCAGCAGCAACACCGAGGCCTTGCCCAAGGCGACCTTGTCGATCAGTGCACAGGTCCTGCGGTACACCGCCGACTGGCCGATGCCGTAGAACTTGCCGGCCTCGATCTGCAAGCGCTGGCGCATGTTGGCCACTTGCACCTGCAGCGCTTGCAGTTCATCGATGATCGGGTCGCTCTGGAAGTAGTGCATGATCTCTTCGGCGTCGTCCCACTGTTCGGCGGGCTTGCCGATGATCCGACAGTGCTCGTCGCCGCAACCGCGGCAACTGACCTCCTTGTAGATGATCTGCCGGCCGAGGAAAAACGAGCTGTAGCTGATGGCATAACCGAGCAGCATCCAGCACACCGGCTGATCGGAGTGGAGGTTCTCGGTCTGGCAGTTTTCCACTTCGAAGGAGTCCTGCCATTCGATATCGGCGTAGAACTGGCCGTTCTCCAGATCGATGTCGATGGTCTGCGGGCGCACGTTGACCATGCCCTTGAGCGAGTGCAATTGCGGGCCGGTGAAGAACATGTCCACATCACTGCCCTGGGGCCGCAACTTGCGCGCCAGCTCCGCATCCTTGAGCCCGGACTGATAGCCCAGGCGCAGGAAAAATCCCTTGGCGCGCTCGACGCCGAGCATCTCGATCAACTCGCGTCTGCACGATGCCATCATCGAAACCTGGATCAACAACATGCGTTGTTCATCCAGCCAGATTTTCCCTTCGCTACCGAGAAAGCGAACCTGGTCGCTCAGATCCTTGAGCGACGGCGGGTGCTGGGTAGCCTTGTACGTGGTGATCATTCAGTTCGCCCCTGATTTGTAGTTATTGGGGTGGCGATGCGGTCCGCCCAGGCTTTTGGCGGATTGTTCCAGGCATCGTAGCGACCGTGGTTTTTCAGGCAAGGCAAGGTCGCTTTTTCTTTTTCTAAGCGGCCTGAAAGCGGACCAAAAGTCAATCGCCGGATGATCGCTCATTTGCTCGAAGGGGCCGGGGGCGATTGATCAAATGATCAATTTGCCGCTGCCGGGGGCTTGCCCGGCAGCCGGTCTTGAACCCTGCCCGGTGCTGGGTGCGTTCGTTTAACTGATTGTTTTTAAACAAATAAAAAATCAATTTCGAACGATTTTCCGTCGCTGGCACCCTTGTTGCTCCGTACCCCGACCATACCAAGGGAGTACCCGAGCATGAGCCAACCTGGCAGCACCTTCGATCAGATGCCGCGTTACATCCGTGTACGCAGCGAGCCTGACGCCACCTTCGTCGAATTCGATTTCGCCATCGGCTATCCCGACCTGTTCGTCGAGTTGGTGCTGCCGCGTCAGGCGTTCCAGCAGTTTTGCGAAAACAACCGGGTGCAGCACATGGATGCGCAGATGTCCGAGGCCCTCGACGCCGATGCGCAGAAGTGGCGCTACGGCGAAACCCGCGACGCTGATCAGGTCGCCGACCACCCAACACAACAAAAACCACAGGAGTCCACTCCATGAGTGTCGAGATCAAGACGACGACCGTCGAGACGATCCGCAACACCTTCAGCCACACCCGTCGCCGCTTTGGCGACAAGGTGGCCAGCCGCTATCAGGAAGCCAGTTTCGACCTGGAGTCGGCGACCAACTTCCATTACCGGCCGCTCTGGCAGCCAGACAAGTTGCTTAACGACGCCACCCGCACGGCGGTGGTCATGGCCGACTGGTACACCGTCAGCGACCCGCGCCAGTACTACTACGGGGCCTACGTCCAGGCCCGGGCCAAGATGCAGGAAAACGCCGAGCACGATTACGCGTTCTGCGAAAAGCGCGACATGCTCGCCGGTCTGTCCGGCGCCAATGTCCAGCTGATCAGCACGCTGTTGTTGCCGCTGCGCCACGCCGAGATGGGCGCCAACATGAACAACAGCAACATCGCCGCCGATGGTTTTGGCACCAGTGTGACGCAGATGCACATGTTCCAGGCCATGGATCGCCTGGGCATCGCCCAGTACCTGTCGCGCATCGGCCTGATGCTCGACGACGGCGATGTCCAGTTGCTGGCCCAGGCCAAACAGCAGTGGCTGAACGACCCGGCATGGCAGGGCATGCGCCGCTACGTCGAGGACACCCTGGTGGTGCGTGACTGGTTCGAATTGACCGTGGCGCAAAACCTGGTCAGCGACGGCCTGGTGTACCCGCTGCTGTTCCACAAACTCGACGAACAGCTGACGGCCAACGGCGCCGGCCAGGTCGGCATGCTGACCGAATTCATGCGCCTGTGGTTCGCCGAAAGCCAGCGCTGGGTCGATGCCCTGCTCAAGACCGTGGTCAACGAAAGCGCGGCCAACAAGGCGCTGGTGCAAGGCTGGATCGATCACTGGAGCCATCGCTCGGTCGAGGCGCTGCAAGCGCTGGCGGCCCTGGGGCTCGATCCATCGGCGCTGGATACGGTGTGCAGCGAATTCGACTCGCGCCTGAAAAAACTCGGCCTGACAGGAGCCCAAGCATGACTTCCCTCGTTTACATGAACCTGCAGGACACCGACTACGCGCGCTCGATCGTCGACGCCATCGTCCAGGACAACCCCCATGCCGAGATCCAGCACCAGCCTTCGATGATCCGCATTGAAGCCCAGGGCCGGCTGGATATCCGCCGCGAGACGGTCGAGGCGCTGACCGGCAGCGTCTGGGATATCCAGGAAATGCTGATGTACGTGATCACCCTGGGCGGCAACGTCGTGGAAGAGGACGACAGCTTTTCCCTGTACTGGAACAGCTGATCCGTCGCCGACCGCCGTTTGATCCATCACAAGAATTCGGGAGTGCCATCATGGCCGTGAAAAAACGCCTTAATGCCAAAGAAAAATACCGCTGCATGACCCGTGACCTGGACTGGGAGCCGAGCTACCAGACCCACGAGGACATCTACCCCCATGAGCGTTTCGAAGGAATCAAGATCACCGACTGGGACAAGTGGGAAGACCCGTTCCGCCTGACCATGGACACCTACTGGAAGTACCAGGCCGAGAAAGAGAAAAAACTCTACGCGATCTTCGATGCGTTCTCGCAAAACAACGGCCATACCACGCTGTCGAACGCCCGTTACGTCAACGCGCTGAAGCTGTTTCTGTCCGGTGTCACGCCACTGGAATACCAGGCCTATCAAGGTTTCGCCCGGGTGGGCCGGCAGTTCAGCGGCGCCGGTGCACGGATCGCCTGCCAGATGCAGGCCATCGACGAACTGCGCCACGTGCAGACGCAGATCCACGCCATGAGCCACTACAACAAGCACTTCAACGGCCTGCATGACTTCGCTCACATGCACGACCGCGTGTGGTTCCTCTCGGTGCCCAAGTCGTTCTTCGAAGATGCACGCACGGCCGGTCCGTTCGAGTTCCTGACGGCGATTTCGTTTTCGTTCGAGTACGTGCTGACCAACCTGCTGTTCGTGCCGTTCATGTCCGGCGCGGCGTTCAATGGCGACATGGCCACGGTGACCTTCGGCTTCTCCGCGCAGTCCGACGAGGCGCGGCACATGACCCTCGGTCTTGAGGTGATCAAGTTCCTGCTCGAGCAACACGAAGACAACGTGCCAATCATCCAGCGCTGGATCGACAAGTGGTTCTGGCGCGGCTACCGCCTGCTGACGCTGGTGGGGATGATGATGGACTACATGCTGCCGAACAAAGTCATGTCCTGGTCCGAAGCCTGGGGCGTGTATTTCGAAGAGGCCGGCGGTGCGCTGTTCAAGGATCTGGAGCGCTATGGCATCCGCCCACCCAAGCATGTCGAAGAGGCCAACATCGCCAAGGACCACGTCAGCCATCAGGCCTGGTCGATCTTCTACCAGTACAGCCAGGCGACCAACTTCCACACCTGGATGCCGACCGACGAGGAACTGGACTGGCTCTCGGAAAAGTACCCGGACACCTTCGACAAGATCTACCGTCCACGCTTTGAGCACTGGCGCGCGCTGCAGGAAAAGGGCGAGCGCTTCTACAACCCGACCTTGCCGATGCTCTGCCAGATCTGCCAGATCCCGCTGTCGTTCGGCGAGCCGGATGACCAGACCACCCTCAGCCATCGCAGCGCCGAGCACGAAGGCGAGCGCTATCACTTCTGCTCCCAGGGTTGCTGCGACATCTTCGAATACGAGCCAACCAAGTACATCCAGGCCTGGTTGCCGGTGCATCAGATTCTGCAGGGCAACTGCGGTGGTGCGGACGTCGAATCGGTGGTGCGCGATTACTACAACATCAATCCCGGCCAGGACAACTTTGAATACCTGGGTTCCACCGAGCATCGGCGCTGGCAGGACTGGCACCCGAACGATCGCAACAGCACACCGGCCACCTCGAAACCCTAACCATTGTGGGAGCGAGCCTGCTCGCGATAGCGGCTGAACATTCACCTGTATGGGTGGCCGTTAGTTAGCTTCGCCGGCAGCCGACTCCTGCAGTCGACCGAAAACAAGAAGGAACAAGACCATGCCCGTGACTGCCATCGGCGCCTACGACGCCCAACCCCTGGACCGCCAGGAAAATTTCCATGGCCTGCAACTGGTGTACCTGTGCTGGGAAAGACACCTGATGTTCTGCGCCCCGTTTACCTTTCCGCTGCCCCCGGCGATGCCGTTCAGCGACTTCCTCGAGCAGGTGGTCAAGCCTTCGATTTCTCAGCACCCGGATGCACCTCGGGTCGATTTCGCCCAGGCCCTGTGGCGCCTCAACGATCAGCCGTTCACCCCTGACCTTGAGGCGAGCCTGATCGCCAACGGCATTGATCACAAGAGCCTGCTGCACCTCGACACCCCTGGCTTGAACGGCATTGCCGGCACCTTTAACTGAGGACACGGAGATGAGCTACCAAGTAACGATCGAACCCACGGGCGAGCAGATCGAAGTGGAAGAGGGCCAGACCATCCTGCAGGCCGCCTTGCGCCAGGGCGTCTGGCTGCCGTTTGCCTGCGGGCACGGCACCTGCGCCACCTGCAAGGTCCAGGTGCTCGAAGGCGAAGCGGACCTGGGCGCGGCCTCGTCCTTTGCGCTGATGGATATGGAGCGCGATGAAGGCAAGGTGTTGGCGTGCTGTGCCATTCCGCAGAGCGACATGGTGATCGAGGCCGATATCGATGCCGACCCGGATTTCCTCGGGCATCCGGTCGAGGACTACCGCGCGGTGGTCAGTGCACTGGTGGACCTGTCGCCGACCATCAAAGGCGTGCACCTCAAGCTTGACCGGCCCATGGCCTTTCAGGCGGGGCAGTACATCAACCTGCAATTGCCCGGCATCGAAGGCACGCGGGCCTTTTCCCTGGCCAATCCACCGAGCCGTGCCGATGAAGTTGAACTCCATATACGGCGGGTCGACAGCGGCCTGGCCACGGGCAAGATTCACGACGACTTGAAGGTCGGCGACAGGGTGGATCTGTCCGGGCCGTACGGCCAGTTTTTCGTGCGCACCTCGCAAAGTGGCGACCTGATCTTCATCGCCGGCGGCTCCGGTTTATCGAGCCCGCAGTCGATGATTCTTGACCTGCTGGAAGCCGGCGATAGCCGCCAGATCGTGCTGTTCCAGGGCGCGCGCAACCGCGCCGAACTCTACAACCACGAACTGTTCGAGGCGCTGGCCCGGGAGCACGCCAACTTCACCTATGTGCCGGCGCTCAGTCAGGCGGTCGAGGATTCCGACTGGACGGGGTTCAAGGGCTACGTGCATGACGCCGCGAAGCAGCACTTCGACGGTCGCTTCAACAACCGCAAGGCTTACCTGTGCGGGCCGCCGGTGATGATCGATTCGGCCATTACCTGCCTGATGCAGGGGCGGTTGTTCGAACGCGACATCTTCATGGAGCGCTTCTATAGCGCCGCCGACGGCAGTGAGCAAACCCAGCGTTCGGCTTTGTTCAAACGCATCTGACACAGCCCTCGACCCACTGTGGGAGCGAGCCTGCTCGCTCCAACCAGTAATGGAACCTGCCTTCTCGACACCCTGCGAGCGGGCAGGGCGTGCCTGACCGATAACAACAATAAAGGTTGAAACGAATGACTCGCAGAACAAACAAGCTGCTCGTGATCTCTACCCTGGCCAGCGTCAGCGCGGCGCTCGCTGTCCCGGTGCACGCCACCGAAGGCGGAGGAACGTCTTACCCCTTGGGCGCGGAAAACTACATGTCCGGGGCGATGCCGCCACCGGGCTTCTACGGGCAACTGTTCGTCAATCACTATGAGGCCGACAATCTGCGCGGCAACGACGGCAAGAAACTCCCGGTGGATTTTCGCGTGCGCGCCAACGCCATCACCCCACGGCTGATCTGGGTCAGCGATTACACCCTGTTTGGCGCCAGCGTGGCGCTGCACGCGATCGTCCCGCTGGTGGACCTCAAGGTCGATCTCAACGGTCAGTCGCAAAGCAAACAAGGCCTGGGGGACGTGATCTTCGGACCGGCACTGGGCTTTCACCACAGCGAGAAATTCCACAGCATCCTCGCCCTGGACATGATCGCCCCCACCGGTCGTTATGACAAAGGCGACCTGGCCAACATCGGGCGTAACTACTGGGTGATCGAGCCGGTCTATGCCATGTCCTACGTCGACCCGAACGGGCTCAACCTCGATGCCAAGGTGATGTACGACTTCAACCGCGAGAACCCGGCGACCGACTACCGTTCGGGACAGGAGTTTCACGTCGACTATGCCGTCGGCTGGGGGCTGGGTAATGGTTGGGTGCTGGGCGTGGGTGGCTACTACTACCGACAGACCACCGATGACCGCCAGAACGGCGAGACGGTCAAAGACAACAAGGGTCGGGCGCTGGCCATCGGGCCGTCGATCAAATACACCAGCAAGGAGGGATGGTTCGTCACCGGGAAGTGGGAGCAGGAGACCGAAGTGCGCAACCGGGCGCAGGGCAATGCGTACTGGATGAAACTGACCGTGCCGTTCTGACACGGTCTGTGATCAACGCATAATCCTGTGGGAGCGGGCTTGCCCGCGAAGCGGTGTATCAGACGCTATTTAAGTCGTCTGACACCCTGTATTCGCGAGCAAGCTCTCCCACACCCTTTATCGGCCGCCAGACAGCGGCGGGGTGCGCGGCGGGATCAGGCGCTTGGACCCGGTCGATTCGAACGCCGAAGCAAAACGCAGCAGCGCCGAATCGTCATAGGCACGACCGGCGAAGGTCAGGCCGACGGGCATGCCAATGTCGGGCATCACACCCATTGGGACGGTAACCGTCGGCACGCCCAGGTGGCGGATGGCGAGGTTGCCGTTGGCCACCCAAACGCCGTTGCTCCAGGCGATATCCGCCGACTGCGGGTCGACATCGGCATTGGCCGGCGCCACGTCGGCGACGGTCGGGAACAGCACCGCGTCGAGCCCCTGGCGATCCATCCACTCCTCGAGATCGATCCGCCGGGTCTGTTCAAGACCACGCAGGCCGTCAGGCACCGTGCTGATCTGGTCCCACGGCGTAATGCCGCGCTCTGCCATCTTCACGTATTCGTCCATGCCGGCGGCCAGGTCGCCCTCGCGGTTGGGCAGCGTGCCCGGGTCGTGCGGGAAAATCAGCGGCCCGTCGACGTCGACCAGACGGTTGAGTTTCGGGTCGCCGTTGGCCTGCAGGAAATCATCGAAGGCCCAGGCCGTCAGGTCCCACAATTCGTGGTGCAGGAACTCTTTGGAGACAATGCCGCGGTTGAACACGGTCGGCGCACCGGGACGATCACCTTCGCAATTGGAAACCAGCGGGAAATCGACTTCGAGCACTTCGGCGCCAGCAGCTTCCAGGGCCTCGCGCGCTTGCTGCCACAGCCCGATGACCGAATCACGGGTGATGATGCGTTGCCCGGTCGGCCCGCCGATACCCGGTGCATCGCTGGTGCCGGCTTCGGCATCGGCGTTGATGTACATGCGCGGAACGCCGAAGCGCTTGCCTGCCAGTGAGTCGGACTTTACGGCAAGTTCCTGATAGGAAGCCGGACGCACCGAGGCAACGCTCGGAATCGGCACCCAGGGTTGCAGGCGCCACAGGTCGCCACGGGTGTCGGGATCTTGCGCCACCACCACGTCGAGGACCTCAAGCAGGTCGGCCATGGTTCTGGCGAACGGCACGACCACGTCCATGGTCGGCGTCAACGGCCAGTTGCCGCGCACCGAAATCACCCCGCGTGAAGGCGTATAGGCGCACAAACCGTTGTTCGAGGCCGGGCCACGGCCACTCGACCAGGTTTCTTCGGCCAGGCCAAAGGCGGCGAAGCTGGCAGCGGTGGCCGTGCCGGCGCCGTTCGACGAACCCGAGGCGAAAGGCGCGGTGAGGTAGTTGGCGTTGTACGGGCTCTCGGCACGGCCATAGACGCCCCGCTGCATGCCGCCATTGGCCATCGGTGGCATGTTGGTCTTGCCCAGGCAGATCGCCCCGGCACCGCGCAGGCGCTCGATGGTGAACGCGTCGCGATAGGCAATCAGGTCCTTGAAGGCCGGACTGCCCGAAGCCGCCGTGAGTCCCTTGACCAGGTAACTGTCCTTGGCCGTATAGGGAATGCCATCAAGCGGACCCAGCGTCTGGCCCTTGGCCCGACGGGCATCGGAGGCCTGCGCTTCAGCGAGCGCTTCAGGGTTGCGCACCACGACCGCGTTGAGGGCGGTGGGCGTGTCGGTGCCGTCGTACGCATCGATCCGGGCGAGATAGGCCTGGACCAGCTCAACCGCCGTGGTCTGGCCGGACTCCAGCGCAGCGCGCAGTTGGGCGATGGAAACTTCAGTGACCTCGATCATGCCGCCACCGCCGCTTGCTGATGGGCGACACGGTGATGGCGGCCATCACACAAGGTCTTGGACACAGCGACATCGCTTTTCTGAAAATGGGTGTTCATATCGGTTCTCGTTGCACGGCGTTCCGCGACGCGGGCTGTTTTTTTGGCTGAGCGCTGTATTTTGCACCAAGTCGGGGGGAGGGCAATCGCTATAAAGGACGGTCTGACCTTGTCGGGTCTGGACGAGGGTCAGTCGTCGCCGTTGTAACTTGTCGTTCCGGACTCGGCAACGTCTGTGAATGATCAGGTATCAGGCAAAAAAAGCTGCCTTGGGAGGCAGCAGAAAAAACAGCACGGCTTATGGGGGCGAGCCCGAGTGGCGCTGCGCCTAGTAGACCTGAGGCACAATGATTTCCGGCGGCGTGGGATTGCGCGAGTAGTCTTCCTGGCGCAAGCGTTCAGGCAGTTCGATGGCCGGCATTTCCACTTCTTCATAGGGCATTTGCCCGAGCAGGTGGTGGATGCAGTTGAGTCGGGCCTTTTTCTTGTCGTCGGCTTGCACCACCCACCAGGGCGCTTCGGCGATGTGGGTGCGTTCGAGCATGATTTCCTTGGCTTTGGTGTAGGCCTCCCAGCGCCGGCGGGACTCCAGGTCCATGGGGCTGAGTTTCCATTGCTTGAGCGGGTCGTGAATGCGGCTGAGAAAGCGCAGGTGCTGTTCCTGATCGGAGATCGAGAACCAGTATTTGATCAACTGGATCCCGGAGCGGGCGAGCATGCGTTCGAACTCCGGCACGGTGCGGAAGAACTCTTCGTATTGGTCGGCGTTGCAAAAGCCCATGACCTGTTCAACCCCGGCGCGGTTGTACCAACTGCGGTCGAACAGGACGATTTCACCCGCGGCCGGCAGGTGTGAGACATATCGCTGAAAGTACCACTGGGTGCGTTCGCGGTCGTTGGGGGCGGGCAGGGCGGCCACCCGGCACACGCGAGGATTGAGGCGCTGGGTAATGCGCTTGATCACGCCCCCTTTGCCGGCGGCGTCGCGGCCCTCGAACAGGATCACCACCTTGTGGCCGGTTTTCACGACCCAGCTCTGCAACTTCACCAGTTCGCCCTGCAGGCGGAACAGCTCGCTGAAATAGCGTCGCCGCTCTTGCTTTTCGGGGGTGTCGCTGAGGTGATCGTCAAACAGCGCATTGAGGTCGTGTCCGTCCTCCAGTAATTCCAGTTCCAGTTCTTCGTCACTGTGATCGAGCAGCTCGCGATGAATGCGTTGCATCAAGGTGTCGTTGGTCAAAAGCATGATGGGAACTCCCGACGAAGGTGGAAGTGCCGATGCTAGCCCTGGGGATGTGACGGCCTGGTGACGATGGGATTCAGCAGAAAATGATCCCGGTGTCATCTGACTGTCACCGAGCCCGTGGCAACATCCTCGCACTCCGCGTTGAGCGGCCCACGGGCTGTCGAATTTGCCAGGGAACCCCCACCATGAAAGGCGATGCCTCACTCTTTGCCGCTATTGATCTGGGCTCCAATGCGTTTCGCCTGATGATCGGCCAGTCGGTCAAGCGCAATCAGCAATTGATGATCCAGGAAGTGAAAACCCTGCGCGAGCCTGTTCGTTTGGCCGAGGGTTTCCAGGGCGGCGCGCTCGACGAACTGGCGCTGGACCGTGGCTGGCAGGCGCTCGCGCGCTTCGGCAAAAAGTTGCGGGGTTTCGAGGCCGGGCGAGTGCGGGCGGTGGCGACCAGCGCGGTTCGCCAAGCCGACAACGCCCCCTTGTTTCTGGCCAGCGCAGAGCGGCACCTCGGGTTCCGCATTGATGTCATTTCCGGGCACGAAGAGGCCCAACTGGTGTACGCCGGCGTTGCCCATACCCTTCCTGATACCCAGCGCATGCGCCTGGTGGTGGATATCGGCGGCGGTTCGACCGAACTGATCCTGGGCCAGGGCGCACAGCCATTACTCACCGAGAGCGTTGCCGTTGGCAGCGGCACCGTGGGCGCGCGTTACTTTCCGGGAGGCGCGATCAGCGCACGGGCGTTGCTGGAAGCCGAGCGTGTCGCCACCCTGCAATTTGAAAGGGTGGCGCGCCGTTACCGTGCCAAGGGTTGGCAGCAAGTCATCGGTTCTTCAGGCACGGCACGGATGCTGGCCAAGGTGCTCAAGGCCAACGGGCTGAACGACGACGGTCAAGGCGGCGTGACCTATGGCGGTCTCTTGCGCCTGTCGTTGCGCCTGCTGGAAGTCGGGCATGTCAAGCAGCTCAAGCTGGCAGGTTTACAGGCTCATCGTTTGAGCATTCTGCCGGGTGGTCTGGTGGTCATGCTGGCGGCGTTCAAGGTGTTTGGCGTCTCACACATGACGCCGTCCGAGCCAGGGTTGAGATTGGGTGTGCTGCATGGGCTGATGTCGAAACACTGATCCCCTCTGTCCCCCTGGAGGAGCTGGCCTGTCGAGTCGCCGCATCGCAGCGATGGTCGTTTTCCTGTGGGAGCTGGCCTGTCGGATCGCCGCATCGCAGCGATGGTCGTCAACGATGACGCGTCTGGCCTGGATGAATGCGGCGTCCTGGAGTCCATCGCCAGCAGGCTGGCTCCTGCAGGTATCGATCATCAAAGATGATCGGCGTCGATCACGGCCTTGGCGAACGCTTGCGGATCTTCCTGCGGCAGGTTGTGGCCGATGTTGCCGTTGATCAGGCGAAATTCGTACTTGCCGGTAAAGCGCTTGGCGTAATCCTCGGGGGCAGGGTGGGGCGCGCCGTTGGCATCGCCTTCCAGGGTGATGGTCGGCACTCCGATGGACGGCGCGGTGGCCAGTTTTTGTTCCAGGGCTTCGTAACGGGATTCACCTTTTACCAGCCCCAGGCGCCAGCGGTAGTTGAACACGGTGATGTCGACATGGTCCGGGTTTTCCAGCGCCTTGGCGCTGCGGTCGAACGTGGCGTCATCGAACGCCCATTTCGGCGAAGCCGTTTGCCAGATCAACTTGGCGAAATCGTGGGTGTTTTTCTCATAACCGGCACGGCCGCGATCAGTGGCGAAGTAAAACTGGTACCACCACTGCAATTCAGCCTTGGGCGGTAGGGGGTTCTTGCCGGCCGCCTGGTTACCGATCAGATAACCACTGACCGACACCAATGCCTTGACCCGTTCCGGCCACAGCGCCGAGACGATGTCGGCCGAGCGCGCGCCCCAATCATAGCCACCGAGCACGGCTTGCTTGATCTTCAGCGCATCCATGAAGTCGATAACGTCACTGGCCAGCGCGGCCGGTTGACCATTGCGCAGGGTTTTATCGGAGAGGAAATGCGTATCGCCATAACCCCGCGCGTAGGGCATCAACACGCGATAGCCCTTGGCGGCCAGCAAAGGAGCGACCTCGTCATAGCTGTGAATGTCGTATGGCCAGCCGTGCAGGAGAATCACCACCGGTCCGTTGGCCGGGCCCGTTTCGGCATACGCGACATTCAGCAGCCCGGCGGTGACATGCTTGAGCGGGCCGAACGGAGAGGGCGTCGTATAAGTCGCACCGGCTTCGGTCTGAGCGGCGGCGTTCGACTGCGCGTGGGCCGTGCCGAGCACGCCGAACAGGCTGAGGGCGAGGAGCGAGGCGCCGACCAGGTGACGGCGGGTTTTCCCGTTTTCGTGGTTCCGCAGTGCCATCGTCATGGGGATGTCTCCGTTGCAAGCCGTTGGTCAGGGGTTCTGGATGATCCCCTTCAAACCTTGCCTGCATTTGAGCGCGGCGATGTATCTGGCCTGTGTCGGTGGGCAGGCCAGATGCAAGCGGATGTATCGCGATGTCACCCGGATACACTGTGATACATCATTGCGCGGGCGGGCCGACGTTGTATTCCTCGTCCGTGACTTTTTCCATCCAGACCACACTCACACCGTCCAGCGCTTCCTGGACGCCGATGTGGGTCATTGCGGTGGTGGCGCTGGCGCCGTGCCAGTGCTTGTGGTCAGGCGGGCACCAGATGACATCACCGGCACGGATTTCCACGATCGGTTCGCCTTCGCACTGGGTCCAGCCGCAGCCGGCGGTGACAATCAGGGTCTGCCCCAGCGGATGGGTATGCCAGGCGCTGCGTGCGCCGGGTTCAAAGGTGACGCTGACGACGGAAACCCGGGCGGGTGACGGAGGGGCGTTGAGCGGGTCCATGCGGACGGTGCCGGTGAAGAAGGCTTCAGGGGCTTTTATCGAGGGCTGCGAACCTACGCGCTTGAGGATCATGATCGGGTCCTATTGATAAATGAACAGGAGGAGGTCAGTGCGCCCAGGTTCAGTCATCCGCAGGGGTGGTCGACGCTTTGATGACGACCCAAGGGGGCATTCAGCACAGCCGTATCAATCTGCGCCTGCCTGTGCGCGAGCGCAACGTGCGCACCCGGTCATTCTGTCTGGAAAGGCAAAAAACACCGTCGAGGGTGTTGCGTTTAACCTTGTTTAATAATAACTGGCTGTTTTCAAACAAATATTTTCTGTTTGGGCTTCACAGCTGCGAAGAAAGTTGATAAATTTCCGCCCACTCTCGCACAGGGCCTCACGGGCCTTTAAGTTGCAGATACAGGGGCGTCGCCAAGCGGTAAGGCAGCAGGTTTTGATCCTGCCATGCGTTGGTTCGAATCCAGCCGCCCCTGCCATATTCCTTGCTCATCCAGGTTCAACTCAGTCGGCAGCCAAGACGCGGGTTGAGGATGATCATGAAAAAACGCCAGTCCGAATCGGTCTGGCGTTTTTTTTGCCCGCGACAAAACCCTCCTCTGACGATCCTTCGTTTCCCTGCGGCCACCGATAATGGCCATTACGATCCCCTTTTGGCCAATGCCACGCTATGAAGCGTCCAGCCTGTCAGCAAGAATCGGAGCCAGGCTGCCGACCCGGCGCCCCTCGAATCCATAACCAGAATCTTTGATCTTCCTTGCCCTTGGCTATTTGCGGGCCACTGCCGTCTCAAAACATAAAAACCAGAGCTGACATTGGGGAACTGATCCATGGACACTATGAAACGCATTTTGGGCGCCACGGTTTGTGGGCTGACGTTGCTGGCCAGCGCCGTGCACGCCGAACAGCGCGAGTTGAGGGTGTACAACTGGGCGGACTACATCCTGCCGTCCGTGCCCAAGGACTTCGCCGACAAGTCTGGCATCAAAGTGACCTGGGACACCTTCGACACCAACGAGTCCCTGGAAGCCAAGCTGCTGACCGGCAACTCCGGGTACGACCTGGTGGTACCGTCGAACCAGTTCATCGAAACCCAGATCAAGGCCGGGGTGTTCCAGAAGCTGGACAAGTCCAAACTGCCCAATTGGAGCCATCAGGACCCGGCATTGCTCAAGCTGTTGGACAAGAACGACCCCGGCAACCAGTACGGCGTGCCCTACATGTACGGCACCGTGCTGATTGGTTTCAACCCGGCCAAGGTCAAGGCCGCGTTGGGTGAGAACGCGCCTGTGGACAGCTGGGATCTGGTGTTCAAGCCCGAGAACATGAAAAAACTCAAATCCTGCGGCGTGGCGATGCTCGACTCGCCGTCGGAAATCCTGCCCCTGGCCCTGCATTACCTGGGGCTGGACCCGAACAGCCAGAACCCGGACGACTACGATAAAGCCAAGGCCCTCATGTTGAAGATCCGGCCTTACGTCACCTACTTCAACTCCGCCAAGTACATGACCGACATCGCCAACGGCGACATTTGCGTGGCCATCGGTTACTCCGGCAGCTTCTATCAGTTCGGCAATCGCGCCAAGGAGGCGGGCAACGGCGTGGTCGTCGATTGGCGCTTGCCGAAGGAGGGCGCGCCGATCTGGTTCGATACCTTCGCCATTCCTAAAAGTGCGAAGAACGTCGAGGAAGCCCACGAATTTCTCAACACCTTGCTGGAGCCGAAAGTCATCGCGCCCATCAGTGACTTCCTCGGTTATCCGAACGCCAACAAAGATTCGATTGCCCTGATCAACAAGGACATCACCGGCAACCCCAACCTGACGCCCACCCCCGAAGCCCTGAAAACCTTGTATGTCGTGCAGCCGTTGCCGCAAAAGCTTGAACGGGTGCGCACTCGGGTCTGGACCAGCATCAAGTCGGACAAGTAGCCGAGCCACGGTGGGAGCGAGCCGGCGCGCTCCCACATTTACCTGCCGGCGTGGGGCGTTCGAGTCAGGTGACGTGTGGTGTGTGTTCAGCGCGGAAACAGCAAGGTCACCGCCGCGCGAAAGCCCCAGCCTTGAGCCCCGTCTTCCGGACTGTCGAGCCAATAACGTGGCCCGGCCTGGATCGTCAGTGGCTGGCCGCCGATTCTCAGCAGTTGAGTGACGGTCAAGTTGATCGGTACCGACCACTGCCGGGTTTGCCAGTCGTAGGTCGATTCGGTGTTCACCCCGAACGTGGTGTAGGTGTGGGTGGTGTAAGAAAGGAAGGGCTGGAGGAAGGTCTGGTTGACCTTGTCCTTGTTATCCGGCGGACTGTCTTCCAGGCCCCAGATATGGTTGGCGAGAATGCCACGGGTCCAGCCATTCGACTGTTTGAGCGCGACGGCTGTCGGCCCGAGGCCCCATTGCTTGCTGCTCAGCAGCTTGTCGCTACCGGTGGGAATCAGCAGCGCAGGCCCTACACCGAGTATCCAGCCGCTGTCGGTGGGTTTCTTCGGCGAAAAGAAAAAGCTCTGGGTCACATCACCGATACCCGACTGGTCGGCCGCGCCATTGGGTGCCAGGCCATGCTGGTCGATGACGGGCAGGATCGTGCGCGAGATCAGGTTCCAGTCATCATTCAGACTGAAGGGCAGCACCGGCTGAATATTGGTGACACTGTGCATGCCATCGCCCGTCGGGCCCAGCTTCTGATCCCAGTTGTATTGCACGGGAAGGCTGTACATGGCCGCGACCGGGTTGAGTGCCTTTTTGGCCAGCTCTGCCGAATCGTCTGCCAGGCTCAAGCCGCTATGCGTCGAGGCCACCAAGGTCCAGAACAGCGTGAGTTGTACTCGTGACATATTCATTCCTTGTTGGCAATTTTCCGGGAGCCTGGCACAAGCCTTTTTGGCCGCCTGAAGCCACCGCCTGTCGCTTGCGGCGATTCAACTCTAGAACGTGCAGACGGCTTCGGAAAACACCACTCGTCCGAACTGCGCGTTGGCATCGAGGGGGGTGATGGCCAGCAGTTGATCCAGGCGAATCTCCTGTTGACCGTCATCCGTCTCGAGGAGGATGAACTCTTCCTTCTCGCTCGAGGTGCGCGTGGTCAGCGCCTTGGCCACCAGGCGTGCGCCGTCTTTCAACTCGATATCCAGTCGATAGCCACGCATGCAGGCGATTTCCAGATAGTCATAGAGGTCGCAACTCATGGGCTGGTATTCATTCATGTCGATTCTCCTGGCGACGCTGCGGTTGGATTGAGCATAGACAGGGCGAGTCAGTCTTGTCTCGGCCGGCGGTATCATCGGTACAAGTACCAAAAAGCCTGCCTGGTAAAGAGTGCCCGGCAAGACAAACCGACACCGGCTCAAGGTTTTCCCTGTACCTGAGCAGGGGCGCTGTGGTGAGCGGTCGTGAAATAGACTCAACGCGGGTCTTCTGAACGCAGGAGTGACACGCGTGGCAGGATTGCAATGGATTCGCTGATCACCGCCGCGGCGCAGGCGCTGGCGGCGGGCGACCCGCTCGGCGCGCTGGACCGGGTGGCGTTGCGCGAGGATGCACCGGCGCTGGCACTGCGGGGTATCGCCATGGCGCAACTGGGCGATCTGCTGCGGGCCAAGGCACTGGTACGCAGGGCAGCGCGGGCCTTCGGGCCGAAAGAGGCCGTAGCGCGGGCGCGTTGCGTGGTCGCTGAAGCCGAAATTGCACTGGCCTCGCGGGAGCTTGGCTGGCCGGTGAAGGCGCTCGACGCCGCGCGGGTCGCACTGATGTCCCACGGCGACGCCATCAACGCCGCCCATGCGCGTTATCTGCAGATCCGCCGCTTGCTGTTGATCGGGCAGCTCGATGAGGCGCAGGCGCTGCTCGCCGATCTCGATTCGGTGACCCTGCCTCCCGCGTTGCGGGCCAACCATGAACTGGTGGTGGCGGGGATTGCGATGCGGTGCCTGCAATCCCAAGCGGCACGGGCGGCGCTCGTCAGGGCCGAACTCGCCGCGCGCCAGTCCGGCATTGCGGCGCTGTGCGCTGAAGTCGACAGTGCGGCACGGATGCTCGACAGCCCGGCCGCACGCCTGATCTGCCAGGGCGAAACACGACCCCTGTTGCTCGACGAAGTGCAAGCGCTGCTCGCCTCGACATCGCTGGTGATCGACGGCTGCCGCTCTGTCGTGCGCGGTGCGGGCATGTCGGTGTCGCTGGCCACGCGTCCGATCCTCTTCACCCTGGTGCGAACCCTCGCCGAAGCTTGGCCGGCAGACGTGTCGCGGGAAACGCTGATCGCCAAGACCTTTCGCCTGAAGCTCAGCGATGAATCCCACCGCGCCCGTTTGCGCGTGGAAATCGGGCGCCTGCGCGCGGCACTCAAACCCCTGGCCAGCGTGATCGCCAGCAAACGGGGATTTGCCCTGGTCACCCGGGTTTCTACCGATGTGGTGCTGCTGATGCCACCGGTCGAAGCGCGCCATGCCGCGGTGTTCGCCTTGCTCGCCGACGGTGAGTCCTGGTCGAGCTCGGCCCTGGCCCTGGCGCTGGGCAACAGTCAGCGCAGCGTGCAAAGGGCACTCGACACCCTGGCGACGGCGGGGAAGGTGCAGTCGTTTGGTCACGGCCGGGCACGGCGCTGGGTGACTGCGCCGGTGCCCGGTTTCGCGACGACCTTGTTACTCCCCGGTCCGCTGCCCGGTGGCTAGGATGAACGCCACAACCCCTAGCGAGGAACACCTTCATGAAACAGTCAGCCGCCGAAATTCTCCGTGAATATGGTCCTTTTGCCGATGTCGACAAGGTGCACGGCCTGACCTGGGACGGTCAGCAGGTATGGTTTGCCAGCGGAGAAAAAATCAACGCCCTGGATCCCGACACCGGCAAGACCCTGCGCTCGATCGACGTCGCCGCCCATGCCGGCACCGCCTTCGATGGTCAGCACCTGTTCCAGATTGCCGAGGACCGCATCCAGAAAATCGACCCGCGTACCGGCCGGATACTCGGCACCATCCCGGCCCCCGGTGGCGGCAACGATTCAGGCCTGACCTGGGCCGAAGGCACGTTGTGGGTGGGGCAGTATCAGGCGCGGAAAATCCATCAGATCGACCCTGAGACCGGGGCGATTCTGCGCACCATCGAATCCAACCGGTTTGTCACCGGCGTGACCTGGGTTGAAGGCGACCTGTGGCACGGCACCTGGGAAGCCGAAGAGAGCGAACTGCGCCGCGTCGATCCACACTCGGGCGAAGTCCTCGAAAGCCTGAAGATGCCGGCCGGTATCGGCGTGTCGGGGCTTGAGTCCGATGGTGGCGCGCGGTTTTTCTGCGGCGGTGGCACGAGCGGGAAGGTGAGGGTGGTACGACGGCCTTCATGATGGTCGAGTCTGCGCCGGGTCAGGGCAATTGTGGGTGTGAGTCGGCTATTTCGTACCAACTCGCCTTCGAGACGACACCGTAAAGGGGACGAATTTATTTATTGCCTTTACCCAAAAAACAAATCTTTCTCTGAGAAAAAAACTCGATTTTTCGTACGATAAATCGAAGAAGTGAGGCTGTTAGGCTTTTGTATGAGCCATATAAAACGGGCGACCTACAGGTCGCCCGTTTTCATTCACTTCGCAGCCTGCGCCCTCAACCGCCGACCGATCACATCCATCAAATCACAACCGTCACGCAACGGTATGGCGAGCAATTTTGAGAAGTCGGATAGTACGACTGTGTCGCAGCCGATTTCTGCGCGAAAGGCGATGTTCTCCAGCACTTGGGTGACAGTGCGAATACGGTAATCCGCCATTGCTTGAAGGACATCTAATGGCGCTTGGGTGTCGATGAGCAGTGCTGCCGGGATCAAGTCGATTCCGGTAAGGGGCATGTATCTATCCATAGGTGAAACCTCGTTTAGTTTGCTGAGACTGCCAGCAGATCGTCGCCAAACGAAATGGGGTGGCAGTTGTACGCAGGTTGGCGAACCGGAAACGAGTAACCGGCAGACCCGAAGGTCTCCCGCGCACAACTGCCATAAAAAGCAGTTTTGCGGATGCGGCGGCGCCTGCAAATAAGCAGATAGCTCTCGCACTCGTTAGTCAGGTCGCCAAACCCGGTCGCCATGTGGACGACGGGGCGGACTATAAGCTTCATCGTTCCAACGTGGCAAGGTGGCTGATTCCGAGGTTGGCGTAGGAGCTTTACTGTGCGCAGCGTTGAGTGAATTTGCTGGGCTGGCGTAGTCGATATCGCAATCTATAGCTTTGCCTTGGCCTGCGATTCATCGATGGCGGATGGAACACGCCGAAGTGAACGACGAGCAGGTGCTGGTGCTGTACCAGGCCAACGTCAACAATCGCCTGGCCAGCAACGGTGCCCTGATCCAGGGCAGCGAGCAGCGGGTCAGCAGTCGACAGCCTTGAAGCCGCCTTCTCGGGAAAAACCTCCTACAGGTGCGTGTAATGCCTGTAGGAGTCACGCATGGCAGCGTCCTGAGGGTTATATGGCCTTGTAATTGACTCCCTCATCTTCAACGTGACCGTGTCGACTCCTTACATTGCTCAATGCTTTCGCTTACTTCCAGAATGACAACCGTTAGCCGAGCCGCCGGCCAAGCGGGCTCATTCGATTCAATGCACTTGATCGCTGGCTGAATTCCCTTGGCTAAAAATGACTTCGTGGTCTTTCGTGATTGTTTGCTTAAGGTTCTGACCAGTGACACCCAACAGTTGGCCGTCTTGTAAATAGGTAACTTCGACGTGGCCACCGCCAAGGAAATCCATGCGATAAATGCGTGTCTCATTCACAGTCCGCATTTCAAATGACTCGATCTCGGACAAATCCCGGATACCTACCGATTTGGCGACAAGATTTTCGATGGATATATCACCATCAATCATGCTTATCGTCACCCCGTCCGGACGAGTAACCCTTACACCACCCTCAATTCTTTCCACGAAGTTTCCATAAGAATGGGCTTCAATAAAATTGCCGTCGTGGTCTAACTGAATAATGCTTTCACCCTCCAACTTTGGCTCTGACGGGGCTGAATCAAAGGCTATCGTCACATCGTCTTTTTTATCTTCACTCATTGTGCTGACATCAGCGTCTCGGCGCAGGAACTATCAAAACATTCCTTCGCCCCGAGGGAGAGCCATCAGGGGCTTCAGGGCGTCCCAAACACCATCGTCCAGTAAACCCCCTCGTCACTGCGCGCGTCCGTGGCATAGGCCGCGCCGACCTGGGTGAACATCGGGTTCATCAGGTTGGCGCAATGCCCGGGACTGGCCAGCCAGCCGGCCATGGCTTTGCTCGGTGAGCCTTGGCCGGCGGCGATGTTTTCGCCAATCTGCCGGCCACGGTAACCCGCAGCCCTGGCCCGGTCAGCGGGCATGTCGCCATCGGGGTCCTGATGGGCGAAGTAGTTACCGTAGGCCATGGCCTTGCTATGGCCTTGCGCCGCCGCGCCAAGGCTGGCATTCCACGACAGTGGCCGTGCGGCGGCAAAGCGCTGGCGCCCGCAGAGGCGTGGTTTTGCGCGGGCGGCATTGACCTGCGCGAGCAAGGCTTTGCTGACCGATCGCGTATCGTTCAACTGACGGTCCAGCACGGGTTGCGCCATGACCACTTGCCATTCGCTGCGGCTGCGACTCACACCGATGTCGGCGTACTGGCTGTCCAGCAGCGCCGAGCAATGCTCGCTCTGAAACAGATCGAACGCCTCTTCGGCATCCTGCGCACCGACCACACGGATGGAGCGCACGGCCACCGCTTGATAGCCATTGGATTTCAACCGGTCGCGCAAGCCACCGCCGTAGCCCACGGGCAGGGCCAGGCTGGATTTCAGCGCCAGTGGCGACAGGCGTTGAGCTGGACGTCGCTCACAGCGCTGGGGGTGGGCTCGATAATCGTTGATCGCTTCCACCAATTCTCGCTCGGCACTGGCGTGGGCGGGATTGGCGATCAGGGGAAGCAAGGTAAACAGGCACAGCGAAGAAAAGCGCAAGACAAGGGCGGTTTGGCGCATGGTGCGGACAGCTCTGATGAGATGACAACGATGAGGGGTGGATTTGGCGCCGCTCTAAGACTGGCGCCCCGGGACTTGGTTCACGGGGCGGGCGGGCATTTTGGCGGATGGGGAGGAGCATCCGACGGACGTAGCGGATGTTGTTTTTTTGCCTGTACGGGGCTCAGACGGCCTGGGTGTCAGGGTTCGGTAGCGGCCAAACGATGGAACACGCAGTCATGCGCGACGATGTCCTGGTCGCCGGATCAACGGTCGTTAAACCTTCGGTCACTACAAACCATCCCCCAACGCCTTCAGATACTCCGGGCTGTCGCTGATCGAGTTGTGTCCCGTGCCTGCAATCACCTGCAGCGAAGCCACGCCCCGGGCGAAATGGCTGTACAGCAGCCGCGTGCTTGAGCCTGGCACCACTTCGTCATGCTCGGCCGCGATCAGCCGCGTCGGCACCGTGATGCGTGCGGCATAACGCCAGGACTCGAATTTGTCCTTGAGCAGCCACTTCACCGGAAACCAGTGGAACTGCCGGGCGGCGAGGCCCTCAAGGCTGTTGTAAGGCGTGATCAACACCAAGCGTGCCGCCGGGCGTTGGCTGGCCAGGCGCACGGCCACCCCCGAACCGAGACTGCGCCCGACCACCGCGACATGCCCATGAGTGGCCTGCACGGTGTCGAACAAGGCCAGGGCGTCGCGGGCAATGGCCTCTTCCGAGGGCGAGCCAGTGCTGCCGCCGTAGCCTCGGTAGTGCAGCAAATACAGGGCGTAGTCGGGGAAGGCCTGGCTGAACTCTGGCAGGTTGCGCGAAACGTCCTCGGCATTGCCACCGAAATAGATCAGCGCATTGGGGCCGTCGTGGGGCCTGACGGAAACCTGGAGCTGCGCGTCGTCGACGGGCAACGTGAGCAATGTCTCGCTGGTCCCGATAGCGCGGGGTTGCGGGTAGTAGATCAGCGCGCGCTGAAACACATACAGCGCCCCGCAGAGCGTCAGATACAAGGCGGCCAGGACGACGATAAGCAGCATCAGGTTGCGTGACATTCGACTAACGTTAGTGGACGGCATTGATGGCTCGGGGGTGAACACGGCTACGCTGGATCGCTGCCAGAGTGTAGTCAATCGCCAGCGGGGCACGCCGGCCGTTTGCCGAGGTCATGCTCATGCAGCATCCAGAGGGGTTCACCCGCAGGAAACTACTCACGCTGGCTGCCGGTGCCTCGGCGGTCTTCACGTTCGGCCCGGCCGCCGCGCCATCAGCGCCGTCGACCGCAACAGGAGGCAAGACCATGCAGACCCGCGCCATTCCGTCCAGCGCCGAACCATTGCCTATCGTTGGGTTGGGCACTTATCGCGGCTTTGACGTGGCCCCCGCCGATGCCGCCTACAAGCAATTGCCCGCGGTGCTGCGCGCGCTGTTCGAGAAGGGCGGGACGCTGATCGACAGCTCGCCGATGTACGGTCGTGCGGAGCAGACGACCGGTGAATTGCTGTCGATCCACAAGCCACGGTCCCCGGCATTTCTGGCGACCAAGGTGTGGACCCGTGGCCGCGAAGAGGGCATTGCGCAGATGGAGCGGTCGTTTACGTTATTGCAGACCGATTGCATCGACCTGATGCAAATTCACAACCTGCTGGATTGGCAAATTCACTTGCCGACGTTGCGGCACTGGAAGGAACAAGGGCGTATTCGTTACATCGGTATCACCCATTACACCCCGTCGGCGTATGACGAAGTGGAGGCCGTTCTGAATACCGAGCCACTGGATTTCTTGCAGATCAACTACGCGCTGGGCGATCGCGGCGTCGAGAAGCGCATCTTGCCGTTGTGTCGCGAACGGGGCGTGGCGGTGATCTGCAATCGGCCGTTCGGTGGCGGGGGCCTGCTCGAGCGTCTCAAAGGCAGACCGTTGCCTGGCTGGGCCGCCCAAGTCGGGGCCAAGAGCTGGCCGCAACTGGCGCTGAAATTCGTGCTGTCCCATTCGGCAGTGACCTGCGTCATCCCCGGTACCGGCAACCCGCGCTACATGGCGGAAAATGCCGGAGCCGGTTTTGGTCCGATGCTCACCGATGCGCAGCGTTATCTGTTGATAGCACTGGTGGAGTAGCGGGCGGCGCCCCCTGGAAGCTCTCCTATACTGTTCGCGTCAACCGTCTTCCCCATGCCGTTGGAACCGCAGTCGGCCCTCTTACGGCTTCTCCATCCAACACTGCAAGGAGTTCGAAAATGTCCATCCGCATTGGCGACGAAGCACCGGATTTCACCGCCGAAACCACCGAAGGCACGATCAACTTCCACCAATGGATTGGCAATGGCTGGGCCATCCTGTTTTCCCATCCGAAGGATTTCACCCCTGTCTGCACCACCGAGCTGGGTTACCTGGCCAAGCTCAAGCCGGAATTCGACAAGCGCAACACCAAGGTCATCGGACTGAGCATCGACCCGGTCAGCGACCACAACAAGTGGGTCGGTGATATCGAGGAAACCCAGGGCACTGCCGTCAACTATCCGCTGATCGGTGACGATAACCTGGTGGTGGCCAAGCTCTACGACATGATCCACCCGAACGCCAGTGGCGGTTCGCGCACAGCGGTGGACAACGCCACGGTGCGGTCAGTGTTCATTGTCGGCCCGGACAAGAAGGTCAAGGCCATGCTGATCTACCCGATGAGCGCCGGGCGCAATTTCGACGAAGTGCTGCGCCTGCTCGACTCGCTGCAACTCAATGCCAAACACACCGTGGCCACCCCGGTGAACTGGCGTCCGGGTGAAGACGTGATCATCCCGACATCGGTCTCCGACGAGGATGCGAAGAAGAAATACCCCGACGGTTTCAAAACCCTGAAGCCGTATCTGCGCACCGTGGCGCAACCGAAGTAGCCGTCTCAACAGAACGGTCACCCCGAAGCAGGTCTTCGGGGTGAGCGATGGTCGGTAGGAACTTCCCCAGTACGATCTTCAGAAATCCGCTATCCGGTCGATACAGCGTCAAGGACATGAGCTTTTTCGAAGGGAGCGTGAAGATGAGCTGTCTGCGTATTTCTATCGCAATGGGGCTGCTGGTCAGCCTGAGTGGAACCTGTTTCGCCTCGCCAGGCGTTATCGCTTTGCGTGGCGCCATTGTTGAGGCGCCTTGCCCGGTTTCGACGTCGGCTGAAGGGTTCGCCTTCCACGGCTGTCCTGCCAGGGCCACCGGCCAGGACGGCAGTACACGCAAGGTGCCGCCGCTACAGTCAGTGCGCTCAATCGACGGTTCGACCGCCCAGGTCAAGCTGATCCGCGAAAGCAGGGAAGAGGGCGGCTCGCTCCGTCAGCAGTACGCCTTGGTGGACGGCAAAGGCCGGGCGCTGACCTCGGGCAATTACGTGGTGACCTTGACTTACCCGTAATCCTTATCGCTGCGACAACGCCTAGACCAGATAGCGGCGAAACCACCCCAGTGTGCGTTCCCAGGCCAGTTTGGCCGCCGCTTCGTCGTAACGCGGCGTGGAATCGTTGTGGAAGCCATGATTGCAGCCGGGGTAGATGAAGGCTTCATAGGTCTTGCCGGCGGCTTTCAAGGCCTTTTCGTAGGCAGGCCAGCCTTCGTTGATGCGCGTATCCAGTTCACCGTAGTGCAGCATCACCGGGGCCTTGATCCGCACGACATCTTTGGGTTCCGGTTGTCGGCCATAAAACGACACCGCAGCGCCCAGTTCCGGGTAGGCCACCGCCGCGGCATTGGCCACACCACCGCCGTAACAGAAGCCGGTAATGCCGACTTTGCCGCTGTCGGCCTGGTTCATCAGCCACTCGACGGCGGCGAAAAAGTCATTCATGAGCTTTTCCGGATCGACCGTTGCCTGTAGTTCGCGGCCCTTGTCGTCGTTGCCGGGATAGCCGCCGACCGAGCTCAAGCCATCCGGGGCAAGCGCAATGAAACCGGCCTTGGCCAGCCGTCGCGCAACATCCTCGATATAAGGATTGAGCCCGCGGTTCTCATGCACCACCACCACGCTTCCAGCCTTGCCGGCGTTTTTCGTCGGGCGCACCCGATAGCCTCGCACCTGGCCATGGCCTTTGGGCGAGGGGTAGGTGATGTATTCGGCAAGGATGTCCGGATCGGTGAACTCGACCTGCTCGGCAAGGGCGTAATCGGGGCTCAAGGACGCCAGCAGCGCGCTGGCGGTCAAACCACCCAGGGTGAACAACGCGGCCCGGTCGAGAAACTCACGGCGATTGATCAGGCCGTGGGCGTAGTAGTCATAGAGCTCCAGCAATGGCGGGGCAAAGTCTTTCGCGGTGAGACGGGTCATCGGTGCGCTTCCTATTCGACGGGTTGAACGCGATCCCGGTGGGGCCTGCTGGCGGGAACGAACTTAATGAGGCGGAAAACATGGCCATGGCAGGCGACGCGAACCCTGTGGGAGCGGGCTTGCCCGCGATAGCGGTATGTCTGATACGTGGATGCCGGATTTGCCACCATCATCGCGGGCAAGCCCGCTCCCACAATGTGCGCGGCGAAGGTAGCGTGTTCATTTCAGGCACTGCGCCCCGACCTTCGCCACTTGTGCATCCTGCTCGGCCTTGACCCCGGACACCCCGACCGCGCCAATCACCTGGCCATCGACGATGATCGGCACGCCGCCTTCCAGGGACGTCAGCAAGGGCGCCGACAGAAAGGCATGGCGCCCGCCGTTGACCATGTCTTCATAGCCCTTGGATTCGCGCCGGCCCAAGGCCGAGGTGCGGGCCTTTTCGGTGGCGATGTAGGCGCTGATGGGCGAGGCGCCATCAAGGCGTTCGAGGGCCAGCGGATGACCGCCGTCATCGACCACGGCAATGGTCACCGGCCACTGGTTGTTCTGCGCCTCCTGCCGGGCGGCGGCGAGGATCTGGCCGACTTCGGCCTGACTCAGCACGGCTTTGCTTTTCATGGGGTTCTCCAGGGCTCGTTAAGGAAGGGCGGCTTCGACCAGTTCGATCCAGTGCCGGACCGGGGTTCGACCGGCGCCATCAAGGTGCGACTGACAGCCGATATTGGCGGTGACGATCACCTCGGGATAGCCGCTTTCCAGTGCGTTCATCTTGTTGTCGCGCAGTTGCCGCGCCAGTTCCGGTTGGGTCAGCGAGTACGTGCCCGCCGAGCCGCAGCACAAGTGGCCGTCGGGCACGGTCGTCAAATTGAAACCCAGGCGTGTCAGCAGCGCTTCCACCGCACCGCCGAGTTTTTGCGCGTGCTGCAACGTGCACGGGCAATGGAACGCCAGGCGCTGGGCACTGTGTATGCCGAGTTGCTCAAGGGGTTCGTCACGCAACACTTCGATCAGGTCCTTGGCCAGCGCGCTGACGGTTCTGGCCTTCTCGGCATAGGCCGGGTCGCTGCGCAGCAGATGGCCATAGTCCTTGATGAAGGCGCCGCAGCCGCTGGCGGTTTGCACGATGGCCTCGGCGCCTTTTTCGATGCTCGGCCACCAGGCGTCGATGTTGTGGCGGGCGCGATCCAGACCCGCGGCCTGAGCGTCCAGGTGATAGTCCACGGCACCGCAGCACCCGGCCTCGCGGCTCGGCGTGATGCTGATCCCCAATCGATCCAGGACCCGCGCGGCGGCCGCGTTGGTGTTGGGCGCAAGACCCGGCTGTACGCAGCCTTCGAGCATCAGCACCTGCCGGGCATGGCGGGTGGTGGGGCGCGCTTTGCCTGGCGGCGCGCTGCGCGGCAGCTTGCTTTGCAGTGTGCCGGGCAGCAGCGCGCGAAACACCTGGCCGCTGCTGACCAGTCCCTTGAACAGCTCCGGATGCGGCACCAGCGTGCGCAAACCTTCGCGCAGCAAGCGCTGGCCGACCGGGCGCGGCACCGCCGCGTCGACCACCGCGCGGCCGATGTCCAGCAGGTTGTGGTAGTCGACGCCGGACGGGCAGGTGGTTTCGCAGTTGCGGCATGACAGGCAACGGTCCAGGTGTTGTTGGGTCTTTTGCGTGACCTCGTTGCCCTCCAGCACCTGTTTGATCAGGTAGATGCGCCCCCGTGGACCATCCAGTTCATCGCCAAGCAGTTGATAGGTCGGGCAGGTGGCATTGCAGAAGCCGCAGTGCACGCAGGTGCGCAGGATACTGTCGGCTTCCTCGGCACGGGGCAGTTGGCGGGCGCTGTCGCTCAATGTGGTCTGCATGGCTCAAAGCTCCGCATACAGGCGACCGGGGTTGAAGACGCCCCGGGGATCGAGTTGCTGCTTCAGGCTCTGATGCAGGCGCATCAGTGCAGAGGGCAGCGGCTGGAACGGGCTGTCGGTGAGCCCGTGGCTGTAGCAGGTGACGTGGCCGTCGACCTCATCGACGACCTGGCGAATGAACGCCGCTTCGGCGTCGGACTTGAGCCAGCGCTGGGCGCCGCCCCAGTCGATCAACTGACGGCCGGGCAACGACAGTTTTGGCGTGTTGTTTGGCAGCGACAGGCGCCACAGGGGCTGGTCTTCGTCGAAGAAACTCAAGCGCTGCTCATTGAGGTCGGCCCAGTAAGAGGCGTCCAGCAACTCCCCGCCCAAGCGGTCGTGGGCCGCCGCCACCGAACCTTCACCGCCCTCGAGTCGCAAGTGCAGGCACCGGCCGTCATGGCACGCGGCACTGATCGGCAAGGGTTGCTGGCCCCATTCAGCCAGGCGCAACAGGGCGCGTTCGCTGTCCATTTCCAGGCTGATGCTCAAGGCTTGCCGGGGTTTTGGCAGGACCTTGAGCGAGACTTCGGTGATCACCCCCAGGGTGCCGTAGCTACCGGTCATCAGGCGCGACAGGTCGTAACCGGCGACGTTTTTCATGACTTCGCCGCCAAAGCGCAAATGCTTGCCGTGGCCGGTGATCACCCGGGTGCCGAGCACGAAATCCCTGACCGATCCCGACCAGGGCCGACGCGGCCCCGACAGGCCACAGGCAATCATGCCGCCCACGGTGGCGCCATCGCCCAAGGCGGGCGGTTCGCACGCCAGCATCTGTTGCGCGGCGTCCAGTGCTTGCGACAGCTCCGCCAACGGCGTGCCGCAACGAGCCGTGATCACCAGTTCGGTCGGGTCGTAACTGACGATGCCCCGATGCGAGCGGGTGTCGAGTATTTCACCCGCGGTCACCCGTCCCAGGAACCCCTTGCTGTTGGAGCCCTGGATGCGCAGGGGCGTAGCGTTTTGCAGCGCCTGATTGACCTGCTCCAGCAGCAGGCTGCTGTCGTCGCAATCGCCAGTGCCGTGCATCAGAAACGCTCCAGGTCAGGGAAGGGCAGTTGCCCGCCATGCACGTGCATGGCGCCGAACTCGGCGCAGCGGTGCAGGGTCGGAATATTCTTGCCGGGGTTGAGCAGGCCGCTGGGGTCGAACGCCGCCTTGATTGCGTGAAACAGGGTCAGTTCATCACTGTTGAATTGCGCGCACATCTGATTGATTTTTTCGCGGCCGACACCGTGTTCCCCGGTGATGCTGCCGCCGACCTTCACGCACAGTTCCAGAATCCTGCCACCCAGTGCCTCGGCGCGGTCGAGTTCGCCCGGTTGATTGGCGTCGAACAGGATCAGCGGATGCATGTTGCCGTCGCCTGCATGAAACACGTTGGCCACCCGCAGGCCGTATTCCGCCGACAGCGCGGCGATGGCGTGCAACACGCCGGGCAACGCGCGGCGCGGAATCGTGCCGTCCATGCAGTAGTAATCCGGCGACAGACGGCCGACCGCCGGGAAGGCGTTCTTGCGCCCGGCCCAGAAACGCACGCGTTCGGCTTCGTCCCTGGCCTGGCGGACTTCGGTGGCACCGGCTTGTTCCAGCACTTGGCGTACGCGCAGGCAGTCGTCATGGACATCGGCCTCAACGCCGTCGAGTTCGCACAGCAGGATGGCCTGGGCGTCGACCGGGTAGCCGGCGTGGATAAAATCCTCGGCGGCGCGGATGGCCAGGTTGTCCATCATTTCCAGGCCACCGGGAATGATGCCGGCGGCAATGATGTCGCCGACGGCGTGGCCGGCTTTCTCAACGGAATCGAAGGCCGCCAGCAGCACTTTCGCGGTTTGTGGTTTGGGCAGCAGTTTGACCGTGACTTCGGTGATCACCCCGAGCATGCCTTCGGAGCCGGTGAACAAGGCCAGCAGATCAAGGCCGGGCGAGTCCAGGGCGTTCGAGCCCAGGCTCAGGTATTCGCCGTCGACGGTAAGGATGTCGACCTTCAGCACGTTGTGCACGGTCAGGCCGTACTTCAGGCAATGCACGCCGCCTGCGTTTTCGGCAACGTTACCGCCAATGGAACAGGCGATTTGCGAGGAAGGGTCCGGCGCGTAGTACAGGCCGTAGGGGGCGGCGGCCTGGGAAATGGCCAGGTTGCGCACGCCGGGCTGGACCCGCGCGGTGCGCGCGGCGGGGTCGATGTGCAGGATCTGATTGAAGCGCGCCATCACCAGCAGCACACCTTTTTCCAGCGGCAGCGCCCCACCGGACAAACCGGTGCCGGCACCGCGGGCGACTACCGGCACCTGACGCTCATGACACAGGCGCAGCACGCCCTGGACCTGCGCAATGTCACGGGGCAACACCACCAGCATCGGCGTCGTACGGTAGGCCGAGAGCCCGTCGCACTCGTACGGCTTGAGTTCTTCCTGCTGATGCAGCACTTCCAGGCCCGGCCACTGCGTGTGCAACGCCTGCAACAACCCGGCCTTGTCCACGTCCGGCAGCACGCCATCGACGCGTTCATCGTAGAGAATGTTCATAGTCGCTTTACGATACTCCCTTCGTGAAAAGCCCGGACGATTGCCCGGGCATTTCGAGGCTGGCCAGGGCCTTGGGCGATCAATGGCCGCCCACCACCATATGGCTGAACGGCGCCACATAAGCCTGCAATGTCACCAGCCCGCCGACCAGGATCGCCAGGACGATCGAGTGGAAGAACACGTAACGCAGGATTTCCCCTTCATGGCCGTACCAGCGGGTGGCGGTGGAGGCGACCACGATCGACTGGGCATCGACCATCTTGCCCATGACCCCGCCGGAGCTGTTGGCGGCGGCCATCAATACCGGGCTGAGCCCCAGTTGCTCGGACGTGACCCGTTGCAAGCCGCCGAACAGCACGTTGGAGGCGGTGTCCGAGCCGGTCAGGGCGACGCCGAGCCAGCCGAGCAGGGTGCCGAACATCGGGTAGAAAATCCCCGTCGCCGCGAACGCCAGCCCCATGGTCGCGTCCAGGCCCGAATAGCGCGTGAGAAAGCCGAGGGCGAGCATGGCCGTGATGGTGATCAGCGAATAGCGCACCACCCACAACGTTCGCAGGTACTGGCTGATCAACTGCGGGATGGAGTAACCCATCAGCAATCCGCCGAGAATCGCCGCGAGCAGGATGCCGCTGCCGGTGGCGGTGAACCAGGTGAACTTGTACACCGCGTCCTCGGTTTTCGGTGCCGGTACCACCGGCGGCACCTTCTCGATCTGCTGGTGGATGGTGGTAAAGGTCAGGACCGGCGCGAACAGCGGATTGGCTTCAGACAACGGTTTGCCCTGGGGGTCGAGCTTGGCCGAATGGGTGGCCGGATCGATCGCCGGGCGCGTGTCGAACATATTCTTGAAGCCCTGGGTGCCCCAGGCGAAAACGAAGAGGGTCAGGATGATCCACGGCATCCATGCGCGCATCACCGCAGGCTTGGCATCGCTGGCAAAGGTCGCGGTCGGCTCGGGTTTGGTCTCGTGTTCGGTATCGATTTTCGAGTTGTCGACCCGTCCGGAAAGGGCGGCTGAGGTATGCACCGTGGCCGGTTTCCAGACCTTGAGGAAACCGGTCAGGCAGGCCATGGAAATCAGCGCGGCGATCACATCCACCAGCATGGGCCCGTGATAGTTGGACACCAGGAACTGCGGCACGGCAAAGGTGACCCCGGCCACCAAGATCGCCGGCCAGATTTCCAGCATCTTGCGCCAACCGGCGAAGGCCCAGATCAGCCAGAACGGCACGATCACCGAGAAGAACGGCAGTTGCCGGCCGACCATCATCGACAGCTCCATTTCATCCAGCCCGGTGACTTTGGCCAGGGTGATGATCGGCGTGCCCAGGGCGCCGAAAGCCACCGGCGCGGTGTTGGCGATCAGCGCCAGACCGGAGGCCGCCAGCGGTGAGAAGCCCAGGCCGATCAGAATCGCCCCGGTCACCGCCACGGGCGTACCGAAACCGGCCGCCCCCTCGAAGAACGCGCCGAAGCAGAAGGCGATCAGCAACAGTTGCAGGCGGCGGTCGTCGGTGATTCTCGCCAGGGAATCCTGCAGCACTTTGAACGAGCCGTTTTCGGTGGTCAGCCGGTGCAGGAAGATGATGTTCAGCACGATCCAGCCAATCGGCAGCAAACCATTGGCGGCACCGTACAACGCGGCCGACCCGGCCATGTTGGCGGGCATGCCAAAGGCGAAGATCGCGATCAGCAAGGCGGAGGTGAGGGCGAGCAGCGCCGCCAGGTGCGCCTTGACGTGAAAAAACGCCAGGGAGGCCAGCATCACCACCACCGGCACGGCCGCCATGAGGGTCGAAAGCACCGGGTTATTGAACGGATCGTAGACTTGCTGCCAGACCATGTTCCACCTCTGCTTTTTATTGTTGGAAGTGCAGACCCCTGAGGGGAGGTGGCTTTCAGTATAGGAGGCATTACGCCGCTGTCAGGGGGGAGCCTCCGGTCCTGTGGATCAGCGCTATTTGGCGTGGCTGAGCTAGCATGGCGGATAGGGTCCACATCCAGTACGGAGAGGAATGCCGCAATGACTGAGCGCCATCTGATTCACAAGGAAACGCTGTCGAATGGATGCAGCATCGAGGTCAAGGCCGAAATCCTCAGGGACGGCTCGCTGGGGATGTTCATCGGTGTTTACCGGCCGGACGGCACGGTCATTGAAGAGAACCCTGATCCCAAGCCGCACATGCTGGACATGGAAGCGGCGATGGATTGGGGCATCGATATTGCCAAGGGCATCGGCAACAGTCAGAGGACGTTGTAGAGGTGGGTGCCGCACCATTGCGCAGGGCACAAAACCCGTAGGAGCTGGCAAGCCAGCTCCTGCAGGTCGGTTACAGGTCGTAGAGGGTCGGTGGGCTCAAGGCTGTTGCAGCGTTGCGCCGGCCACTCCCGTCGCTTTGGCCTTGGGTTTGGAGAACTTCCACGCGTCACCCGCCGGCGCCGTGCCCTTGTCATAAGGTTTGCCCAGCAGCATGTAGACCAGCCCGGCGCCCATCACCACCAGCGTGGTCAGGATCATCGAGTAGTTGATGTACCACGCGGCATCGGGCGAGCGCGGCCAGACCATGTTGACGATGGCGCACACGCCGTAGACCAGCGCAGCCAGGTTCACCCACAAGCCCCAGGCGCCGAGGGTGAATTGACCGTTCGGACGCCAGCCCTTGGCCCTGGCGATCAACGCGGCGACCACGATCAACTGGAAGGCCACGTAGATACCAATCGCGGCGAAGCCGACGATGGTGGCCACGGCATCGGCCATGAACATGCCCAGGCAGACAATCGCTGCCGGCACCAGGCCGCTGACCAGCAGGGCGAACGAAGGCACATGGTTGGCCGACAGGCGCTTGAACAGCGAACTGCCGACGATCATTTCGTCGCGGGCGTAGGCGAACAACAGCCGACTGGCCGCCGCTTGCAGGCTCAGCACGCAGGAAATGAACGACACCATGACCACGGCCATGACCAGGCGGGAACCGACCGGGCCGAAGGCATTGGCCAGGATGGTGGCGACCGGGTCGGTGTCTTCACCGGCCAGGACCTTGGCCATGTCCGGCACCGAGAGGATCAGCGCCAGGCAGGCAAACATCGCCGCTGCACCACCGATGTAGATGGTCATGCGCATGGCTTTGGGAATGCGCTTGCCCGGGTTCGGCGTTTCTTCGGCGACATCGCCGCAGGCCTCGAAACCGTAGTACTGGAACAGGCCGGCCAACGACGCCGCCAGGAACGCCGGCAGGTACGAGCCATTCACCTCGAGGTTGAAGGTGTTGAACAGCACGCTGAGCGGCTGGTGACGTTCGAAGATCAGCAGGTAGCCGCCGACCAGAATCGCGCCGACCAACTCGCACAGAAAGCCGAACATCGCCACCCGCGCCAACAGTTTGGTGCCCACCAGATTCAGCGCCGTGGAGAGCAGGATGATCGCCAGGGCGATGAGGATGTTGGACTCGGGACCGGGCTTGAAGCCGAGCATGATCGCCAGATAAGGCCCGGCACCCACCGCGACCCCGGCGATGGTCGCGCACAAGGCCCAGGCATACACCCAGCCGACCATCCACGCCCAGCGCTTGCCCACCAGCCGGCGGGCCCAAGGGTACACGCCGCCGGAAATCGGGAATTGCGATACCACTTCACCGAAGATCAGGCACACCAGCATCTGCCCGGCGCCGATCAACAAGTAAGACCAGAACATTGGCGGGCCGCCGGCGGCCAGGCACAAACCGAACAGGGTATAGACGCCGACGACCGGCGACAGGTAAGTAAAGCCCAGGGAGAAGTTCTCCCACAGGCTCATGCTGCGATTGAAATCCGAACTGTAGCCGAGGGCGCGGAGCTGTTCCGCATCCTGGTCGTCGCTGACGCTTGCACGCGCGTTAGGTGAGCCACTCATGTTATTTCCTCATTATCAATGGCAGTGATTGGGTTCTGACCTTTGTTTCGCCACGGCTCCCTTGCAGGAGCTCGCTCCTGCAAGGGATAAAGGCGTTATTTTTCTTAAGCCTGCTTTGTCACTTCGCTGTCGCGCCCGTCGTCGTATTGCGACAACCACTGCACCGCCGCATCGCGATAACGGCTGAAGCCCTTGTAGTCGACCAGTTGCTGATCCAGGTCGCGCAGCACCCGGTGCATGCGCCGGGCCCAGGCCGGGTTGGTGGCGATGTCTTCGAGGCTGAGCAGGTAGGTGCGGATCGGGAAGACGATGGCGTTGCTGCGCGGCAGGCGATGCAGCGGTTGCAACTCAATGCGCAGGTAAACCAGTTTGCCGGCATTTTCCGCGGTCACGATGGTCCGGTCCGGTGCCCATTCCGGCAGGCTTTCGGCCGAGACCTCGAGGCGCGGGTTGACCGTCAGCGACCAGTTCAGACGCCGCACCGGATGCCCGGTGCGCAGGCGCAGCAGGAACTTCAGCGCACGGTCGAGCATGCCGATTTCTTTCACCAGCGGCACCGGGCCGTGGAATTCTTCCCAGCTCATGCCGAGGTTGAATCGCAGCGAATAATCGGCGCGCTGGGTGGCGATGCCCGCTCCCCAGTACAGTGTGCCGTCGCGCTCCTCTTGCAACACCCAGTCGCCCTGGGCCTGGCGGGTCACGTACTCCATCGGCTCGTAGGGCAGGGTGGCCGGGTCACCGAAAGTGAAGCGGTCGTCAATGTCCAGCAACCGGTTGGTCCAGTGCCACTGGCGGCCTTCACGCTCCAGGCTGAAGTACTGCGGGTAGTCCCGGGCGTAGGATTCCATGATCAGTTCGAGCAAATCCCATTGCGCCTCCATCATGTGCGGCGCCGAGACATAGTGCATGCCCGGGTCTTTCTCCAGGGTGATCGCCCGGTCGCGGCATTCGCTGATGTAATGCTCATCGATATCGAACGCGGCGCGGAAGGCACCGTCTCCCACCGAGACATGGGGCTCGAGGTTCATCGAGTACATGTAATTGTCATCGGGAAACGGGAAGGGCGCGCGGGCGATGCATTCCGGGCTGTTGGCGAAGGTGTAGTCGTCGCGGTAGGTTTCGTCGGGATTGAATGGGATGTTCATTGTTTTTTTTCTCCGTCGATCAGAGGTCGATGACCAGGCGATTGCATTTGGCGCGGGACACGCAGGGCATGATTTTCTTGCCGCTGGTTTTGTCCTCGTCGGACAGCCAGTCATCGGTGTGCAGCAGCTCGCCGTCGAGCTCCAGCACCTCGGTTTCGCAGTGGCCACAGGCGCCGCCACGGCACAGGTAAGGCATGCTGTAACCGGCGGCTTCCACGGCTTCGAGCATGGTCTGGTCGGGCGAGACCTCGATGGTCGCGCCACTGCGGCCCAGGGTGAAACTGAAGGCTTCGCCGCCGCTGCTTTGCTCCAGGAAACGTTCGAAGTGCACGTGGCTGTCGGTCCAGCCCAATTCGCGGGCGCAGGCCAGGGTGGCATCGATCATGCTGTCCGGGCCGCAGGCGTACACGTGACTGCCGAGCGGGCGATCGGCCAGGACCCGGCCGATGTCCATGCGCGCTTCGATGCCCTTGCGATACAGGTGAACCTTGTCGCCGTAGGTCGCCTGCAGCTCTTTGCCAATCTGCGCATGTTCTTCGCCGCGCACCGCGTAGTGCAGCTCGAACGGCACCTTGCTCAGGCGCAACTCCTCCAGTTGGGAAATCACCGGGGTGATGCCGACGCCGCCAGCGATGAACAGATGCAAGCGTGCCTGTTTGATCAGCGGAAACAGATTGACCGGCGGCGTGACTTCGATCAGATCGCCTTCATTGACGCTGTCGTGCAGGGCCACCGAGCCGCCGCGACCGCTTTCCACGCGACGTACGGCAATCTGGTAGCTGCTGGTGTCGTAGGGCGAACTCAGCAGCGAGTAAGGGTTGCGCAAGGTGTTGCGGTCGTTGGCGATCAGCACCACCACATGGCTGCCACCGGAGAACGCCGGCAAGTGCTCGCCGGTCGGTGAGACCAGGGTGAAGCGCTTGATTTCCGGGGTCACCGATTCGATTCGGGCCACGCGCAGATTCAAAGTCCCAGTGTTCTGGCTCATGTGTCGAGCTCCTCGGCGGGCGGCAGTTCGCCCGGTACTTCGGCATCGGCCTTGACCGCTTGAAACGCTGCCAGCCGGCGGGAATAGTGATCGCGCACCACCAGCGTCAGGCCGCAACCGGGGCAGTCGTAGACACGTTGGGTGACGTTTTCGGTATAGGTGTCGCAGTGCACGCACCAGACCCGGCGCACCAGCGTGCCGGAATGTTCGCGCAGCACTTCATCGCGGTTGAGGTCGTAACGGGTGGCCACTTGCATGGCGCTGCCCAGAAAACTTTCGGACCCGGCGAGGTACAGACGGGTGCCCATTCGCGCATCGAAGAGCAGGTCGTTCAGGTCATCGATCAACGCCTGGTTGCTGGCGTACAGCTTCAATTGATGGCCTGGATGCTCCTGCAGTTGGGCGACAAAGTCCTGCCCGGAAAAGGACTCGCGGGAATACAGCAAGGTGATGGGCCGGTCCAGGCCGGCCATTTCGTCGAGCAGGCGCAACATGGCGCGCCCGCCACTGCCTTGCCCCGCAATGATGTGCCGCGTACCGCCCGGCAGCGGTTGCAACTGGTCATAGACCGGTCGGCTTTTGATCCCGGTGATCAGCATTCTTGTTTTTTCTCCTGACTATCGGCTCGGCTGATGAAAGCCGGCTGTGATGCAAAGCCCAACGACGGTGGGTTGCGATAGCAGGAGCACAGGGCGTGCCAGATATTCAAGTTATTGAAATTAAAGGGTTTTATTGTTTATTGAGGATGGCTTGGGGGTAAAAACAACGATGGGTGTAGGCATTTTTGCAGCATTCAGGCGGGAAGCCACATCACCCCTGTAGGCGCGAGCGTGCCCCCACAGGGTTGTGTGTTGAGGGAATCAAGACATCAGTCACGCTGCAATTTGCGAATCAACGTACCGATGTCGATGCCCAGATGCTGCGCCGCCTTGCGTTTGCTGCCGCACAGTTCCACCGCCTCGAGGATGACCTGGCGTTCGAACTGCTGGACCTGAAGTTTGAGGTTCTGCTCGGCGCTCTGATCGGTGGCGCCCTGAACGACGGAGGGTTTCAGTCGTTGCGCTTGCAGCAGCTCCGCGGGCAAATGATGCTCTTGCGCCTCGTCGTCGGCGAGAACCGCCAGGCGTTCGAAGATGTTGACCAGTTCACGAATATTGCCCGGGAAGTCATAGCTCATCAGCCGCTTGCGGCAACCGGCCGACAGGCTCAGGGAAGGCTCTCGATCACCGTTGATGCGGCTGAGCAGGATGTCGATGAGAAACGGCAGGTCATCGCGATGCTGGCGCAGTGGCGGGATTTCCACCGGCAGCACGGCCAGGCGATAGTAAAGATCGGCACGAAATTCACCGGTGCTCACCAGGTGGCGCAGATCCTTGTTGGTGGCCGCGATCACTTGCACTTGCACGGTTTTGCTCAGGGGCGAGCCGACCGATTGAATGGTGCTGTCTTCGAGAAACTTCAGCAACTTGGCCTGTACATGCAAGGGGATCTCGCCGATCTCATCGAGGAACAGCGTCCCCCCGGAGGCCGCCTCGATGTAGCCTTGCTTGCCGCCCTGCAGCGCACCGGTAAAAGCGCCACGCTCGTAGCCGAACATCTCCGACTCGAACAGGCTCTCGGGAATGCTCCCGCAGTTGACATGAATGAACGGTCGATCACCCCAGCCGGCCGCACGGTGAATGTGTCGGGCAATGGCTGTCTTGCCGACGCCGGGCTCGCCCAGGAGCAACAGTCGTGCGCGCCGGCGGAACGCGCGCACGCCGGTGTCGGCGATGCTCGACAGTTGAGGCGAGAGGTGCAGGGCGTTGTCCTGCGGGTCGCGCAGGCCTTGCGGTTCCGCCGGTCGATTGCCGAGTGATGCCCGCCGTTGCGGCTGGCTGCCGTCGAAGTCTTTCTGGGTCAGCATCCGGAACGGTTTTTCGTAGGCCCCGGTGGGGATGGCATGGGTGCTGCTGAGCAGCACCCGACCTTCCCGGGAACGGGTCAGGGCGCTGTTGCCTCCGCGATTGAGCGCGGCCAGCAAGTCGTCGTAATTCAGGGCCGAGCGCTGGAAGAAATCGCGCTCGGACAACCCGATGGCTTGCTGTTTCGACAACCGGTTGACCCGCTCGGCGGCGAGGTTGAGAAAGCGCACCCGACCTTCGCCGTCAGTGACGATCAGTGCTTCGCTGAAGCTGTCGAGCAAGGCGTGCAGTGCCGGGGTTTCCAGCAAGGCACCCAGCACTTCACTGCTGGCATTGACCGAAGATCGCATGCCCATCTGCAACGAGGGCGGCAGGTTCGAGTCGTTCATGGGTGCAAATCCTGGACGCGACGCCCCTGGCATTCGCGAAACACCGCCACCCGCCACGCCACGCCCTCACGGACCAGGATGCGCGAGCAGTGCACATTGAAATTCCGGTCGCGCCCATGCAAATCAGGTAGCGGCAGGCTGTGCCAGGTGCGTTCGGGCAAGGCCATGTCCAGCAGCAACTGTGCGATCCCGGCGCCATGAGTGATGCCGAACGTGTCTTCGAACGCCGCATTGCGCCATTGCGGCTGCAGGTGTTCATCGATCACCAACACGGCGTCGGGCACGGCATCGAACACCCGGCGCAACGCTTCGATGCGCTGCTCGGCGTCGTGCTGCATGCGCAATTCCTGGCTGACGTCGCGAATGCTGCCCCACATCCGCAGCAGTTGCCCGTTGATGATGGTTGCCCGCACATCGTTTTCGACGTAGGCCGGCGAGCCATCGTGGCGACGGTCCACCGAGAGGGCGCAGTCGACGCTGAACCCGGCCTCGATCAAACGCCGCACGAATGCTTCGTTGGCCGGGCTGCGCGGCCAGTACAGGCGGACGGGCTGCTGATTGAAATCGACATCCGACGGCATCTCGTAGACATCGGCCATGGCGCGGTTGCACAAGCGCCAGTGGGAGTCGTTTTCAAAGACCTGGCGGACAATTTCGTCCGGGGTATTGTTGATGTTCACCGCTTCGGCGAATTCGATGCACCAGTACGCCACCTTTGCGCTCTGCAGCATCTGGCTCATTACTTCGTTGGCGTTGTGCATTTCCCGCAGCCGGTGGCCCAGCGATCCGAGGGGGATTTTCACCAGGTGCAGGCGCGCAGGTTGCACGGTCCGCCATTCCAGCAGGCCACTGGCGATCACATGCAGCAGGCCGCCATTGTGGCGAATCAAGGTGAGCTCCAGGCTCGGGATGAGTTCGTCGGCAGGCGGGTTGGCGAACAGCGACTGCAAGGCACGCACCGACTCGACGCTGAAAATGCGTTCGATCGGTTGCGCCAGCAGTTCCTCCAGCGCATAGCCCAATTGATCGCTCAGGCTGGCGGACAGGTTGAGCAGTTGCCCGTCGGCGCTGACGGTGCTTGCGAGGGGCTGGGCTTTCTTGGCCAGCAAATTCAGGATATCCATTGATGGATCAGCTCGATATTGGCGTTTGAGTGTTTGGATACGGCACATTGCATGCCAATCGAAACGCTTATAAACATTGACGTTCACGAAGGCCTGTCTGGCTGAGCGCTGTGATAATGCAGCAGTTCATGCATATTTACAGCACTTTGCCGGGCCGGACACGCTATCCGATGAATGACCCTGTCGAGGCTGATCGCTGGAGCGGTGAGGGCGATAGCATTTTTCCCTCCAGCCAGGTGTTTCCCAGGATGAAATCGGTCTAAAAACGGCCACCCATTCCCTGAGTGCTTTGCTAATCTGAAGTTGTAGGTGAAAACGCAGACTGATGCGCAAGCGGATAGCGAGGAGGCGTGGGGCGCGCTCCGAAGGGTACACGGTTAGAAAGATCTCCGCGCTGAGATCCAGCCCTTATGCCGTGTGAAGCAGGACAGTGTTTAGTTGCATCATGGTTACATGACTGTTCTGTGGGAGGCCTGATAAACCTTGTAAGCCAGAGACCAGCGCTGGCCACCTACTTAACCTTCGAAGCCCGCCTTGAGCGGGCTTTTTAATGCCGTTCACGCAATCCTGCAGAAGCCAGGCACAGGTAACGCAATACCTGTAGGAGCGAGCCTGCTCGCGATGGACTCCAATACGCCGCGTTTAACCAGGCCACACGCGTCATCGTTAACGACCCTCGCCAGCAGGCTGGCTCCTACAGAGGGATGTAACGCCATACCTGTAGGAGCGAGCCTGCTCGCGATGGACTCAAATACACCGCGTTTAACCAGGCCACACGCGTCATCGTTGACGACCCTCGCCAGCAGGCTGGCTCCTACAGAGGGATGTAACGCAATACCTGTAGGAGCGAGCCTGCTCGCGATGGACTCAAATACGCCGCGTTTAACCAGGCCACACGCGTCATCGTTAACGACCCTCGCCAGCAGGCTGGCTCCTACAGAGCGATGTAACGCAATACCTGTGGGAGCGAGCCTGCTCGCGATGGACTCAAATACACCGAGTTTAACCAGGCCACACGCGTCATCGTTGACGACCCTCGCCAGCAGGCTGGCGCCTACAGAGGGATGTACCCAGGCATAGGTAACAATACCTGTAGGAGCGAGCCTGCTCGCGATGGACTCAAACACGCCGCGTTTAACCAGGCCACACGCATCATCGTTAACGACCATCGCTGGCAGGCCGGCTCCTACAGAGCGATGTACCCCAGGCATAGGTAACGCAATTCGACTGGCAGGGCTCACCGGCTGTGCTAGCGTCTTGAGGTCAACCCTCATTCGCGAGCTCCCTCCATGGACGAGACTATCGTTAATGTCACCACTGCCAAGTTCAACGCCCTCATCGCCATCGTCCAGGCCTACGGGGCCGCTTTCGCGATCAAGATTCTCACCGCCATCGCGTTCTGGATCGTCGGGCGCTGGCTGATCGGCTTTGCCGTCCATATGGTGCAAAAGGCCCTGGGCAAGCAGAAGGTCGACCCGACGGTGTTGCGCTATGTGGGCTCGGCGATCACGGTGACGCTGAACATCATCCTGGTGATCGGCATCCTCGGTTACCTCGGCATGCAGACCACCACCTTCGCCGCGTTGCTCGCCGCAGTCGGCCTGGCAATCGGCATGGCCTGGTCGGGGTTGCTGGCCAACCTGGCGGCCGGTGCCTTCATCATTGTCCTGCGGCCGTTCAAGGTGGGCGATTTCATCTGCGCCGGCGGGGTAACAGGCACGGTCACCGAGATCGGACTGTTCGCCACGGCGATCAACACCCCGGACAACGTGCTGACCCTGGTGGGCAACAACAAGATCTTCAGCGACAACATCCAGAATTTCACCCACAATCCCTTCCGCCGTGTTGAACTCAAGGCACAGCTGTCCGGCGCCGCCGACTGGAAGGCAGCGGCGGCCTTGCTCAAGCAGAAAATCGCGTCCATTCCCAACGTGCTCGCCGAGCCGGCGGTGGATGTGGAGATTCTGGAGTTCAATCTGGTAGGGCCCGTGTTGGCGGTGCGTCCTTATTGCCACAACGAAAACTACTGGCAGGTGTATTTCGACACCAATCGCACCATCAAGGATGCCCTCGGCGAGGCGGGCTTCCCGGCACCGATACCGGCGCAAACGGTGATTTTCCAGCAGGGCGCTACCTTACCCGGAGCGCTGACCAAGGAATGACGGCGTCAGTTCGATTGCGGTCATGGGTACCGGGTCGCAATCGACTTCATGCGGAGCAGGATCAATAAATGCAGGATGTTCGCCCCAACCCAATGCTGACCCTGGAATATTGTGTCGAACGTCCGATATTCATGGATTTCTTGCAGTACGCGAACCGTACACCCGATGCAACCGCTGTCATTTCCCACGATGCATCGTGCAGTTATCGTCAACTTGAGCGCATAAGCCGGGGCATTGCCGGCTTTCTGATCGAAAAAGGCGCCCGCGAGTCAGACCGGGTGGTCATCATTTCCAATCGCTGCGCGGGCCTGGTCTACGCCATGCTCGGCGCCTCGCGGGCCGGGTTGACGTTCAGCGTCGCCGACATGGCCTATCCCGCTGCGCGCATCGACCAGATCATACGCATCCTGCAGCCCTCGTTTGTGTTGCTTTGCGGCGGGGCGACCTTCGATCCCGGGCCTGTACAACCGGGGCAGGGCACTGCTCATCCGCAGGTGGTGCAGATTCCCGAATCGCCTGACGAATCCCTGCAAGCGTTTGCCATTGCTCCAGATGATTTGCCGGAAGTCGACCCGGCTCATCCGGCCTACATCACCTTCACATCGGGCAGTACCGGTGAACCGAAGGGGATTGTCACCCACCATGCGCCGCTGGTTCATTTCATCGAGTGGCATGCCCGGCATCATTCGCTATCGGAAAACGATTGCTTTTCCCTGTTGTCCGGACTGGGTCATGACCCTGTCTACAGGGACGTCTTCACGCCGCTGTCCATCGGCGCGAAAGTGGTCATTCCGGCGCAGTCGCTGGTTATCGATCCATCGGCCCTGGCCACATGGCTGCATGAACATGCCATTTCGGTCATTCACTTGACGCCGCCCCTGGGCAAGCTCATTGAAGCGGGCGCAAAGATCAATGGAACCCGATTCAACGATTTGCGCTACCTGTTTTGGGGTGGCGACGCCCTGAGCGATACCTTGTACGAACAGATGCGCGTCATTGCACCCGATGCAAAGAGCGTGAACTTCTACGGTACGACGGAAACGCCACAGGCCATGGCGTTTCACCCGCTCGATCCCACCGCCGACAATTCGCGGATACCGCTGGGCAAAGGCATAGACGGGGCACAACTGCTGGTCGTGAATGACGCCAGTCAGTTGGCCGGCATTGGAGAAGTGGGGGAAATCCTGATTCGCAGCCCCTATCTGTCATTGGGTTACTGGGGTGACGCGGCGAAGACCCGGGATAGTTTTGTGGTCAATCCCTTTACCCGTGTCCCGGATGACATTTGCTACAAGACCGGCGACCTCGGCACCTACCTTCCGGATGGCAGTGTCATGTTTCTGGGGCGGGGTGACAGTCAGGTCAAGATTCGCGGGCACCGAATCGAACTGACTGAAATCGAAGGCGCCATTTCGCGCCATCCTCGAATCAAGCAGTGCGTTGTGCTGGCGGCGAATGACCGTTCCAGCGTGAGGCTGGTGGCCTATTGCGTTTCAACCCAGCCTGTTTCGTCGGTTCAATTGCGCGAGCATGTCAGCAAGGCACTTCCCGACTACATGGTGCCGGCGTTGTTCGTGTTTCTGGACGCCATTCCACTGACGCCCAATGGCAAGATCGATAAGCGGGCGCTGACTGCGGCGGGCGCTTCGACGCAAGCGGCGTCCCCGGGCTCGGACCAGAATCTGTCGCCGATCGGGCTCAAGCTGGCGGACGCCTGGTCTGCAATCCTCGACGTCCCGCATATCGACGCCAACCTGTCGTTCGTCGAGCTGGGCGGCGATTCGCTGTCGTTCGTCCAGGCGTCAATGGTCCTTGAGCGGTTGATCGGGCATTTGCCCGAACGATGGGAAATGCTGCCGGTCCGTGATCTGGGTGAGTTGGCCAATACCGCCAAACCCTCGCGGCTGGCCGTTCGGGCAATGGAAGTTCCCGTGTTGCTGCGGGTCATGTCCATCGTGATGATCGTTGTCGGGCATTTTCAACTGTTTAAGGATTGGGCGTTCTTCGGCGAAACGGCGGTGTTGTTCGTCGTGTCCGGTCTCAGCCTGGCGAGGTTTCAATTTCAAGCCATCAATGAACGCGGTAACGCCAGTACGCTCGTCAAGTCCGTGGCCACTATCGCAGTGCCCACCGTCCTGTATACGTTGTTGACCCAGGTGCTTTTCGACAGATTTCACTGGCAGTCCGTCTTGATGATTTCCAACTGGTTTGCACCCAATGACATCGGCTACTTCACCTATTGGTACGTTGAAGTGCTGTTGCAGATGATCGTGATTATCGGGCTAGTGTTGTCGTTCGAGCGCGTCAGGCAAATCATCCTTTCCAATCCGTTCCGTTATTTGCTCATGGCGTCCTGCCTGTTGGCGGTGGCTGATCTGTTGATCAGTCTGTATGTGTTTGACGCTTCAGCGCTGGATAACCGGGTGCCACAGCACTTCCTGGCGATCATGGTGCTCGGCATGGCCATTCACTATGCCGACTCCACCCGGCGCAAATGGATGGCCAGCGCGGTGGCGGTCATTGTGGTGGGCGGGCGAGATTTACTGGAGTTCTACGGGCATGGCTTGCCTGCGGTTGGCATGAGCGAATACATCGATGTGGCGGTGCCGGCGGTGCTCGCGGTGATCTGGATCCGCTCGGTGCCCGTGCCAGGACTCATCGCGCGGGGGCTCGCCGCCATCGCGGCGTCAACGCTGTACATCTATCTGACGCACTTCCAGTTCCAGTCCGTGGCCCGTCGCCTCAATGACAGCCCTGTACTGGCCGTGGTGATCGCCATCGTCGGCGGGATCGTGGTCGGTTACGCCTGGAACAAGTTCGTGCGAATCGTGTTGATGCGCTTCAACGGCGCCGAGAAGAAGCGCCGTGCGCAAAAGATTGAACGGGTGGCCTGACGCCGATGTTTTCGTCAGGTCGCCACTTCACGGCTATCCTGATTTCCATGTTCTTGATGCCGTTGCGCTTCGTTAACCGGAGTCAACTGTTGCCTGGATGATGGGTACCTTCTGGCAGGGAAGGGTCTTTCGGCGTTCCACAGGCTTTTCTGGATGAAAGGCGGTGGTTGCACGGATAAGTGTGGCAGCGATGAACACAAGGGTCGAACTGGCAAGAGACGAAGCGGCTCCAGGCGTCTTGGTGCAAACACTGGAGCAGGCTATCGACGCCGTGGTGGTCGTGGATGCGCAGGGCCTCGTGGTGTTTTTCAATGCCGCTGCCGAACGCTTTTGGGGCTGTTCGCGCATTGAGGCGCTGGGCGGTAACGTCAGTGCCCTGATTCCCCGGGGGCTTGACCCGAACCCTGACGATTCTGCCAGCGAGCACACGGACGGCGGCGTCCATCACCTGGCAGGCAGCAGTCTGGATACGCGGATCGTGCGCCAGGATGGTCAGGAGCGCTGGGGCGTGATGTCCGTCTCGACAATTGTTATGCATGACCAGACCCTGCATGCGGTCTTCCTCAAGGATGTCACGCACCTGCGCGTGCAAGACCTCGAGCACCGGTTGCTATCGATGTCGATCAATGCCACGCATTCGGCGACGTGCATCGTCGACGCCCATCGACAGCTTATCTACGTGAATGACGGACTGATCCGCTTGCTGGGGTATTCCCGTGAGGAGGTGATCGGGCAATCACCCTTGCTGTTCTTCGTGCCCGACGCTCGGGCCGAGACGCAAGCGGAGCCGGAGCTGGAAGCCATTCTCTGCGGCCAGCCTCACGAGTTCAGCGCACTGATCAGCAAACGCAGCGGACAGCGCCTGTGGGTGCATGTGTCCTCGACACCCGTCTTCGATGCTCAAGACCAGCTCGAACATGTCGTGATCGTGCTGACGGACATTACCCAGTCGAAGTTGCATGAGGTGCTGCAGAACAAAGTCATTGGCGCATTGCTCAAGGAGGAGTCGCTGGAGAGCGTGCTGACGTTGTTGTGCCATGAAATTGAACGCATCGCCCCCGAAGTCATCGTGTCGATCCTCAGTGTTGATCCGCAAGGAATTCTGCATCCCCTGGCCAGCCCCGGCTTGCCGGTCGAATACTCCAGGGCCATCGAGGGCCTGGTCATCGGCCCCACGACGGGGTCCTGCGGCACGGCCGCCTACCGGGGCGAACCGGTGCTGGTGACCGACATCAACAACGACCCGCTGTGGGCGGACTACAAGCACCTGGCACAACAGTCCGGTTTGCAGGCCTGTTGGTCGATGCCGGTGCGCAACGGTGCCGGGCGCATCGCCGCGACCTTTGCACTGTATTTCCGGGAAAGCCGTGGACCGGACCCCTTGCATGGCCACTTGGTCAAAGCGGGCACGCATCTGTGCATGTTGGCCCTCGAACGCGAGCAAGCCCGCCAATCCATTCGAAAAATGGCCTTTTACGATGGATTGACCGGCCTGCCCAATCGCAGTTACCTGCTCGCCCAGGCACAACGCACCCTGGGCGAAATGGCGCGAGAGCAGGCGGAGCTGGCCGTGCTGTTTGTCGACCTGGATCGTTTCAAGCAAATCAACGATGCGTTGGGCCATGCCTCGGGTGACGAGTTATTGCGCGTCACGGCGCACCGGCTGCGCAGCCTGTTGCGAGAGGCCGACCTGGTCGGGCGTTTGTCCGGCGACGAATTCGTCCTGGTGCTGCCACGCATGAACGCGACACAGGTCGCGACTTTTCTGGAGCGGATGATGATGCTCCTGAGTCGCCCGATGACGATCGCGGGCATGTCGGTGGTCGTTTCGGCCAGCATTGGCATCAGCCTGTTCCCCGGCGATGGGCGTGACATGGAGACCTTGCTGCACCGTGCCGACATTGCGATGTATCAGGCCAAGCGCATCGAGCGCGGCAGCTTCAGCTTTTTTGTCGAAAAGATGAACCGGATCGCTCAAGACCGATTGGTGCTGGAAACGGCGCTGCGCAACGCCATGGCCACCGGCAACCTCGAGTTGTTCTACCAGCCGCAGATCGACCTCAACAGCGGCAGGCTCGTGGGTGTCGAGGCGTTGGCTCGCTGGGCGCATCCGGCCCTGGGCGACATCTCGCCAAGGCAATTCATACCGCTGGCCGAGGAGTGCGGGCTGATTAATGAACTGAGTCAATGGGTGCTGCAAGCGGCATGCGAACAACTGGCCGTCTGGCGTCGACAGGGATTGGCGATTGCGTCGCTTTCGATCAACCTGTCGCCGATCAACTTTCATAACCTCGATCTGGCCGAACTGATTGCCGGCCAATTGCAGCGATACGGTTTGCAACCCGCCGACCTGTGCGTGGAAGTGACCGAGGGCGTGGTGCTTTCCAACAGTCCTGGCACCTGTAAAACCATCCGCGATCTGCACGCGTTGGGGGTGCGGCTGGCCATCGATGATTTCGGCACGGGCTACTCCAGTCTGGGGTATTTGCGGCATCTGCCGATCAGCGAGCTGAAACTGGACAAGAGTTTTGTCGACGACCTGGAGCACGATACGTCTTGCCGGGCCCTGAGCGAGTCGGTCATCGGCATCGGCAAGAGTCTGTCGTTGACCGTGGTGGCCGAAGGCATCGAGTCCGCCGTCCAGCGTGACATCCTCAAGGCCCAAGGGTATGAGGTCGGCCAGGGCAATTTCTTCTCGTTGCCACTGCCTGGCCAGGCGTTCGTGCAATTCATTGATTCGGTGAATGCGGGCGCGGCCGCGTGTAACGGGGCAGGGGCACTCTGCGTGGGGGCGGGGTTTTCGAGCTGATTCAGGGACGGCCAGACGATGGCGCTGTAAACTGGCCGCCCGGTTTCGACCGACCCTTTACCCCTCGAGCAAGAGTTTCCCATGGCCAATCAAGACATCACCTTCGTTCCTGACCCCGATGCCGATTCCATCTCCTCCGACGTTGCCGGTTTTGGCGGCCTGCTGGTCTCCACCCAGATCCCGACCCGTGCCGACGGCAGCCTGGAGCTGGGCGACATCACCCTCCAGAGCGAATGCACCCTGCAGGCGCTGAAGGTTGCGCTGGAGCGGGCCGGCAGCTCCATGGACCGGGTTCTGCACCTGACCATCTACCTCACCGACATGGCCGACCGGGCTGCCTTCAACGAGGTTTACCAGCGCTTTTTCGCCAAGCCATGGCCGGTACGCGCCGCCGTTGGCGTGGCCGCCCTGGCAGTCGAAGGCATGCGCGTGGAAGTCACCGCGATGGCCGCCAAGGGCTGATCCCTTCCAGCGACACTCAACTCTGTGGGAGCGGGCTTGCCCGCGATGGCGGTGGGTCAGGCAACCAGGATGCTGGATGTACCGCCCCCATCGAGGGCAAGTCCGCTCCCACATTTGATCTGCTGTGTTTTGAAGAAAGTCAGCAAGTGAGCACCACCCGGCAGCATACGGGTGCCGGTCAGGCGTTTCGCCGCTACAATGCGTGCCTTGATCGTGACAAGCCAGACTAAAAACACATGTCCCTACCCAAGCATCACCTCGAATTGCTGAGCCCCGCCCGCGACGTCGCCATCGCCCGCGAGGCCATTTTGCATGGCGCCGACGCCGTGTACCTGGGGGGGCCAAGCTTCGGCGCCCGCCACAATGCCTGCAACGAGGTGAGCGATATCGCCCGGCTGGTGGAGTTTGCCCATCGCTACCACGCCCGGGTGTTCACCACCATCAACACCATCCTGCACGACAACGAGCTGGAGCCGGCGCGCAAGCTGATCCACGAACTCTACGATGCCGGTGTCGACGCGCTGATCGTCCAGGACCTGGGCGTGATGGAACTGGATATCCCGCCGATCGAACTGCACGCCAGTACCCAGACTGACATCCGCACCCTGGCGCGGGCGAAGTTCCTCGATCAGGCCGGTTTTTCGCAACTGGTGCTGGCCCGCGAGCTGAACCTGCAGGAAATCCGCGCCATCGCCGACGAGACCGATGCGGCGATCGAGTTCTTCATCCACGGCGCGCTGTGCGTGGCATTCTCCGGCCAGTGCAACATTTCCCACGCGCAGACCGGCCGCAGTGCCAACCGGGGCGACTGCTCCCAGGCCTGCCGTCTGCCGTACACCCTCAAAGACGAAAAGGGCGGGGTGATCGCCTACGAGAAGCACCTGCTGTCGATGAAGGACAACAACCAGAGCGCCAACATCCGCGCCCTGGTCGAAGCCGGCGTGCGCTCGTTCAAGATCGAAGGGCGCTACAAGGACATGGGTTATGTGAAGAACATCACCGCCTATTACCGCCAGCGCCTGGACGACGTGCTTGAAGACCGCCCGGACCTGGCCCGCGCCTCCAGCGGCCGCACCGCGCACTTCTTCCTGCCCGATCCGGACAAGACCTTCCACCGCGGCAGCACCGACTACTTCGTCAGCGAACGCAAGATCGACATCGGCGCCTTCGATTCGCCGACCTTCACCGGCCTGCCGGTGGGCGTGGTGGAAAAAGTCGGCAAGCGTGATCTGCTGGTGGTCACTCACGAGCCGCTGTCCAACGGCGACGGCCTCAATGTGCTGGTCAAGCGTGAAGTGGTGGGCTGGCGGACCAACATTGCCGAGCCCAAGGGCGAGTTCGAAGAGGACGGCGAGAAGCGCTACCGCTACCGCGTCGAGCCAAACGAGATGCCAAAAGGCTTGCATCAGTTGCGCCCCAATCACCCGCTCAGCCGCAACCTGGATCACAACTGGGCCCAGGCGCTGCAAAAGACGTCCGCCGAGCGCCGTATCGGTCTCTCGTGGGTCGCGCGCCTGCGTGAAGATCGCCTGGAGCTGACCGCCACCAGTGAAGAGGGCGTCAGCGCCAGCGTCAACCTGGACGGACCGTTCGGTGTGGCCAACAAACCGGAACAGGCCCTGGAGCAACTGCACGATCTGCTGGGCCAACTGGGCACCACCGAATACCACGCCACGGACATCAAGCTGGACGCACCCCAGGCCTGGTTCATCCCCAACTCGCAGCTCAAGGCCTTGCGCCGCGAAGTGATCGAAGCGTTGACCGTGGCGCGCATCGCCGCACACCCACGGGGCGCTCGCAAAGCCGAGACCACTCCACCGCCGGTGTACCCGGAATCGCACCTGTCGTTCCTGGCCAACGTCTACAACCAGAAGGCTCGTGATTTCTATCACCGTCACGGCGTGAAGCTGATCGACGCGGCCTACGAGGCCCACGAAGAGACGGGCGAAGTGCCGGTGATGATCACCAAGCACTGCCTGCGTTTTTCCTTCAACCTCTGCCCGAAACAGGCCAAGGGCGTCACCGGCGTTCGCACCAAGGTCGCGCCGATGCAACTGGTGCACGGCGATGAAGTGCTGACCCTGAAGTTCGACTGCAAACCGTGCGAAATGCACGTGATCGGCAAGATGAAGGGCCACATCCTGGATCTGCCGCAACCGGGCAGCGTTCAGTCAGTGGTCGGCCACATCAGCCCTGAAGACCTGCTCAAAACCATCCCCCGCGCGCCTCACTGAGTGACAGGCGAGCGCGACGTCACGGCGTCGCGTTTGCCTGGCCCGCCTCATCCACCACTGACTTTCCAGTGTTTGACATCGTCGGCGAACACCATTTGCCGCATCTCGTGAGCGATGCCGTAAGCCATGGATTCGTGGGCGGCGATGACTTTTTCCTCCGCCGACAGGCAGTGGAAAATGTCCAGCCTGGTGGGGGCCTCCGCCGTTTCCTGGGCAAATATCTGGACGTAGCGTGCCAGGTCGTTGTCCAGACTCGACAGGTATTCTCTCAACCGCTGGTGGTCGACCGATTTCTGGCTGAAGTACCAGTTCATCGGGTGAATCAGAAATCGCGAATGGGGGGATGTAATTCGACGGCCGGCTGCCAGGAACATGATGATGCCCATCGATTCGATGTTGCCGGCATTGATCGCGCAGAGTGGCACTGGCAATGATTTCAAGAAGGTATAAAGGGTAAAGCCAAAGTTGGTACTGCCGCCGCTGGTGGACAGATTCAAGAGCAGCGAATGGGCCCCTTGATCGATCGCTTCCAGGCAGCAATCCCTGAAGCGCTCAGTCGTTCCCTGATCGATCTGGCAATGAAAATGTACGATGTGCTCTGTCATTGATTGGCCTTCCGAGTCCGCAGCCAGGAGGACGTACCGCGCGTTATCCAGTCTAGTCAACAATGCCCTTCGATTCTTGAAAAGCGGCGTACGGTCCGGGCTTGAGCGGCTGCGTCCGCCAGTCGATTGTTCCTGAATTCAATGGAACTAACCCTCGAAATCCACTCGTCGCGACACCGGATTTGCGTTCAAACTTTCGATTCCCTGCGCCCTCCGAATTGTACGGGCCCGAGCTCGTACTAACGACTCAAGAGGTGAACAGAAATGGCCAATACAGAAAACAAGAACCCCGGTAATTCAGCCAGTGATCGGGACAAGGCTTCCGATACCACCAAGAAAGGCACAGGGGCTTCCGGCGGCAACGTAACCAATGATCCACAACGGGCAGGCCAGAAAGGCGGCCAGGCGTCGGGCGGGCAATCGCGCGACGCTGATCGCATGTCAGGTGGTGGGCAAGGTACCCAGCGCGGCGGCGAGTTTGCTGACGACAAGCAGGACATGACCAAACCAGGACAGAAGGGTGGTCAGGCCTCCGGTGGACGCCAGTCGGGCGATGCTCATCATTCGACCACCGGCGGGCAGGGAAGCGGTCGTGGTGACAATATGGCCGATGACATGGATAAAGGCTCTGAAGCGGGGCGCAAAGGCGGGGACCACAGCGGCGGCGGAGGACGTAAGGCCTAATGCTGCGTGATCCTCATCAAGCCTCGAGTCGTTTTCGGGGCTTGATCTTTAGGGTCGGCTCAAACGTACGGGTTGGGCTGATCTGCGATAAACGCGATGTGGTTTGGATTGCGACCTGTCTTCAGCACCGACAGGGACCTGCGCATACACAACAGGGACCTGCGCGACACACGGTGACCGCTTAATGGCTGCGGCGGCTGATCAGGGCGATCATACAAGCAATCCCGATCAGTCCCCATGCCACCATGAACGTCACGCCCATGCCCCTGGCAACCGCCTCGGGAGGTGCGGTATTGATGTCCACCGAATGAGATGCCAGCGCAAACACCGCGCCCAGCACCGAGGCCCCGGTGATCAGCCCGAGATTGCGCGACAGGTTGAGCAACGCAGAGACTAGGCCCCGCCGGTCCGGCGCCACATTGCTCATGACAACGGTATTGTTGGCGGTCTGGAACACCGCGTAACCCAGGGTAATGATGACCATGGGTGCGAGGTAGCCGGCGATACCGAATGTCCTTGGTAGCGCCGATAGCGCGAAGCAACCCAGCCCCAGGGCGATGAGCCCGGCGAAGGTCATGCGCCGCGCGCCGAAGCGGTCGGCCATGCGCCCGGCGGGTACGCCGGCCAGTGCCGCCACCAGTGGCCCGACCGACAACACCAACCCGACCCCGACCGCATCCAGCCCGAGCGCCCGGGCCAGGTAGAACGGCCCGACCACCAGCGTTGCCATCATCACCGTCGTCACCAGCAGGCTCATGGCCAGGCTCGCGCTCAGCTGCGGATCGCGGAACATCCCCAGGCGAATCAGCGGCGCAGCGACCCGGGCCTCCACCCGAATGAACAGGCCGACGCCCACGCACGTGACCAGCAACAGGGCGATGTTCAAGGGCCCAAAGTGGCCGCGGCCGAGGGTCATGGCCAATGCATAAGCGCCCAGTGTCAGGCCCAGCAACAGGCTACCCAGCGGATCGAAACCGCTGCCCACGGTGTCCGCCTTGCGCTGATCGGCCGGCAAGTAGCGATACGCAAGCAGCAGCGTCACCAGGCCCAGCGGCAGCATCATCAGAAACATCGCCCGCCAGCCGAAACCGCCGATCAGCAGGCCGCCGAGCGAAGGGCCCATTGCGGTGCCAATCGCCGACATTGTCCCGAGCAAGCCCATGGCGCTGCCGGTCCTTTCCTTGGACACGGTCTCGCTGACGAAGGCCATGGTCAGGGCCATCATGATCGCCGCGCCCAGGCCCTGCAGGACCCTCGCGCCGATCAGCAGGCCGAGCGTCGGTGCCAGGCCGCACAAGGCCGAAGCCAGGGTAAAAACGCCGATCCCGCCCAGGAGCAGGCGCCGCCGTCCGGTCAGATCGCCGAGCCGGCCGACGCTAACAATTAGCGTGGTGATGGCCAGCAGATACGCGAGGACGATCCACTGCACCTGTTGAAAGGAGGCCTCGAACACCTGGGCCAGCGTCGGCAAACCCACGTTGGCGATGCTGGTGCCGAGGGCGGACAGCAGCATCGACAATGACAGGCTGGCCAGCGCCCACCTGACGGATCCTGTTCGTTGCGCGCCCTCTGTCATTGTCGTTGTCGAATTCATGGGGTCCCCCTCTCGTGGCCACTCCCGATTGGAGCTATCGGAAATTTACGCCCGCGCCTAACATGGCGGAAGACGCAGCCTTTGCACTTAATACGTGCATTCAACGCCCCATGAGCCCGCCACGAGGCATTGCATGTCCACCGCCGATTTCAACTTGCTGATTACCCTTGATGTGCTGCTGGCAGAAGGCAGCGTGGCCCGCGCCGCCAAGCGCTTGCGCCTCAGTCCGTCAGCGATGAGCCGGGCGCTGGCGCGATTGCGCGAAACCACTGGCGATCCGCTGCTGGTCAGGGCCGGACGCGGTCTGGTGCCCACGCCTTGGGCACTGGCCTTGCGAGAGCAGGTGAGCCAACTGGTGCAGGAGGTCGAAGCGGTGCTGCGTCCGGCCGAGCAACCGGACCTCACGCAATTGGTTCGCACGTTCACCCTGCGCACCAGTGAAGGTTTTGTCGAAAATTTCGGCGCCAGGCTGATTGCGCGCATCGCCGAACAAGCGCCCGGTGTGCGCCTGCGCTTCGTGCACAAAACGGACAAGGACAGCACGTCACTGCGCGACGGCACGGTGGATCTGGAAACCGGGGTGGTGGGGAAAGGCGCCGGTCCGGAATTGCGTACCCAGGGTCTGTTCCGTGACCGTTTCATCGGCGTGGTGCGTTCGGGGCATCCGTTGAGTCAGGGCCCGATCAGCGCTGCGCGTTTCGCTACGGGCCGTCACATCGGCGTGTCCCGGCGCGGCCTGGACAAGGGGCCGATCGATGACGCGCTGGAACGGCTCGGATTGGAGCGCGAGGTCGCCACCATCGTCGCCGGCTTTTCGACGGCACTTTCGCTCGCCCGGACCAGTGATTTGATCGTCAGCGTGCCGGAGCGCCACACGGCCGACCTGCGCGAAGGCATGCACAGTTTCGAACTTCCGGTGTCATTGCCTTCTTTCACCGTGGCCATGCTCTGGCACCCACGACTGGATGCCGATCCGGTGCATCGCTGGTTACGTGAATGTCTTCGAGTGGTTTGTTCGGAATAGAAAGTAACTGGAGAAGGAATAAGTTCTAATTAACTGGGCAAACATTCGTTGTTTTCCAAGTTGGTGTTAAGCTGTTGTTACTGATTTTGCTTTTACTAAATTTTAGTTATATCGAAAAGCCAAATGGCTATAAAAAAATTTTGAACTTCTGGTTTGAAGTGAGGTATGCCGGCAGTTTTATTAATTAAAGGCACTTATAGGGAAGAGTTTGCAAATGCATTGAATGGCGCAACGCTATCAAGGTGGCGATTTACTAGTACTGACAATATATACAATAATATATCGGGCTATATTATCTAAGACGTTGATTTACATTGGTAAAAAATTTGATGTCGTGCGAGGTTGGTCGGCTGTGATCATTATCTGATTGAGGAAGGGTTGCAAAGGAAGTTAGGTGACGAAGTGCTGTTGCCGTGTATCTGCAAAAAAATCAGAATAAAAGCAAGCGCGCTTCGTCATTGGTGCTAGTGTTGATAACTTCAATTCACCGCACTTGTCTCTCTAAAGGACGTGCGTCATGCCCATTCCAAATCCTCGAATCGCGATACTCGGTAATAGAGTGCCCAGTCTGAATCTTCCAGAACTTGAACACTTTTCCGACTTGGGCAGCCTGTTGGCGGCCCGCGCATTTGATGTATTACTGCTGGACATGCCAGCGGCCTATGCGGGCAAAGTGCTGCGCAAGCTACGCTCGATCCCCCCGTATCGCTATACCCTTATTTACTGTTGCCGCGACCAGGATGGCTGGTGTGAAGCGTTGGGCGATGGTGCGTGTCCTGTCGAGTCCAGTGAGATCAAGCAGCTTTGGGGCGCCTGGCAGGAGCGCTTCAGGCTGCTTGAACAGGGGGCCGCCCCCGAGCGATTCGAAAGCCGGGTGCTGTCCTGGTTGTGGTTGCGCGAAAACGCCCATGTGTTTGCGTTGCGCGACCCGGAGGTGCCCCAGCATTACCGTTACCCTTTGCTGGACGCCTTGGCTGACAACGAGCAGATCAACGCGTTTGTCTGGCTCGGCTTGATGGTGCAGCAGGACTGGCTCGAAGAGGGGGTGCTGGTCGATCGCGTTCGCCTCTGTTCAGACTGTGGCTCGGGCCGGCTCAATTACATCGACGTATGCGCCGAGTGTCAGGCCCTGGACATTTCCCGGCAGCCCTCGTTGCACTGCTTCACCTGTGGGCATGTAGGGCCACAGGAATCCTTTCTCAAAGACGGTGTGCTGCTGTGCCCCAACTGTTTGAGCCGGCTGCGTCACATCGGTACGGACTACGACCGGCCGATGGAGAACTATCGTTGCCGGTCATGCCAGGCGTTCTTTGTCGATGCCGAAGTGCAGGCGCGTTGCCTGGACTGCGGCTTGTCCCATACGCCGGATAAACTGCGAGTCCGCGAGGTCAGGGATTTCCGCCTGAGCGAGGCCGGACGGTTCCGCTGCCGCCAGGAGTTCAGTGATCGTTCGGTGCAGAACTTCGGTCGACTCAACCTGCTGGGCGGCAAGGATTTCTATGATCTGCTGAGCTGGCAGATCCAGGTCGTACGCCGCTACCCGTCGCCGACCTTTTCGGTGATCGGTCTGCGCTTCGTCAACCTGGCCGGCACGTTGTCGCACCTGGGGGAACAGCGCGGTCATGCCTTCATCGACAGCGTGGCCGATCGCTTGAAGGAAACCGTACGGGAAACGGACCGCTGCTCGCGAAGTACCGAAGAGTTCTTCTGGATCATGCTTCCCCATACCGATGGCAAAGGCCTGGAGTGCGTCAAACAACGCTTGAGCCGGATCGCCGAGCTGTTTTCCGCGCCGGAGGTCAGCGACCTTTCCCTGCGTGTCGTCAGCATCACGGCGCCCGATGATCTGCTCGATCAGGAAAACGGTGAACTGCTGCTGGCCCGTTTGGCCGGTGAGTTGGTGTTACACCCATGAACCCCTTGATGGAACAACTCTACAACGCATTGGGTGGGCTTGCCGGGGCGGATGGTCTGAGCCGGTTGTTCTACATGCTCTTTCCATCGTTTCTGATTTTTGAATTGCCGATGATGATCCTGGTGATGCTGGGCGTGCTGCGCTGGTTCGCCCGCCGGCGTTCCCGCGTGCCGAAGATCAGCCTTTATCAGCCCAGGGTCTCGTGCGTCATCACCTGCTACAGCGAAGGAATGGACGTGCAGACCACGCTCTTGAGCCTGTGCGAGCAGACCTACGGCGGTCACATCGAGATGATTCCCGTGGTCGACGGCGCCACCGTGAACCAGGCGACGCTGGCCGCCGTGCGCAGTTTCAACGTCGACCCGCAGTTGTACCCCAGGCGCCATTTGCGCCCGATCGCCAAATGGCAGCGGGGCGGGCGGGTGTCGTCCTTGAACGCCGGCCTGTCGCTGGCCAGTGGCGAAATCGTGATGGCGCTCGATGGCGACACATCCTTCGACAACAACATGGTCAGCGCCATCGTGCGGCATTTCGAAGACCCCATGGTGCCCGCGGTGGCCGGTAGCCTGCGGGTGCGCAATGTCTGGGGTTCCTGGGTCACGGCGATGCAGTCGCTGGAATACCTGCTGTCGATCCACATGTCGAAGATCGGTCTGGCGGAATGGAACCTGGTCAACAACGTGTCCGGGGCCTTTGGCGCCTTCCGCCGCAGCTTCCTGGTGAAAATCGGCGGCTGGAACACCCATACCGCCGAAGACCTGGACCTGACGCTGCGTATCAAGAGCTACTTCAAACGCCATGACCTGAGAATCCCCTTCGAGCCTGAAGCGATTGGCCACACCGACGCGCCGGCGACACTCAGCCAGTTCCTGATGCAGCGCCTGCGCTGGGATGGCGACCTGTTCTTTCTGTACATCAGGAAGCACAACCGCAACATCAGCCCGAAACTATTGGGCTGGAAAACTTTTCTGATGATCCTGTTGACGGGCTTCTTTTTCCAGTTGGTGCTGCCGTTCATCATCTTCACCTACACCTTGCTGGCCATCTTCATCCTGCCGGGCATGACCCTGTTGTTTCTGTTTTCGCTGATCTATCTGTTGTACCTGACGATCACCCTGCTGATGTTCGGCGCCATGTTGTTGATGATCTCCGACCGCCCTCGACAGGACATGACCCTCGGCCTGCTGGTGCCGTTCTTCCCGCTGTTCATGTTGCTCCTGCGCTGCTGGAGCGTGGTCGCCATGCTCAACGAAATGTTCCGCCGCGGGCATGAAGAAAGCTCGATGGCGCCCTGGTGGGTGCTGAAACGAGCCACGAGGTTTTGACATGCGTTCGATCCTTCAGGCCCTGTGCTTGCCCCTGCTGGTGGTCCTGTCGTTGACCGCGCAGGCGGCGCAAGCGGAGAAATGGTCACAGGCCAGTTATGTCTGGGACAGCGAAGCGTTGCTCGATCCCGGCCAGCGGCCGGCTGAACTGGACGCACTGCGCAACGCCGGGATGGACAAGATTTACCTGGGCCTCAAGGCCGCGCAGATCAAAGACCTGGGCACGACCCGCCAGCGCCTGGAACAGTTGCTGCGGGACGCGGCGGGCAAGGGGGTACAGGTCAGCCTGCTACTGGGCGACCCGAGCTGGATCGAACCGCCGGAACGCCATCAGCTCACCGATCTGCTGGCGAAACTCAAGGGGCTTGCCTTCAGCAGCCTGCACCTGGACCTGGAAGTCGAGCAACTGGGCATGCCCGTTCCGGATCAGCGCCTCAAAGACTGGCTCGAAACCTTGCGCGTAGCTTCTTCGGTGAGCCCATGGCCGGTCGAGATTTCCAGTCACCATCGCTGGTTCGCTGACCCTAAACCTGGACAAACCTGCGTGCCCTGTGCGCTTCCCGGTGCGGGAGTGCGGCAGGTCAGCCTGATGATTTACACCCGTAACCCCAACAACAGCGCGCGAATGGCAGAGCAAATCGCCAGGCGCTGGCCCGACCTGCAATTTCGCCTGGCACAAAGCACGGAGCCGCAACTGGATGCCACGGAGTCCTGGGCCGGTGTTTCGACCGAACAGTTGCAGCACCAGAGCAGCGCCTGGCGTGAACAACTGCAACCTCTCGGGATTGCCGGCATTGACTGGCAAGCCTGGCGAGACTTTCCAAAACGGTGAACCCCCATGAAGATTCGTTTTGATAGTCGTAAAGAACTGAGCCCGACCCACGAGCAGGGTTTGAACGTGCTCTATGCACCGGGCAAGCGCACGGCGTTTCGCGTGCGCTGGTATTTGATCCTGTTTCTGGTCGCCAGCCCGTTGATCTGGCTGGGTGGCAAGCTGGCCTACGGCATGCTGATGATCGATGCGCCGGCTCAGTTGCGCTTGCCGATCATCGAAGTGCGTGCGAGGGATAGCGGTCGGGTCGAGCAACTGTTGGTCAAGGCCGGTGACCAGATTGGCGTCGATCAGCCGCTGGTCAATCTCGACAACCCCGAATGGCGGGCCCGGTTATCGCAACTGGCGGCCCTGCCGACCAACACCACACCGGTACGCAATACCAAATTGGGCGGCAGTGAGCGTCAGCTGCTCAATACCCGCATAGGCCGGGCACAGGCGCGCGTGAAGGTGCTGGAAGATCTGGTGTCGCGTGGCGCCGTTTCGCCGGGGGAAGTGTTGACGGCCAAATCCGAACTCGATGGTTTCAGGGCCGATCTGTTGGCGTTCGAGCGCCGTGAGCAACTGGCCAATCAGGCGCCGTTGAGCGTTGAGCGAGACGTCATTCAACAAAACGCCGAGCAGCAGTGGCTGAAGACGCGCCTGGCCGCGTTGCCGATCAAGGCCCCGCAGAGCGGACGCGTGGCGGAAGTGATGATCAACCCCGGTGAAAACGTCGGTGCCGGGACCTTGCTGATGCGCATCGAACGACAGGAAGACCCGCTGCTGTGGATTTACCTGGAGCCGCAAAATATCAGCTACGCCGCCATTGGCCAGGCATTGCGCGTGCGCATGCCCAACGGTGACTGGCTGGAGGCTCATGTTGTCCAGGCAGTGGACAGCGCCGGGCGCACGCCGACAGTGTTACGCGGACCGTTTACGGCCAGCGAAATGGGTTTGCAAGTCGCTGCCCGATTCGATCACCCGCTGCCGGCGAAGTGGCGAATCGATCAACTGCCGTTGAATGTGCGGTTTCCCACTGACTGGCAGCAGATGTTCGCCGACAGCCGTGAACTCATCGAGCAAGCGGGCGATCTGTTCGCCATTGGCCGGGCAACGGCCACCGCCCAGGAAAGTCGCTAAAGGATGACGGCCGATCCAGCATCGCCGACCTGACGGGCACTTGGCCTGGGGCGGCCTCTCAGACGTACTGATGACGGCGTGCAGTGGCGGCGGTTTCGGTCGCCTGCAGATGCTCGGCCAGCACATCGTTCAAGAACCGGAACTGATCATTGAGCCCGACCACTTCGTTGTTGAAGTGATTGGCGGCGGCCGGAATCAGCAGGGCTTCGAATTTTTTGTCGAATACCAGGGTCAACACTTTACGAGACTCGAAAGGTTGCGAGTAATAGTTGTTGCCAAACACCGGGAAGCTCACGGACAGGGTGACTTCGTTGATCATGACGTGCGCTCCTCGGAGAGGACGAACCAGCCGAATGCACTCAACGTGAAGGCCGTCAGGGCCAGACAGGTCAGGAGATGGATAAGCATGGTTCGACCCTCCGCTACAGGGTTTCGTGTTGGGTTGGAACCGATCCTACGCTGACGGTGACGGGGCGGAAGAAATTCCTGGCGATGGTGAATATCGACATAAGTGATGGTCGGTTTTTGACCGTGTCGTTGAGGGTTTTATCGCGGACAAGCGGCGAAACCGGCATTGGGCGCAAGGTCCGCGCCGAGCGGACAATGGCCGCCACCTATACTCAGTTCAGGAGCTCTTGAACACCGAACATCCCGCTCGGAGCCGACTTTAGGAACTGCGATCTTGAACCTGCGCTGGTTGATCGTCGTCATACTGATGCTACTGGCGGGGTGCGCCACGCCACCGCGTGCGCCGGTGGCACCGCCCATCATTATTTCTCCCAGCACCTGGCAACAAGTGGATCGGGAGATCATTCAGGCGTCGCAATCGGCGACCGAGCAGACAAAAATCTACGCCCACGGTGCCATGGATTACTGGCGCACGCGGGTCTATGAGTTGACCGAGCAGAACTTCATTCCCTGGTTCAGCAGTTACTGGACCCAGGAATGGCTGTCAATGAAGGTCAGCTGGTACACCATCAGCGCCAAGGGCGAGCAGGACGCCTCGGAAAAGCGCCTGGCGGCTTATCTGCTGGAGCAGTATCAGGAAAAGGTCCTGGCGCCGGTGGCGGTGGAGATCGACCCGGATGCGATTCTCAGCCTGGCGGCGGCTTTCTACGTGGACATTCTCAAGGAAGAACTGCAGAAAATCTCCCAACGCCATGGCGTGCCGATGGCCCAACTCAATGGCCGTATCCAGAAAATACCGGCCATCGCCCTTGGGCCGCCACCGGCCCGGGACGCCTCGCTTTATCAGATCGTTCACACCGAACAATTGAACAGCTTGCCGGCCTACGCCGCGTTGGTCGACAAGATCCACAAGGCTGGCGGCGATAAAGGCGTTGGTTCGACCGACACCGCCATGGCCCCCGTGGCCAGGCGCGCGAGCCAGCGGATGGAAGCCGAAATGGCCCCGCGCGGGGCGGCCAGTGCGGTGGCCGCGGCGGCCGGCAAACTCGCCGGGGGGTTGATCACCGTGGGGGTGGCGGGGGTTCGTGCATTGATTCAGGCCGCCGACCGGCCGGACAGCGAAGCGTTGATCCGCAGCAGCCTGGGCAACACCTTCGACAAAGCCTGGGTGAAGCTGGTGCAGAACCCGACCACCGGTGTCATGGCCGGGACCTTGTACATGGCGGCGCAAATAGAAGGCAACCTGGCACAGAGTGCTGAACCGCCGGTCGGTTCAGGCGTGGGGTCTGTCGATTGGAGCCCGACTGAATCGACTAACCAGCAGATCAACCCATGACCCAAGGAGAAGCCCCATGTCTTATGTCGATGGTTTTATCGCGGCGGTGCCCACCGCTAATCGTGAAAAATTCAAGAAACACGCTGAAATCGCCGCGGCGATCTTCAAGGAAAACGGCGCGTTGAGCCTGGCCGAGTGCTGGGGCGATGACGTGCCGGAGGGCAAGGTCACGTCGTTCCCGATGGCGGTAAAACTCAAGGAAGACGAGACCGTGGTGTTTGGCTGGATCATCTGGCCGGACAAGGCCACCCGCAATGCCGGGATGGAGAAAATGATGCAGGACTCGCGCATGAAGCCGGACGTCAATCCGATGCCGTTCGATGGCCAACGCATGGTATTCGGCGGTTTCGAACTGTTCGTCCAGGCCTGAGGCAGGCCCCGGGGTCACTCCGCCGTCGGGGTGATCCTGCAGCTTTTGCGATGGCGGATCTCGTCATCGGTCGGCCGCACCCTGATGAATTCGAAACGCGGCTCGCCTTCGCTGTAGTGCACCAGCCAGCCCCATTCCAGTTCGAACTCATCCTGGCCGGGCCTGGGCGGCTCGGCCCACCATGGTTCCTTGCTGATGATCTGTCGCATGACCCCTCCGATTGAATCGCTCGCCTCAACTATAGACCCGTGGCGAGGGCGCTTGTCGCTACGTCACAGGTTGTACACTCATGCGGTCTGCCGCCGAGGTGTCCTGCATGAATGACGAATCCCGCGAACCGTTCAAACGGCTGTTTTTTGCCCTGGATTGCGCCCCCGCGCAACGCAAGGCCATCGCCCAGTGGCGTGGCGCGCTGCAACTGCGCAGCGGGCGGCCGGTGCCGGTGGAGAACTTTCATCTGACCCTGAAGTTTCTGGGTGCGGTGGCGGTGGGGCAGATTGCGGACATTTGCACGGCGGTCGCGTCCGTACGCACACCCGACGCGCGTTTGACCGTGGCGCTGGATCGGCTGGATGTCTGGCGCAGGGCAGGGGTGTTGGTATTGGCGCCGGAACAGGCACCGCCGGCGCTGTTGCGCCTGGTGTATGACCTGGAACAGGCCTTGTTGCCGTTTGGACTGGAGGATGCGCCACGGGAATTTCGTCCGCACCTGACCCTGGCCCGCGACTATCGGGCGCCGGTGCCGGAGTCCACCTCGTCACCTGAGTTTTTCCTGCGCGCCGACCGCTTCACCCTGTTCGAATCCCATAAGGGCCGCTACCGGGCGCTGGCGGATTGGCCGCTGGGGGCGGCGTAGGCACTGCTACAAAAAAAGGCGCCCGAGGGCGCCGAAATTCACCTTAACCGAGGAGCCAGGTGAGTGATGCAGCGGTGGTAAGGCGCTGCATGAACGTCAATCGGAAAATCAGATTTCAACCTGCACCCCCAACTTGTGGGAGCGAGCTTGCTCGCGATAGCGGCATCAGGTGCACTGAATCAGTTACCCAGCTTCACCTTGGTCCAGCCCCGGGTCATCACCCGCTGCACACCGATCGGCATGTCGGGAATGGCATACAGGGTCGCCATCACTTCCTGGGACGGATACGAACCCGGATCGTTGCGAATCGCTTCATCCACCAATGGCGTAGCGGCCGCGTTGGCGTTGCTGTAGCCGACGTTATTGGTGATCTCGGCGATGATGTCCGGGCGCATCAGGAAATTCATGAACAGGTAGGCGTTCTCGACGTTGGCGGCATCACGCGGGATGGCGACCATGTCGTAGAAACTGCCGGCCCCTTCTTTGGGGATGCTGTAGTCGATCTTCACCTTGTCGCCGGCTTCCAGGGCGCGGGCCTTGGCTTGCAGCACGTCGCCGGAGTAGCCGACCGCCACGCAGATGTTGCCGTTGGCCAGGTCCGAGATGTATTTCGACGAATGGAAATACGCCACCGACGGGCGAATCTTCATGAACAGCGCTTCGGCTTCGGCGATGTGTTGCTTGTCCTGATCGTTCACCGGGTAGCCCAGGTAGTGCAGGGCAGCCGGGAGCATCTCGGTCGGTGAATCGAGGAAACTGATGCCGCAGGCTTTGAGCTTTGCGGCGTTCTCCGGTTTGAACAGCAGGTCCCAGGAATTGGTCGGGGCATTGGCGCCGAGCACTTCCTTGACCTTGGCCGGATTGAAACCGATACCGATCGAGCCCCACATGTACGGGAACGCGTGGCTGTTGCCAGGGTCACTGGCGGAGGCGTTCTTCAGCAGGACCGGATTGAGGTTTTTCCAGTTCGACAGTTTGGATTTATCCAGTTCCTGATAGACCCCGGCCTTGATCTGTTTGGCCAGGAAACTGTTGGACGGCACGACGATGTCGTAACCGGATTTACCCGCCAGCAGACGTGCCTCAAGGGTTTCGTTACTGTCGAACACATCGTAGGTCACCTGGATGCCGGTCTCGTCTTCGAACTTCTTGACGGTGTCCGGGGCAATGTAATCCGACCAGTTGTAGACGCGCAGTACCTTGTCATTGGCCTGGGCGCCGGTGGTCATCGCGCCCAATAAGGACAGTGTCAGCAGAGTCCTGCCAAACATTTTCATCGGTACAACTCCATTTCTTTTCTTATTCAAATACACAAAGCAAAAATGCAGTGGCGCTTGTGTGCCCTGTAGGAGCGAGCTTGCTCGCGATGGACGTCAACGATGACGTGGGCTGCCTGAATTAACGCGGCGTCCTTGGGTCCATCGCGAGCAAGCTCGCTCCTACAGGTCGGCGGCACTAGGTCGTCGCCTCCAGCATTTTCTTCTCAGGCGCCTGCCACGATTCGCTGGCAGTCTGGTCCATCGCTTCCTGGATCGCCCGCTTGCGGGTGGCTTCGGCACGGCGGCTGAAGTACCAGACCATGAAGGTCACGATCGAGACCGCCAACAGGATCAGGCTGGCCACGGCGTTGATCTCGGGCTTCACGCCCAGACGCACCGCCGAGAACACTTCCATCGGCAGGGTCGTGGAACCCGGGCCGGAGACGAAGCTTGCCAGTACCAGGTCATCCAGCGACAGGGCGAACGACATCATGCCGCCGGCCGCCAGGGATGGCGCGATCATCGGAATGGTGATCAGGAAGAACACCTTGAACGGCTTCGCACCCAGGTCCATGGCCGCTTCTTCGATGGACAGGTCCAGCTCGCGAAGGCGCGCGGAGACTACCACTGCCACGTAGGCGGCACAAAAGGTGGTGTGGGCGATCCAGATGGTCACGATGCCGCGTTCCATCGGCCAACCGATCAATTGCGCCATGGCCACGAACAGCAGCAACAGCGACAGACCGGTGATCACTTCCGGCATCACCAGCGGTGCGGTGACCAGGCCGCCGAACAGCGTGCGACCCTTGAAGCGGGTGACGCGGGTCATGACGAACGCCGCCAGTGTGCCCAGGGCCACGGCCGCCAGCGCGGTGTAGCAGGCGATCTCAAGCGAACGCACCACCGAACCCATCAACTGGGTGTTGTCGAGCAGGCCGGCGTACCACTTGAACGACCAGCCACCCCATACCGTCACCAGTTTCGAGGCGTTGAACGAGTAGATCACCAGAATCAGCATCGGCAGGTAGATAAACGACAGGCCGAGCACCAGCATCATTTTTGAAAAGCCGAAACGCTTCATCCCCGTGCCTCCATTTCTTTGGCCTGACTGCGGTTGAACAGCAGGATCGGCACAATCAGGATCAACAGCATCACCACCGCCAGGGCGGATGCCACCGGCCAGTCGCGGTTATTGAAGAACTCTTGCCACAGCACGCGGCCGATCATCAGGGTCTCAGGACCGCCGAGCAGTTCCGGGATCACGAACTCGCCGACCACTGGAATGAACACCAGCATGCAACCGGCGATGATGCCGTTCTTGGCCAGCGGCACGGTGATTTTCCAGAAGCTGTTGAAGGTGCTCGAACCCAGGTCCGACGCCGCTTCCAGCAAGCTCTGGTCGTGTTTGACCAGGTTGGCGTACAGCGGCAGGATCATGAACGGCAGATACGCATACACCACGCCTATATAGACGGCAGTATTGGTGTTGAGGATCTCGATCGGGTGCGACGTCAGCCCGGTCCACATCAGGAACGCGTTGAGCAGACCGTTGTTGCTGAGGATGCCCATCCAGGCGTAGACGCGGATCAGGATCGCGGTCCAGGTCGGCATCATGATCAGCAGCATCAGGACGTTTTGCGCTTCCTTGCTCGCCTTGGTAATGGCGTAGGCCATCGGAAAACCGATCACCAGGCACATCAGTGTGCTGAACAGCGCGACCTTCAACGAACCCAGGTAGGCGGAGAGGTACAGCTCATCTTCGCCCAGCAAGGTGTAGTTGCCGATATTGAGCAACAGCTGGAATTTCTGCTCGGCGTAGGTGTAGATCTCCGAGTAGGGCGGAATGGCCAGGGCCGCTTCCGAGAAGCTGATCTTCATGACCAGGAAGAACGGCAACAGGAAGAACAGGCACAGCCACAGGAAAGGAATCCCGATGACGAGTTTTCGTCCGCTGGGCACCAGGCGCAGGAATTGCTGATTGAAGGTTCTCATGCGCGCAGTACCACGCCGCTGTCGTCTTCCCACCACACGTAGACCTGATCGTCCCAGGTCGGACGTGCGCCACGGCGTTCGGCGTTGGCCATGAACGACTGCACAATCTTGCCGCCAGGCAGCTCCACGTAGAACACCGAATGGCCGCCGAGGTAGGCGATGTCATGCACCTTGCCGCTGGACCAGTTGTAGCGGGCCTCTGGCTTGGTGGTGCTGACCAGCAGTTTTTCCGGGCGGATGGCGTAGGTGATCGACTTGTCTTGCACCGAAGTGCTGACGCCGTGACCCACGTAGATCTTCTGTTCCAGGTCCGGGCTGTGAATGATCGCGTAACCTTCCAGGTCTTCGACGACGGTGCCTTCGAAGGCGTTCACGTTGCCGATGAACTCGCAGACCATGCGGCTGACCGGTGCTTCATAGATGTCCACCGGGCTGCCGATCTGGGCGATCCAGCCCAGGTGCATGATGGCGATGCGCTGGGCCATGGTCATGGCCTCTTCCTGGTCGTGGGTCACCATCACGCAGGTCACGCCCACGCGCTCGATGATTTCCACCAGCTCCAGTTGCATCTGCGAACGCAGCTTTTTATCCAGTGCGCCCATCGGTTCGTCGAGCAACAGCAGCTTCGGCCGCTTGGCCAGGGAGCGGGCCAGGGCCACGCGCTGACGCTGTCCGCCGGACAATTGATGGGGTTTGCGCTTGGCGTATTGGGTCATGTGCACCAGGCGCAGCATTTCTTCCACGCGGGCGTCGATTTCCGCGGCTGGCAAACGGTCCTGCTTAAGGCCGAAGGCGATGTTCTGCGCCACGGTCATGTGTGGGAACAACGCGTAGGACTGAAACATCATGTTGATCGGCCGCTCGTAGGGCGGCATGTCGGTGATGTCGACACCGTCGAGCAGGATCCGGCCTTCGGTCGGCCGTTCGAAGCCGGCGAGCATGCGCAGCAGCGTCGATTTACCGGAGCCGGAGCCACCGAGCAGGGCAAAGATTTCGCCCTGATGGATTTCCAGGGACACATCGTCCACAGCGGTGGTTTCGTCGAATTTCTTGGTGACGCGGTCGACTTTCACCAACACCTTTTTCGGTGCCTGGTGACCTTCAAGAGCCTTCCTGTAGATGCTGGAGGCGTTTGCCATTTGAAACTCCCAACAGGTTTCAGTCGTCGGGCCAACGCGGCCTGACTTAATAGTTGATTGCAAACCCGTATCGGGGACTTCGCTCAGAACGCGGACCCTGTGGGAGCGAGCTTGCTCGCGATGAGGTCAGGACAGTCGACATCAATGTCGCCTGACCTATCGCTATCGCGAGCAAGCTCGCTCCCACATGGAATTGCATTTGCTGATCGAACTCACCCATACCGCTCGGGTTTATTCGGCGCCGCCGTCCTGGCTGCCTGGTGGTGCTTGTTGTTATTGCAGTGTGTTGTTGTCGTGAGGGACCGACGCGCACAAGCGCGCCCGCCTGACTCACGGGGGCAGTGAAATCGTTGAATCGTGTTTGAGTTCGTCAGTCAGCGCCCATGACGCAGCGCCGCCCGTTGCCGGCACGCTTCGCCAAACGCCTTGAAAATTCTCAAGTAAGGCGGATTCGACAGGACCTGCCATTCCGGGTGCCATTGCACGCCGAGGGCGAAGGCCTTGCTGTGCTCGACCGAGATCGCTTCGATCAAGCCGTCCGGCGCGAGCGCTTCGGCGCGCAGGCCTGGGGCGAGTCGGTCGATGCCCTGGCTGTGAATCGAATTGACCTGGAATTGCGTGGGCAGGTCCAGTGCCTGGAACACGCCGCCCGGTTGCACGTCGACTGTGTGCGCCGGTGCGTATTGCACCGCCAGGTCAGGGTGGTTGGCTTCGCGATGATCGAGGAAGCCGGGCAACTCATGGACCTTCTGATGCAGGCTGCCACCGAACGCCACGTTCATCTCCTGAAAGCCACGGCAGATGCCGAGCACCGGGACGCCAGCCGCAATGGCCGCGCGAATCAGGGGAAGGGTGGTGCGATCCCGCTGGGGATCGTGTTCCGTGCCGGGAGCGCTGTCCGGGCCTTGATAGTGGAAGGGTTCCACGTTCGAAGGCGAGCCGGTCAACAACAGACCGTCGAGCTGCGGCAGCAGATCATCGATTTCGGTCAGTTCAGCCAGGGAAGGAATGACGACGGGCAGCCCCAGTGCCGCAACGCTGACAGCACGCAAGTACTTGTCGCCGCTGACATGGTAGGGGTGCAGGCCAATCTGTTTGACGCATGCAGTAACGCCGATCAATGGCTTGAATGCCATTTTTATCACCTCGAAGTTTCACACTTGAACGAGCTTTTCCGGAGCTTAGCCTTGTTGATTTTAATTAACAACTCTCATGTAAAAAATTCTAAACGCCGTACGTCTGAAGATCAGGATTTACCTGCGTTTGAGCGATGATATGGCACTCCCGTGCCGCTGAGAGGCCCTAAAATAAACGCTGAAAGGCTGAGTGTTCGCTATTGACTTCACTTTGCCTTTCGGATTGACTGGGCTCGTGAAAGGGCGGTGAACATAATAATTAACAGTAAAAAATAGGTGCATCATGTCGGTCCCTCTGCGTACCGTTCAACTCAACGAAGCAAACGCATTCCTTAAGAAATATCCTGAGGTTTTGTACGTCGACCTTCTGATTGCGGATATGAACGGTGTGGTGCGCGGCAAGCGCATCGAACGCACCAGTCTTCATAAGGTTTACGAGAAAGGCATCAACCTGCCGGCGTCGCTGTTCGCGCTGGACATCAACGGCTCGACGGTGGAAAGCACCGGCCTGGGCCTGGACATCGGCGACTCTGACCGAATCTGCTACCCGATCCCCGGCACCCTGAGCATCGAGCCATGGCAGAAGCGCCCGACCGCGCAACTGTTGATGACCATGCACGAGCTGGAAGGCGAACCGTTCTTCGCTGACCCGCGTGAAGTGTTGGCCAATGTAGTGCGCAAGTTCGACGACCTCGGCCTGACCATCTGCGCCGCGTTCGAACTGGAGTTCTACCTGATCGACCAGGACAACGTGAACGGTCGTCCGCAGTCGCCACGTTCGCCGGTATCCGGCAAGCGTCCGATGTCGACCCAGGTGTACCTGATCGACGACCTCGACGAATACGTCGACTGCCTGCAAGACATCCTCGAAGGCGCGAAAGAGCAGGGCATCCCGGCCGACGCCATCGTCAAGGAAAGTGCCCCGGCGCAGTTCGAAGTGAACCTGCACCACGTGTCCGACCCGATCAAGGCGTGCGACTACGCGGTCCTGCTCAAGCGTCTGGTGAAGAACATCGCCTACGACCACGAGATGGACACCACCTTCATGGCCAAGCCTTATCCGGGCCAGGCGGGCAACGGTCTGCACGTCCACATCTCGATTCTCGACAAAGAAGGCAAGAACATCTTTGCCAGCGAGGATCCCGAGCAGAACGCCGCACTGCGTCACGCGATCGGCGGTGTGCTCGAGACCCTGCCGGCGCAGATGGCGTTCCTCTGCCCGAACGTCAACTCCTACCGTCGCTTCGGTGCACAGTTCTACGTGCCGAACTCGCCGAGCTGGGGCATCGACAACCGTACCGTGGCGGTGCGCGTACCGACCGGTTCGGCGGACGCCGTGCGCATCGAACACCGCGTGGCCGGTGCCGATGCCAACCCGTACCTGCTGATGGCCTCGGTCCTGGCGGGCGTGCACCACGGTCTGACCAATCAGATCGAGCCGGGCGCCCCGGTGGAAGGCAACAGCTACGAGCAGAACGAACAGAGCCTGCCGAACAACCTGCGCGACGCACTGCGCGAGCTGGACGACAGCGAAGTCATGGCCAAATACATCGACCCGATGTACATCGACGTGTTCGTGGCGTGCAAGGAAAGCGAGCTGGCCGAGTTCGAGAACTCCATCTCCGATCTTGAGTACAACTGGTACCTGCATACCGTCTGACGGGCAGAACCCAATGCAACACCTGTGGGAGCGAGCCTGCTCGCGATAGCGGAGTGTCAGACGATACTAATGCTGACTGATCCACCCCTATCGCGAGCAGGCTCGCTCCCACAGGGGACTGCATTTCAATGCCTTGATTGGCTGGCATTCAGCCCGAGACCACCTATTCCCCTGCGTCGAGTCACAACAATGACAATTACTCGCAGCGACTGGGAGCAACGCTTCCAGTCCCTAACCATCGAAAGCCGTGCCTTCATCGACGGTCAGTACTGCGCGGCCGCCACTGGTGCCACGTTCGAATGCATCAGCCCGGTCGACGGTCGTTTTCTGGCGAACGTCGCCAGCACCGACGAAGCCGATGCCAACGCAGCCGTCGCCGTTGCCCGCCGTACCTTCGAGTCCGGCGTCTGGTCCAGACTGGCCCCGGTCGAGCGCAAGCGCATCCTGATCCGTTTCGCCGATCTGATCCTGGCCAACCAGGAAGAACTGGCGCTGCTCGAAACCCTCGACATGGGCAAACCGATCAGCGACTCCATGAGCATCGACATTCCGGCGACCGCCAACGCGATCCGCTGGACCGCCGAAGCCATCGACAAGATCTACGACGAAGTCGCCGCTACGCCCCACGATCAACTCGGCCTGGTCACCCGTGAACCGGCGGGTGTGGTCGCGGCCATCGTGCCGTGGAACTTCCCGTTGATCATGGCCAGCTGGAAGTTCGCCCCGGCCCTGGCGGCGGGCAACTCGTTCATCCTCAAGCCTTCGGAAAAGTCGCCATTGACGGCGATCCGCATCGCGCAGCTGGCGCTGGAGGCGGGCATCCCCAAAGGCGTGTTCAACGTCCTGCCGGGCTTCGGCCACACCGTCGGCAAGGCGCTGGCGCTGCACATGGACGTCGACGTGCTGGCCTTCACCGGTTCCACGGCGATCGCCAAGCAACTGATGATCTACGCCGGGCAGAGCAACATGAAACGCGTCTGGCTGGAAGCCGGCGGCAAGAGCCCGAACGTGGTCTTTGCCGACGCACCGGACCTGCGCGCAGCCGCCCAGGCGGCAGCCAGCGGCATCGCCTTCAACCAGGGCGAAGTCTGCACCGCCGGCTCGCGCCTGTTGGTGGAGCGTTCGATCCGCGATCAGTTCATCCCGCTGCTGGTCGAAGCCCTGCAAGCCTGGAAACCGGGTCATGCGCTCGATCCTTCGACCACCGTCGGCGCCGTGGTCGATCAGCGTCAGCTGGATAACGTGCTGCGCTACATCGGCATCGGCAAGGAGCAGGGCGCTCAACTGATCGCCGGCGGTAGCCGCACCCTCGAAGAGACCGGTGGCCTGTACGTGGAACCGGCGATCTTCGACGGCGTGACCAACGCCATGACCATCGCCCGTGAAGAGATCTTCGGCCCGGTGCTGTCGCTCATCACCTTCGACACCGCCGAAGAAGCCCTGGCGATTGCCAACGACAGCATCTTCGGCCTGGCGGCCGGGGTCTGGACCAGCAACCTGAGCAAGGCCCACACCTTCGCCCGTGGCCTGCGCGCCGGTAGCGTCTGGGTCAACCAGTACGACGGCGGCGACATGACCGCGCCGTTCGGCGGGTTCAAGCAGTCGGGTAACGGTCGGGACAAATCGCTGCATGCGTTCGACAAGTACACCGAACTCAAAGCGACCTGGATCAAGCTCTAAGCCCTTTTAAGCGGCGGTCGCTTGCACGTTGCCGGCGACCCTCGGAGAAACCTATGAAACAAACACATGTAAACAGTTACTACGCCGCCACCCGCAACTTCACCGGCGATTTCCCGGTGCTCGAAGAACTGGTGGAATGCGACGTCTGCGTGATCGGCGCCGGCTACACTGGCCTGTCCTCGGCACTGTTCCTCGCCGAAGCGGGTTACAGCGTCACCGTGCTGGAAGCCGCCAAGGTCGGCTTCGGCGCCAGCGGTCGCAACGGCGGTCAACTGGTCAACTCCTACAGCCGCGACGTCGATGTCATCGAAGAGCGCTATGGCGACAAGACGGCCGAAGTCCTGGGCAGCATGATTTTCGAAGGCGCCGACATCATCCGTCAGCGCATACAGCACTACGATATCCAGTGCGACTACCGCCCGGGCGGCATCTTCGCCGCGATGAACAAGAAGCAACTCAAAGGCCTGGCCGAGCAGAAAAAAAGCTGGGAGCGCTACGGCAACAAGAACCTGAAAATGCTCGACGCGGCCGACATCAAGCGCGAAGTGGGTTCCGACGCTTACGTCGGCGGCCTGCTGGACATGCAGGGCGGCCATATTCACCCGCTGAACCTGGCCCTCGGTGAGGCCTCGGCGATCATTGGCCTGGGCGGCAAGATCTTCGAGCAATCGGCAGCGGTGGAAATCACCTACGGCGAACCGATCACCGTGCGCACCGCCAAGGGCGTGGTCCGTGCCAAGTACCTGCTGATCGCCGGTAACGCCTACCTGCCGCAAGGCCTGGATAACCGCGTGACCAGCAAGAGCATGCCGTGCGGTTCGCAGATCGTCGTGACCGAGCCGTTGACGGAGCAACAGGCGCGCAGCCTGATCAAAAACAACTACTGCGTCGAAGACTGCAACTACCTGCTCGACTACTACCGCCTGACCGCCGACAACCGCTTGCTCTACGGCGGTGGCGTGGTCTACGGCGCGCGCGAACCGGACGACATCGAGCAACTGATCCGCCCGAAAATCCTCAAGACCTTCCCGCAATTGAAGGACGTGAAGATCGACTACCGCTGGACCGGCAACTTCCTGCTGACCATGTCGCGCATGCCGCAATTCGGCCGTATCGAGAAAAACGCCTACTACATGCAGGGCTACAGTGGCCACGGCGTCACCTGTTCGCACCTGGCCGGCAAACTGATCTCGGAAATGATCCGTGGCGACGCCGAACGCTTCAACGCGTTCGCCTCGCTGCCACACATGCCGATGTTCGGCGGCCGCACCTTCCAGGCCCCGCTCACCGCCATGGGCGCCGCGTACTACTCGCTGCGCGACCGTTTCGGTATCTAAGCTTTACCTCGCCGGCGGTCGCCCTAAAAGGTGTCGCCGGCTTTTTAAAATGCAGAAACACCGCAATGACCTGTGGGAGCAGGCTCGCTTCCTCAGTTGTATTGCATCAAGGCCGAGGCCATTTTCGACCACCGTTTATCGAACCTGCTGAGCAACACCAACAAACGTGATTTAATAGCCGCCTTTCACGGTTCAGGGACAGGGAAAACGGCAGGATCCGCGCCTGTTTTCCACCCCCATTACCCTTAAGTCGTTCTTGCATAAGGCTGTCATGGATACGGGTTCTCGACTCAAATTAGTACGCGAAAGCTACAAACTGTCCCAGCGCGAGCTGGCCCGGCGTAGCGGCGTCACCAATGCCACCATTTCCCTGATCGAACAGAATCGCGTCAGTCCTTCCGTCAGCTCCCTGAAAAAGCTGCTCGAAGGCATTCCCATGTCCCTGGCGGACTTCTTCACCTTCGATCAACCCCCGCGCGAGCATCAATACGTGTTCCGCGCCAACGAACAGCCAGACCTGGGCCGCAACGGCCTGCGCCTGCTGCTGATCGGCGCCTCCGTACCGAGCCGGCAGATGCGCTTGCTGCGCGAGCAATACGCGCCGGGCGCCAGCTCCGGGGAAGAACCGATCGTCCACGCCGAAGGCGAGGAGTGCGGGCTCGTCACGCGTGGCACGGTTGAATTGACGGTGGATGGGCAGATCAGCGTATTGAATGCCGGGGATGGCTATTACTTCCCGACGACCTTGCCCCATCGGTTCCGCAATATCGGGGCGGATGAGGCAGAGATTATCAGTGCGAATACGCCGGCGAACTTCTGATATGGGTTACTGACAGGCGTTACATTCACGGTGGTTAATAAAAAATCCGATGCCCGTTCAGGCGTCGGATTTTTTGGTTGCGGCTGGTCGGGCAAACTGTTGAGTCAAAGTTTCAAACACGGGTTTCGAAAACAGGGATTTGCGCCAGGTATTTAAGCGTCTCGCAACACTCGACTCTTCAACGCCTGATCAGGCGAAATTTTTGTAAGTCCAGAACCACCCCCCGCCGTCTGGACCATCAAAGTCAACTTCAATTCCCATCCGGAAACCTGAAGTTAAATCACTCGAAACCTTCATGATGCGTTCGTAGCTGTGCCACGCGTTGTCCTGCCACATGGCATCCGGGGATACAAGCTTTCCAGAAGAGTGCCCAGCGCTCGTGAATTCAATATTTATATTGGCCCGATACTTGGGTGGATACCCCATGGCGACCATTCTGTATCTATCAATCATGATGTGCCATGTTTGCCCATCTTTTCGATATCTGAATTCTACATCCGCTATGAATTGGTTTTTTCCAGCTCCTATCCCCCCTGTCGCAGTAATTAAACCTGTTGGCGCACCTTCCCAATAGTCTGAAACGGTGTGGGATTTGGGGCGAATGTATGAGCCGGTTTTTTTTAGATGTTCTTCGACGTCAGCTTCTACTTCATTGTTAAGCAATTCTGATTCGTTCACGATGATCACCTGACTTGTTTCTTGCTTTTGTTAGGGTTTACTTAGTTGGTTTTGATTCATGACAGATGCTATGTGGGGATGCTTGTTGGCTGCTACTGTCATTAATGACAGTTCACTAGACCTTTTTGTTTGTTTTGATTTTATTGAGTGACATTTTACGAATATCCAGTGTGCCGCTATTACTCATTGGTGGGAGGACAGGGGGCGCCATGGTTGATCGGTTTTTAGCCCCAACCACCCCGGCATAAACAACAAACCCCTGAACGGTCAGGGCTCTGTTGGTTGTGAAATGACCCAGGCCATCAACCCGCAGAACCTGCGGGTTGTTTTGCAGCTAAAAGTCGTCACTACCCCTTCGGCACCTCAAACCCTCGCTGCTCAATCACCCGAAACACATCGCTCACATCCTGGATCATGATCCGGGCGATGTTGGTGATGGTGTTGATGTCGTTTTCGGCGGAGTCGGGGAGGCTGGTGCAGGCCATGAGGTGCAGGTATTGGAGGACGGCGTTGAGGCGTTCGCTGACGCAGTTGTGCAGTTCGCGCAGCGGGGCGTCGCTGTCGATGAGCAGGACGGGGTAGTGGGTGGCGAATTGGGACATGGGGGTGAAGCGACGGGGTGGGTGTTGATTCGACATGGTGAAAATCCTGATAAAAGAAGAATTGCCACCTTTCTGCTGCGAAACAAATGGGTGGCAGCTGTGCGCGGGTTCGCAGACCGGGGACCTCCACCAAAAACCCGGCAGACCCGAAGGTCTCCCACGCACAACCGCCATAAAACTAATGCAACCAAAAGCGGCCGAATCATGCCTGACGGTTCTTTGGTGTCAATCCAGGGGGCTGCGAAACCCATCACTATTTGTGTCAGCGGCGAGGCGAATATAGGCGCCCATTTTCATGCTCGCAACCGGGCTGTAGGACGCGTTGGCGGGCGTTTTGGCAAGGCTGATAGCCAATGTTTACGGGCTTTCGCGGCATTTCGGACAGTGCGCAGGGTCTTGGGAAATCGGGGGCAGGGTTTGGGGCCGCTTCGCTGCCCAACGAGGGCAAGCCCCTTCGCCACAAGAGGTAATTTCCTACAGGGTTTTCGGAAGTCCAAAATCAAAGGTGCGTCCGACTGGGGCCGTCGTCTTCGACGGCTTCCATGTGGATTCGGTTGTGGGAAAAGACAAAGCTCCGATTGATCGGCAAAGCTGTTTGGTTATGTACGAACACAGTATGTGTGGCGAGAGAGCTTGCTCCGGGCGGCGTTCCGACAAGCTCCCTCGCCACAGGTTACTGCTGGCTCGCTCTATCTCTTAACTGAACAGCGTTACGAATCACCGGGGCTTTGTCGTTCAAGCCGTGCAGTTTCCAGAGAGTGATCTCGGTGCATCCAGCGACCTTTCAGGCCTGCGATGAATGCGGGTTTTGCGCCACATGCTTGGGGCCGGCCACTGCCCACGCAATCAGCCCGAACAGCGGCACAAACACAATTACCACCATCCACACCAGTCTGTTGCTGGATTTGCCCTCGGCTTTTCGCACCCGGTTGATCGCCCACAGCTCGATCAGCAGCAGAACGGCGGCGAGTACGATCCAGATTGTTTCGATTTGCATGGCTCACCTCCTGATAGTCAATTCGTTAGGCGAGCGAGCGGGCGAGGGGTTCATTTTATTGCGGTGCAAAGTTCCACCAGCGTTCCGTCCGGGCAGCGCACGTAGGAGACGGTCTGGCCCCAGGGTTTGATCAGCGGGGCGGCCACCTCGCTGGCCCCTGCATTCAGGGCTTTGGCGTGGGCGGCGGGGACGTCGTCGGTGACGAGGCCGACTTCCATGCCCAGCGGTTTCACGCTGGTGTGGGCGCTGATGTGGCCGCCGTTGAAGTTCATGGCGGCCAGTTCGTCGGCGGCGAAAGCCAGGGCGGTTTCACCGGTTTCGAGTTCGCCGTAGGTGTTGGATTCGTGGAGGAATCGCGTGGTGAGGCCGAACGCGGTTTCGAAGAATTGCAATGAGGCGGGGACGTTGGCGACGTAGACGATCAGGTAGCCGAATTTCATGGGTGAACATTCCTTGTTTTGATAGGGCGGGGCTAATGTAGCAGAGTCGCAGCGCTTGCTCGCAATGGACTGGACAGTCGACATGGAGGTTGAATGTCAGGTCCTCATCGCGGGCAAGCCCGCTCCCACGGGGTTTTGTGATGCTTGTGATTCAACTGATCGACAGCAGCATCCTTTGCAGCATTTCATCGCAGCCGTTCAATTGCTCCAGGCTGACGAATTCGTCCGGTTTATGCCCCTGATCCATGCTGCCCGGCCCGCAGACCACGGTGGGTATTCCTGCGGCGTCAAATAGCCCGCCCTCGGTGCCGAAGGCTACGGTGCCGAACACTCGGGAACCGGAAAACCCGGCGATCAGCTCGGCGGCTTCGCTGTGGGCTTCGGTCGCCAGGCCGGGATACGCCGATAACTCGCTGAAGCGAATCTCGCTCTGTTCGCTCACGGCGCGCATGCGCGGCAATACGTGGTGCTCGGCGTAGGTCTTCAATTCCTGCGCCACCTCGCTCGGATCGTGTGAGGGCAGGGCGCGGATTTCAAAATCGAAGCGGCAATCGGCAGGGACGATGTTCAAGGCCTTGCCGCCGGCAATGACGCCGGTTTGAACGGTACTGAACGGTGGGTCGAAGCGCGCGTCGTGATGCTCGGGGGCTTTGAGCCGGTGGCCGATGCGTCCCAGTTCACCGATCAGTTCGGCGGCGTATTCGATGGCATTGACCCCCAGCGGCGCATAGGCGGAATGGCAGGCCTGGCCGTGAATGTCACAACGCATCGCCAGTTTGCCCTTGTGGCCAAGCACCGGTTTGAGTTCGGTGGGCTCGCCAATGATGCAGAGCATCGGTTTGATGGGGCGCTGTTCCAGGGCTTTGAGCAAGGACCGCACGCCGAGGCAGCCGACTTCTTCATCGTATGACAGGGCGATGTGCACCGGCCGCCGCAGGTTGGCCGTTACCAGCGCCGGAACCAGGGCCAGCACGCAGGCGATGTAGCCTTTCATGTCCGCCGTGCCGCGACCGTAGAGTTTGCCGTCGCGCTCGCTGAGTTCGAACGGCGCGACGGTCCACGGCTGGCCGTCCACGGGCACCACGTCGGTATGCCCCGACAGCACGATGCCCGGACGATCCGCCGGGCCAATGGTCGCGAATAGATTGGCCTTGCTGCGCTGCTCGTTGTAGATCAGTTCGCAAGGCACATCGAAGCGCGCGAGGTAATCGCGGACAAACTCGATCAGCTGCAGGTTGGATTCGCGACTGGTGGTGTCGAAAGCCACCAGGGTTTTCAGCAAATCGCGGCTGCTGTTCATCGGTCGTCTCCGGCGACGCCGTAGCCGGGGGATTTGTCGGGAGCGAGGGCGCGGTCGATGTAGTCCTGAACCTGCGGGCGATAGGCGTCCCAGAGCTTTTCCAACTGACCGATCGGGTTTTCGTCGGCCCAATCGACCCGCAGGTTGATGATCGGCCAGGTCAGTTCACCCACCACGACCATCGCCGCCGAATGCACCGGCCCGGCTTCGCCGCCCGCGGCAATGGCCGCTTTCATCGCGGCGAGCAGGCGGTCGGCGAGTTGACCTTCGCCGTGCTCGAACGCCTGGACCATGGCCTCGATCACCGAACGATCGGCCAGCATGTTGCCCGCCGCCACGCATTGTTCGCCTGACACGGCATTGTGGTTGCCCAGGGTTTGCGCGCCACTGAAGTGCACGGTGCGGCCGAGGTGGTCGATGGCGGTGACCTGCCGATACTGGCTGTAACCGTTGCGGGTCAGCACCTTGTCCAGCGCCTCGGCCGGCGCGAGGCCTTGCTCCATGAGGGCCAGGACTTCCGGGCCGAGGGACGGCAGGGTGATGTTTTGCGTGGACACCGCGCCGACACCGGGCAACAGCCAGGGGCAGCGGGCGCCGACGGCGATGCTCGAGGAACTGATCGCGATGCCGAATTGACCGGTTTCGGGGCAGCGTGCGGCGATGGAAAAGGTCATAGGTGTGCTCCTTGGTGAGGTGTCTGGGCGGGCCTCATCGCGGGCAAGCCCGCTCCCACAGATGATTGTGTGGATGCGACGATCCCTGTGGGAGCTGGCTTGCCAGCGATGGCAGCCACTCGGTCTATTCGGGAATCACCGCAATCACATCAATCTCCATCAGCCACTGTGGCTGCCCCAGGGCCGACACCACCAGCCCGGTGGAAATCGGGAACACGCCTTTGAGCCACTTACCCACCTCCTGGTAGACCGGTTCGCGGTAACGCGGGTCGATCAGGTAGGTGGTGGTTTTCACGATGTGGCTCAGGTCGCTGCCGGCCTCTTCCAGCAACTGTTTGACGTTGCGCATGGCTTGCTCGGCTTGCGCACGCGGGTCACCCAGGCCCACCAGGTTGCCTTCGAAGTCAGTACCGACCTGGCCGCGCACATAGACGGTGTTGCCGGCCCGGACCGCTTGGCACAGGTCGTTGTCCAGGCTCTGGTTCGGGTAGGTTTGTTTGGTGTTGAACATGCGAATGCGGGTATGGGTTGGCGTGGACATTTGACGCTCCTGACAGAAAAAGGCTTAGGCACTGACCGTGGTTTCAAGGGCAACCGGGGCCGCTTCGGCCTGCCGTTGCGCCGCATCGTGGTAGTCGAGGTATGAGCGCTGGATGGCGATCTGGTCAGCCACGTATTTGGCGTCGTGCCAGACGCCCCAGATAAACGACGAACCCCGTCGCGACTGCCACGGCAGACCGAGGAAATACACCCCGGGCTCGCTCGATACGCCGCGCTGGTGCTGCGGCTTGCCGTTGGCGTCGAAGGCGTTGACCTTCAGCCAGCTGTAATCGGTGGCAAAACCGGTGGCCCAGATGATCGAGGTCACGCCGGCCTTGGCCAGGTCCAGCTGCAGGATCGGATGGGTCACGCACTCGGGATCGGGGAAGGTTATCCGCGCTTCCGGTTCTTGCGGCAGGTCCAGGCCGTTGCGCTCGATGTACGCATCGGCGGCATCGAGCAGCGCCAGATAGTTCTCATCGCCCCGGGCCAGGTTCTCGGCCAGGTTCGGCTGGAAAGTCGCCACACTGCCATCGAACGACTGGGTCAGGCCGACCAGGGTCATGCCGCGATGGGCAAGCCCGCGAAAGTCCACGGTCCGCCCGCCATGGGCGCCACTGACGGCAATGGTCACGTGTTCCCGACCGGGCTTCATCGCCGCTTGATCCCATTCGCCCAGCACCCCCAGCCACCAGCAGAAATCACGGTTGCGGTAGGCGCGGGGAGGGCGATCGTGGGCGCCTACCGAGAGGTAGACCTGCTTGCCCGCACGCTGCAACTCGTCGGCAATCTGCACCCCCGACGAGCCGGCGCCGACGACCAGAACGGCGCCTTCAGGCAATTGCCCAGGGTTGCGGTAATCAGCCGAATGGATCTGTAGCAATGGCTGATCTTTCGGCGCGATCGGCGGGATGACCGGGTTTTGGAAAGGACCGGTGGCGGCAACCACTCGGGCGGCTTCGATCACGCCTTCGGAGGTTTCGATGGTGAACCCGGGGCGACCGACATTGCGCTCGACCTTCAACACATCGACGCCGGTGCGGATCGGGGCGTTGAATTTTTTCGCGTAGGCTTCGAAGTAATCGGCCACCCGCTCTTTTGGGGCAAAGCTGTCAGGGCTCAGGTCGTCGAATGCCAGGCCGGGAAAGCGGTCGTGCCAGGCCGGGCCATTGGCCACCAGCGAATCCCAGCGGCCGGTGCGCCAGCGTTCGGCGATACGGTTACGCTCCAGCACCAGATGCGGCACGCCCAGTTTGCTCAGGTGCTCGCTCATGGCCACACCCGCCTGACCGGCGCCCACAATCAGCGTATCTGTTTTTATTTTTACAGTGGTCATCTCAATACCCTTTGAAGTTGGATTCAAACCGCGTGTGGCCTGCCATCTCTTGGGGTCAAGACTAGGGATCACCCTGATATCGGTAAAATATTATTAAGCTGGCATTTGAGTATAAATAACTGATGCAGAGCCTTTGCCCCCCCTGGCTTGGGGGCCCGGCGGAGAATTGAAAGGCGTCGACAACACAGCAGGCAGGTTGCGTTCTCGATATCAGCCGCATAAACGATCTTCAGCGAGCATTTCCTGAGCTTATCGGCACCGGGCTCAAGCCTCTGCGCAGGCACTTGGCCAAACCTCTTGAACACAGGCGAACTGCTGATCTCTGAGGCAATACAGGCGGAAGATTTCAGGATCGGCCCCCTCGGAAATCCGGGACTGAGCGCGTTCACAGAAAAATATTTATTTTCCCTGACGCAAATCGATAGCTTGCCGGGCTTCCTTGTCTCCATATGGCAAGTCGAGGACATCAAGTGAAGATCTATCGAGACGGTTTCCGGCCTCCGCTGATGCGGGTGCACTCCGTGAATCCAAGAGAAAGCCCGCAGTCCTGCGGTTTTTTTCGTCTTAAGGTTGCTCATTGCCCTTGGGCACTTCAGTTTTAGGGCGAGGGTCCGTAAGCGTCAGGCCAAGACGCCCCCTCGAAATCACAATCAGTCGGGACTTTCGAAACCCGTCTACCGACACAGCTGTCGCAGAGAAATTTCAAAATTGTTGAACCGAGGTTAATCTTTTACCCCTTCGACTATGACGCAAGGACAGCTGATGGCCCTCACCAGTGAAATCTCTCCATACAACCCTCAGTGGCCGCTACTTTTTACCGCCGAAAACCGACGCATAGAGGAGGGCTTCGGTACTGAGCTTATCGGAACTCATCATATTGGTAGCACCGCCGTTCCGGGGCTTTCCGCCAAACCGGAAATCGACATCTTGGTTGTGGTGTCGGAGCATATAAATGAGGTGGCTCGTAGCGAGTTCATGCGCACATTGGGCTATGTGCGGGGAACAGATCTTTCCGCCGGACACCACTTTTATCGTCGCGATGTTGATGGGGTGAGAACTCATAAAATACACGTGTGCGTTGCTGGTCATGGACAGATTGCACGAATGTTACGTTTCCGCGACCTGTTGAGAGAAGACAGCACTATCCGCAAGCAATACCAGGATTTGAAGCTGCGGCTCGAAGCTGACAACCGGGGAGGCATTGCTGAGTATCTCGCGCATAAGGCGCCCTACATTGACGCCTTGATGAATATGCACCTAGGGGATTAAGTCCGTGTTCATATCAGTGCTCCAGAGCTAAACGGGTATCCACTGATGCGGCAGCAGCTCAGCAACCTCACTCGCCCGCTGCGTCGGCAGACGCGTAAGGACATACTTCAGGTAGATTGCAGCGCCATGGCTTTGTTCGTGCGCACTCGAATCCATTTATGAACGAGGTTCGCGTTAAAGCCATGGTGCTGCGCGACGCTAGCAATCGAAGCGCCGGGCTGGGCGCACTCTTGGACAACATGGGCCTTGAAGGATTTGGAATAGGAACGGCGTTTTGGCTGCATGGAAAGACCCGCTTAAAAGGCTAGAAATGGTGTCCACTAAAATTAGGTGGACACCATCGCCGTTGGCGTTGGGGTCTGAAAGGTGAGTTGGCCGGACGCTTACGAGGGTCCTGCACTATCAGTTGCTGCTCCTGCCAGGTTTGATCCTGCTGTTTCCCTTTCTTGAGCAGGGAATGGTTGCTCGCGGGTCTTTATCCGTTGAATCAGATTAAGTGTCTGGCTTTTGGCTGGGCGCCGGGATTGACTCAACGTGAGTAAACCTTTCAGCCAATGGTCGGGGTTGGCCAAGCCACGTTTGGCAGTGTTTCGTATTCGGGCTTTGCGAAAAGATAGCCTTGATAGAAGTTAATGCCCAGGGTCAGTAACTGCTGTAGTTCGGCATTGGTCTCTACGCCCTCTGCAATCACTTCAATGTTGAGCGCTTTGCATACACCGAGGATGCCTTGGACGATTGCCTGTCGCACCGGGTCAGTGCAGATGCTACGTACCAGGGCCATGTCCAGTTTGATGATGTCGGGTTGAAACTCTGCCAGCAAATTGAGCCCTGAGTACCCGGCACCGAAATCATCTATCGCTGTCTTGAAGCCTTTAAGACGATATTCTCGAATGATGCTTTTCAGATGTTCCTTGTCCACCAGTTCTTCGTTTTCGGTGATCTCGAAAATCAGTCTTTCTGTGGGAAAACCAAATCTGCGTGCAGCTTCAAGCGTCGCACGAATGCATGTGGCTGCTTGATATACCGCGTTGGGCAAGAAGTTGATGCTGACAAAACAGGGGATTTTCAGGCGTGAAGCAAGCTCGACAGCCTTGACGCGACATGCTTGGTCAAAGGCATAACGGTTCTGTTCGTTCACCTTTCCAAGAATGGCGGCGGCACCACTGCCATCGCAACCACGTACCAAGGCCTCGTAGGCAAAAATACTGTTGTCGCGCAGGTCTACGATTGGCTGGAACGCCATACTGAACTCAAAATCCAGTGCATCGCCTTCTCTACAGGCACTGCAAGGAGGGACTATGGGTGATTTCGTGTTCATTCGAGACCTTATTTTAATAATGATTAGTGTGTCGACCGAGCCAGGGTTTTGTACATGCCGCAAGGCTGACTCATCGTGCCAAAGTCGACGAGAAATTGCTGATTGCCTGTACGACTTGGCGAGCACTGTCCTGAATATCCAGTATCACTTGACCAGCCTCACCGGCTAATTTGACTCCTTGTTCCGCCTTGTCTTTACTCGCCTCCATCCTGGCCACCGCCCCCTTGGCCAATTCACGATTGTGCTGCACCACCTCGACAATCTTGAGGGTGGCCTGGCTTGTGCGCGAAGCCAGATTGCGCACTTCGTCAGCGACCACCGCAAAACCTCGACCCTGCTCTCCGGCACGAGCCGCTTCGATGGCGGCGTTTAGCGCTAGAAGATTCGTTTGTTCGGCGATGCCACGGATGGTCTGCACGATGCTGCTGATGACTTCCGACTGTTGACTGACATCATTGATACCTTCGGCTGCGTGATTCAATTCGCCCGCCAGGCTTTGCATGACATCCACGGTCTCCTGCACCACTCGGGCACCTTCGTGTGCTGTATCGTCGGTTTTCAATGAAGTCTCATAGGCCATGCGTGCTGCTCGTGACTCAGCTTCCTGCTGGAGAACCTGAGCCGTGATATCGCTCGCAAACTTGACGACTTTATACAGGCTGCCGTTGGCGTCGAACACGGGGTTGTAAGTCGCACGTAACCAGACGGTGCGTCCCCGGTTGTCGAGGCGCTTGAAGTTGCCGGAGAAAAACTCGCCTTGATTCAGGCGCTCCCAGAACTGGCGATACTCATTGGATTCACTTTCGCTACGCTCACAGAACAGACGATGGTGCTTGCCAACAATCTCATCGAGACGGTAACCCATCACGGCAAGGAAGTTTTCGTTGGCGCTGATGACTTCTCCCAGCCGGTTGAACTCAATGGTTGCCATGGAACGGTTAATCGCCTTGATTTGGCTCTCCTGCTCTTGTTCCTTCTGCACCCGGGCAGTGACATCAGAAGCAATCTTGACGACCTTGATCACCTGTCCAGAGGCGTCGCGAACAGGGTTATAACTGGCCTCCAGCCAGATCTCACGCCCCTGTTTGTCCAGGCGCAGGAAGCGGTCGTTTATGAACTCACCCTTACTCAGGCGTGACCAGAAACCTTGATAAGCGACGCTGTTGGCGCATTGCGGTGTACAGAACAAGCGGTGATGCCTGGAGTGAATTTCCTCAAGGCGATAGCCCATTATTCTCAGGAAATTGTTGTTCGCGCCGAGGACCTTGCCATCAGGCTGGAACTCAATCAGCGCCATGGAGCCACCTAAGGCGGCAAGGGTGGCTTCGCAGTCAGCCAAGCGCTGCTGGCTGAGGGCCAGCTTTTTTTTGATTTGCGAGTTGAACATACGTACCTCAGTGGATATGGACTGCTTGGCACTTTCATCAAGCTAACGCAAAAGTTATACATTGCTGTAGTGATTGTACAAGAAAATTCGAGATTGAACACGAAGGATGGATGTTGATCGCGGGTCATGCCTTAATCGGGTAGGGGGATCGAGCGTTGGCAATTGAGGGTTGGTTTGCGCAGCTGGGGCATAATCGACAGCGCACTCGATGCCTGAGCATTCTTGTGCGTAGGACGTTATTTTGTATAGGTTTGTATCAAGCGGGCCCGGGAGCAGGCTGAGGATGGACGCTGTTCTTTCTGTGAGAGTGCCGCCCCTTCGAGTCGGGGCGGCTGTCTATTCATTGGGTATCGCTTGACGATCAATTTCCTCGGTAGGTGGAGAAGCCATAAGGGCTGAGAAGCAACGGGATGTGGTAGTGAGGAACGGTACCGTCCACTTCAAAAATGACGGGTACCTCCGGAAAGAAGCTGGACGTTTTGTGCGCTTTGAACCACTCACCGGTCTTGAAGGTGACACGGTAGGTACCTTTTTCCAGACCCCGACCTTCCGGATACAGCCCGGTGATACGACCTTGCTCGTTGGTTGCCGCGCTGTTGAGCATGTCCCAGTTTTTTCCATCCTGTTTTTCCAGCGTGACATTCACGCCAGGGGAGGGCAGGCCATCCTGCAAGTTGAGTACATGCACGCTCAATGGATTTGCCGCTGCTGATGCAAGGGCTGAAAGGGCACTCAATACAGCGCCAGCGAAGAAGCTTTTCAATACAGTCATGGGGATGTCCTTAGTTTTTAACGGCAGGTAAAACTTTGTTAATAGCAACCTCTGCACAACCTTCATCGTTTGCAGCCCCGCCCGCACCGGCCACGCCGATGGCGCCGATGACCTGACCCTCAAATTTCAATGGCACGCCTCCACCGAGCAGTAACAACTCATCAAGGGTGTTGAGGTTTTCAGCATCCGGATTCGCGCGAGCGCGTTCAGCCAGCAACCGCGTCGAAGTCTTGGTCGACAGGGCGGTATAGGCTTTGCGTTGCGCGGCTAACGTGTTGTGCGGGCCGACATTGTCATCGCGTTGCACGGCAACCAGATTGCCGCCACGGTCGACCACTGCGGCAACGGCGGTGCGGCCATCGGCGTGACAGGCCATCAGCGCGGCATTTAGCAAATCGTTGGCCATTGCCAGTGACACGTCCTTGCGCTGCACAACTTGATCCGGGGCTGCAACGGCGAATGCAGAGCTCATGGCGAGTGTGATGAGCAATGAAGTCGATAGGCTTGTACGCATGCTGTTTCCTTGGGTTGAGTCTGTCTGAGTCATTGCCAGACATCATGACCAGCGCACCCCGTCAGAATGATTGCCTGCGCATTACCAAGATGTAATGTGAGAAATCAGCGAAGCGGGCTAGCCTGTGCTCCAGTCCTGGAGGAAAAAATGCGTATCCTGGTGGTTGAAGATGAAACGAAAATGGCGGATTACCTGCGCAAAGCCCTGACTGAATCGGGCTATGCGGTAGAGATCGCCCTTGACGGGCTGGATGGCCAGCATTTGGCACAGGAGAGTGAGTTCGATCTGATCATTCTGGATGTCATGCTGCCGGGGTTGGATGGCTGGCAATTGCTGCAAATCATCCGGCGTAAGTGGCAGACCCCGGTACTGTTTCTCACCGCACGTGATTCGGTGGATGATCGGGTCAAAGGGCTGGAGTTGGGGGCCGATGATTATCTGGTCAAACCCTTTTCCTATGCCGAGCTGTTGGCACGCGTACGCACTTTGCTACGCCGTGGCCCGCCTCGCGAGGTTGAGCATTTTGTGGCTGGCGACCTGAGCCTGGACTTGTTGCGACGCAAGGTCACGCGCAATGGAGAACGCCTCACCCTGACCAACAAGGAGTTCGCCCTGCTGCATCTGCTGCTCAGTCGTGAAGGGGAGGTGTTATCGCGTTCGCTGATTGCCTCACAGATCTGGCAGATGAACTTCGACAGTGACACCAATGTGGTTGATGTTGCCATCCGTCGACTGCGGGCCAAGGTTGACGATCCTTACGCGGTGAAGTTGATACACACGGTGCGCGGCATCGGTTACATGCTTGAGGTGCAATCCTGAAACTGTTTCCGCGCACCCTGAGCCTGCGCCTGGCGATCATGTTCGCCCTGGTCAGCACGCTGTTACTGGGCTCCATTGGTTTTTATCTTTATCAATCGTTGCAGCGAGAGATTGCCTGGCGCGATGATCAGGCCCTGCTGGGGCGCCTGGAGCGAATGCAAGCCTTGATCAGCGATAGCGACAGCATCGAGCAACTGCGAGGTCGGCCCAAGCTCTACGAAAACATGTTGGGCAATCGCGACAGTCTGCTATGGATCGTCGATGACACTGGCAAGGTGTTAATCGAAATCAATCCAGTGCGAATGACGTTGCCGAAGTTACCCGCTGCACCCCACGCTCGCCTCGTTGACGATCACTCCTCCGAGCCAGTGCGACTTGCCTGGCAGGATGTCATACAGGGTGATCGCGGTTTGACCCTGATTGCTGGCAAGTTGCTGGGGGAACGCGACCAGATGCTGGGGGCTTACCGGCTCAAGCTCTGGCTGGCCATGTCAGTCGGTGCGCTTCTGGCTTTTGCACTCGGCTGGTGGGTCAGTCAACGAGGCTTGCACCCTGTGCGCCTGCTGGCCAAGCGCGCAGCCGGAATCGATGTGCAGCATCTGCATCTGCGGCTGGATCAGTTCAATGAACTGAATGAGCTCAAGCTGCTCTGTAGCGCCCTCAACCAGATGCTTGCACGCCTTGAGGACGGATTCGCCCAGCTTTCACGCTTCTCGGAAGATCTCGCCCATGAGATGCGAACCCCGCTTGGCAACCTGATGGGACATACCCAGCAAGCCCTGAGGCGCAGTCGCTCTATCGAGGACTATCAGAACCTGCTGGTTTCCAATCAGGAAGAGTATGAAAGGCTGGCCCGAATGATCGACAGCATGCTGTTTCTCGCTCGCACCGAGCAGCCAAACGCTTGCGTAAAATTCGAGCAAATCAACCTGCACGATCTGATCGAGCAGCTATGTGAGTATTTCGAAGGCGTGGCGCAGGAGCGAGATGTGCAACTGATCAACCAGACTCAGGATCAGTTGCGGGGTGATCCAGGCTTGATCCGTCGAGCATTGGCTAACTTGCTGGCCAATGCGCTGCGCTACGCAACGCCCGCCTCTGCAGTGACGGTCAGCAGCGAGGTTTCGCAGGACACGCTCGAAATCACGGTGCACAACCACGGCGAGCCGATTGCAGCAGAGCATCTGCCGCGATTGTTTGAGCGCTTTTACCGGTGTGACCCCTCACGCAATCAACCCGACGATTCCGGGGGGCTGGGATTGGCCATTGTTCGCTCAATCATGCAACTGCATGGCGGTCGCGTATCCGTTGATAGCACTGAAGCAGGTACGAGCTTTCACTTGGAGTTTCCCCTTGGAAACGCTTGAATATGAGTAGCGAAAGTCCAACCACCAAAGCCGAGCGTCTTCGCATTCCGGGGACGATCTGGGCGTTGGGCTTTGTCAGCCTGTTCATGGATCTGTCTTCTGAGCTGGTACACAGCTTGCTACCTGTATTTTTGGTGACGACATTGGGTGCGAGTGCATTGACCGTCGGGGTCATCGAGGGGATTGCCGAGTCGACCGCAATGCTCGTCAAGATATTCTCGGGTGCTATCAGCGACTTTATGGGGCGGCGCAAAGGATTGCTGTTACTCCAGAAACAATAATTGTTCAGGCAGGGTGCAGAAGAATGGCGATCGGATTGAGCAACTCACCGGTTGCACAGAGCGCTTGGGCCACGGGTGGTTTTGGTATGGCGAGCTAACAGGACTTTGCCATCCCAACCCCCGTCTGCCGTACCTGGAGGGCGAGGCACAAGTCGTGCATCGCCAAAAGCAACAGCCAGCGTGCTTCGTGGCGCATTCACATCAGGCTGTGTAGACGTCAAGGTAATGAGGGACATGGGGTGATAAATGCGTTCCTCGACAACCGAGCCCATCCACAGCGATGAAGTCCGTTCGTTTGTAAGCTCCAATTCGACGACCCATACGCGAAGTACGAGACGCGAACGGCTCAAAGCTTCATCACTATTCGCTCGAACGAGGGTGAGACAAGGGAGGCGACCGCCGGCGAAAAATGGAATGACCGGGAGAGCTGCCGGGCCAGTCTGGAAGTTAAACCAATTCAGTGCGTTCATTGGTGTCCAGTCCGCCGAGTCGTTCCAACCTTGTTTTTGCAGGATATCTTGCAAGTCGTTCAGATCACCGGCCCACTGGAACGACATGGGCTCATTTGTGTCGCCCGTGAGGTCAATACGTCGTACCGGCACTTGCTGCCAGCCCGACGCCCACCAATCGGTGGCGGTCATGCCTGGAGTCGTTGCTTTCACAGCATAGCGGTCGATATCGGCGGCATGGCTGCGATAGATATTGAGTCCCCCCACAAGTATCAGTGCTGAACATCCGGCGGCGAGTAGGCCCTTTGGTCCAACGTGTCCAACCTGGCGTCGTAGGTAGGACAGTCCGAGCAGCGCCAGCCAGGCCGACCCGAATGCCAATCCCCCGATAACGTCGGAAAACCAATGCGCACCGAGGTAGAGGCGCGAGGAGGCGATCAGAAATATCAGGATTGCTGCGCCGAGAGCGACCACGAGGCGCCAGGCCGGGTGCAAATCACGCGCGATGAGAAAGGCGAGGAAACCGTAGAGCACGACGTTGACCGTGCTATGGCCGCTAGGGAAGGACAATGCACTCCAGCCGGAGTAGAGAAGCTCGCCGGGGCGAACTCGATGCAGCGCCACTTTGATGACCGAGTTGAGTGCTGAAGCGCCGGCAATCGCAATCAGCCAATAGGCCGCTGTACGCCAGGCGCGTTTCCAGATGAGCCATGACAAGACAGCCAGCGTTACCGCAGCCACGACTGTAGTGTCGCCGAGCTCTGTAATGGCGATCATCACCGCATCGCCTGGCACTGTTCGAAGATCCTGGAGCACGTGGTATATCGCACTGTCGACGAGCAGCAACGGGTCGCCGGTGATGACATCTTCAAGGATGCCAAAGAAGAGCCAGGCTGCACCGACGAGAAGCACGGCTGACACTGCGAGAGTTCGTGCTTCGGGCCGCGAAGGATCGAGTAAATGGCTGAGACGGCGGCTCAACCAGGTGTCGTGAGCCCCGACCCGGCACTGCAGGCGGCCCCATGCGTCGATGACGTCGGGGATGCCGCGACGCAACGTCCAGCGCACGATGTACAGGAGTACCCAGCCCACAGCGAGTAGTACGACCAGCAGGATCGCCAGCGGCTTGGCAGCCGCTCCAAGAATGCTGAATGTTGCGCCAACGAGTACACCGGACAGGATATGCGACGAAGCCCAAGCGAGCGCCGAGACAATATTGACGGCATAGAATCGACTGGCCGTCATCCCCAGCATGCCGGCGAGGAGGGGGATGACGGCGCGGACACCCGGTACGAAGCGCGCGAAAAACACACTCTTGGCGCCGTGACGCTCAAAGAAGGCCTCGCTTCTCTGAATCAGTTCAGGGTGGCGGCTCAGAGGCCAGAAACCAAGAATTTCGCGGTTGTATCGATGCCCGAGCCAGAACGAAAGACCATCACCCGCGATGGCACCTGACGTAGCGGCGACCAACAACGGCCAGAGCAGTAATACGCCGCTCGGTACCAAGGCACTGAGCGTGAGAATCACGGCAGTGCCGGGAACGACAGCGCCGATAATCGGGATTGACTCGGAAAGTGCCAGAAGAAACACCGCCAGGTAGGCAACATGTGGATTTGCCGTGAGGAACTCGATGATTGATGAGACCATGTACGTCATCATTCGCGGGCAACCTATGCAATGTCGGCCCTAAGGCGATCAAGGCGCGTGTCTTCCCGTCAGGGCGACTTCCGCGTGTTTGAACTCAACGCATCCTTGGGCTGGTTTCTCGTGGTATTTGACGTTGCCAAACAGTTGATAATGGTCGGGAAACACTCCTCCCGGCAACATAAGCAGCACCGCCGAGATGAAAGTAAGGATCGATATATGCTTTTGAGCAAGCGCGAACAGGCACAACTTGAGCGTCGCCTGATTACCGCCCTTACCGAGGCCTGCGAGACGGCCAAAGCGGAGATTGTGGGTTTCTCCTGGTTGACCCACGAGGTGGATTACGCGCTGTTCCCATCCAGCCTGATAGTTGTTTGGGTTTTCGACACCCTCGCCAGCAGGAATCAAGCGCTTGCCTGTGGACAGGACAAACGTATGCTTGAGCTGACCACTCAGGCGCTACTCGCAGCGGGTATTCAAATCAGCCAAGTGATGGCTCACCTGCACTTCGACAGTGAAGAGCAATGTCGGCGGATGAACGCGGGTGACTGGCAGCAGCGCTTGGCGCGTAAACGCTTTATGAAGAGTTGAAGCATGGCCAAGGATATCGAAAACCCCTGTATTTCTGTTTGCCAACTGAACAGCGAGCTTTGCCTGAGCTGCGGTCGCACCAAGGAGGACATCAAAAAATGGAAGCGCATGAAGCGCCCGGAAAAGATGGCTGCCGTGCAGCGTGCGACGCTGCGTCTGAAAAGCCTGCAAAAAAAGAACGCTTGAATCTTTATACGCATCAATACCGAGCAACACCGATTGGGCTTGTTGTCGGAAAGTCAGCGTCCGGCGAAGACACCTGCCCTGATGTCACATTCAGGGCATTGGCGTGCTCTGCGGCATTAGCTCAACACTATTCCTGACGCTGAAACCGGGCAACGGGGAGCCCGGGCGGGTATCTTCAGGCTGCATCCGGGGCATTGTGGAGAGGCGCCCAACCACGGTTGGGCGCCATTTGACTCAGCCAGTGTGGTGGCTTTCGGCAAGGCCGTAGACGGATGTGTCGATGCCTTCGAAGCGCGCTTTTAACTGCAGTGCCAGATACAGCGAATAATGCCGTGACTGGTGCAGGTTGCCACCGTGGAACCAGAGGTTTTGCTGCTGTGTTGGCTTCCACATGTTGCGCAGTTCGCCCTCGTACGGGCCAGGATCATTCGTGGTTCCAGAACCCAAGCCCCAGCAGCGGCCGACCTTGTCAGCGACTTCCTGGGAAATCAGCTTCGCCGCCCAACCGTTCATTGAGCCATAGCCCGTGGCGTAGACGATCAGATCGGCCGGTAATCGGCTGCCATCGTTGAGTACGACGGCATCTGCCTCGATGCGTTCTACACCCAGGCTTGGCGCGCTCTTGAGCTTGATCGTGCCATTAGCGATCAGTTCGGAGGCGCCGACGTCGATGTAGTAACCAGAACCACGGCGTACGTACTTCATGAAAAGGCCAGACTCGTCGTCACCGAAATCGAGCATGAAGCCGGCCTTGGTCAAGCGCTCGTAGAAGTCCTTGTCACGCTCCTTGATCGCGTCAAAGATGGGTCGATGAAAGTCTGGCATGACCTTGTAGGGGATCGAGGCGAACAGCATGTCGGCCTTGTCCGTGGTCAACCCCGTCTCCAGGGCGTCTTCAGAGTAGAGCCCGCCGAAGACGAGATCCATTAAGCTGTCGGAACGCACGATGTGGGTGCTGGAGCGTTGCACCATGGTCACCTCGGCACCGTTCTCCACCAGGTCGGCGCAGATATCGTGAGCCGAATTGTTCGCACCGATGACCACCGCACGCTTGCCGCTCCAGGCATCTCCGCCGGGATGGCGGCTGGAATGATGCTGTTGTCCATTGAACACCTCGGCACCCGGATAACGGGGAACATTGGGTACGCCAGACATGCCGGTGGCGAGGATCAACTGGGTAGGTTGTAACGTCACACGCTCGCCATCGCGCTGCACTTCAACCTTCCAGGCGCCACTTTGCTCGTCAAAACTGGCGCTCAGGCATTCCGTACGCGGCCAATAATTGAGCTCCATCACTTTGGTGTACATTTCCAGCCAGTCGCCAATCTGGTCTTTTGGGGTAAACACTGGCCAGTGATCGGGGAAGGGCAGGTAAGGCATGTGGTCGTACCAGACAGGGTCGTGCAGGCACAGCGACTTGTAGCGGCCACGCCACTGATCGCCAGGACGTTCGGCCTTGTCGACGATGAGGGTGGGTACGCCCATTCGCTTGAGCCGCGCAGCGAGCCCCAGCCCACCCTGGCCGCCGCCCACGATCAGGCAGTAAGGTTGGGTGCTGAAGCCGAGCGAAGCTTCTTCATCACGACGGCGTTCCAGCCAGTTGCGTTTGTCGGCATGGGTGTGACCATGATTGGCACCCATTGGACGACGGCGGCCGCTGGGCTCTTCAAAGCCTTTGAGTTCACGCATGGCCGTCAGCAGCGTCCAGCACAGTCCCTCCTTTAGACGCACGTAGCCTTTACCTCGCGCCGTATCGGTTTCCAGGCTGATCCAGCCTTCGAGCACACCGTTACTCAGCGTCGCCTCACCTTCCAGCTTCCATCGCTCAGGACGCGTCTGGTCGAGGCGTGTTTCGAGCATGTCCCGGATGGCAGGCTTGCCTTCCAGGGTCACCAGATTCCAGCTGAAAAGTAGCAGGTCACGCCAGTGACACTCTTCGCCAAACAGTTCCAGTGCACCATCCAAATCACGTTGGGCGAGACGCTCGCCGAGGTGTTCGACCCAAGCCGCGAGCTGAGCAGTCGGCGTTTGCAGAGGTGTTTCGACAGCGATGTTCATGGGGGTGTCTCCCGATCTTGTTGTTTTTGTACAACTTGGCCCACAGCAAGGCTCGGGCCACCTTCGTGAAAGCACCATTGCAGAGCCGCTGCAGCCATATTGCTCAGGCTTGGATCCGGAGATCTGTCACGATTCTGGAAAGGGTGGGTGACAGAGTGTCACTTGGTACAAAAAACGCTCGTTGCGGTCTTTTCATATAAGCTGCGAACAGACCCGTGTCCTGACCGTAACGGAGAACAAGAATAATGAAGCCGGCCTTGATCAACGCCCATGCACAACAAGTGCTGCAAGCCGTCCAGGGCGCTCACGCCACCCATGGCCCTCTTGCTGACCTGGCCATCACACGATCCTGGCGCCGGTGCCTGGATCAGTATCAGCTCGATCCTGCCAGCCGCCGCGCGACAAATGTCGTGGAGCACCCACGCTTGCAGGATCACCGCGCGCCACTGGAACACATCATCTGCGTGGCGCACTGGCAGATGAGCAACTTGCACCAACAACTCGGGCGTGACGGCCACGTGGTGCTACTCACCGATGCTCGCGGTGTGGCGATTGACAGTGTGTTCAACGAATCCGAACGGGCCGAGTTCCAGCGCGCCGGGCTGTGGCTCGGTTCGGTATGGAGCGAGGATTGCGAGGGTACCAACGGTGTCGGCACCTGCCTGGTCGAGCGTCAGGACGTCACCATCCGTCGTGATGAACATTTTCGTGGCAAGCACGTTGGTTTGACGTGTTCGGCCAGCCCGATATTTGATGCGAGCGGAGAGTTGCTTGCCGTGCTCAACCTCTCCTCTGTGGGGGAAGAACACAGTCTTCAGCAACACTTCAAGGCCATGGCGTTGACCAACCTGTCAGCCAAGTTGATCGAGAGCTGTTTTTTCCTGGGGCATGATCCGCAACGATATTTGCTGCGCTTCCACCCTGAGGCAGGCTTCGTCGGGTTACTGGGTGAAGGTCTGCTCAGTTTCGACGAGAGTGCCCGTATCTGTTCAGTCAACCATGCAGCGCTGGGTCTGCTGGGCCTGCGTCGTGACCAGGTGGTTGGGCAGTCTCTGACGATGCTGCTGGAAACACCGATCGATCAAGTGATGAGTCAGGCCAGCGCTCAGCCGAGTGTCTGTTGGCCAATGCGGCTGGTCGACGGGCGCCTGCTCTACGGACAGTTGCGAGAACCCTTGCGCCGAGTGCCTTTGGTCACGCCTGCAATCCCCCAAATCAACGATGTGCACGTGTGCCTGGAAGACCCGCGCCTGCAACGCGGCTTTACTCGCGCATTGCGCGTTTTGGAGCGTGACGTTCCGGTGTTTTTGCAGGGCGAAACCGGTACCGGCAAAGAAGCTTTTGCTGCGGCGCTGCACCGCGCCAGCTCCAGGGCGAGCCAGCCGTTTGTGGCGATCAATTGCGCAGCCATTCCAGAAACGCTGATCGAGAGTGAGCTGTTCGGCTATCGCGGCGGCAGCTTCACCGGCGCACGCAAGGACGGGATGATCGGCAAGTTGGAGCAGGCCCATGGCGGCATTCTGTTTCTCGATGAGATCGCCGATATGCCACTGGCGTTACAGACTCGCTTGCTGCGTGTGCTGGAGGAGCGTCAGGTGGTGCCGCTGGGCGGCGCGACGGCACGTGCGCTCGACGTACGCCTTATCAGTGCCAGCCACCAGGATTTGAACGTCTGTGTGGCCGAGGGGCGTTTTCGCGAAGATCTGTTTTATCGCATTGCCGGGTTCGCTGTGCAGCTCCCGCCGTTGCGTGAGCGTTCAGACAAAGGCCGTTTGCTTGACCTGTTGCTGCGCGAGGAGGCAGCAGGGGCCAGAGTTCGGCTGGACGCGGGTGTCAGAGAGCGCTTGTTGACGCAGCCTTGGCCAGGCAATGTCCGGCAGCTGCGTACGTGTCTGCGCACACTGGTAGCGTTGGCATCGGAGGGGCGTGTCACTCTCGACGACTTGGCGGAGTTGCTGCCGGCAGCACCCGCGACAGCCGCGCTGGCCGACAATCCGCTGGGAGTATCCGAACGGCAGACGTTGCTAACGTTGATTGAGGCGGAACACTGGCATATCGCCCATGTTGCCGCCCGCCTGGGAATCAGCCGCAATACGCTCTATCGCAAACTGCGTCATCACGGTATTTCACGACCCGGTTGAATGCGGCGCGGAGCTTCGCTGTAGCAGGGGGGGCGCGATTGTCAGCCTCAGTCGCCCACCGCCCACCACCATTCGTTCAGTCGATAGTTATCATCAAGGAATGCAAGTTTTGTTTTGCCGGAAAAAGAGGAGACTGGCGATACACCAAAGCGGTTTCTGAAGGAGCAAACGCGATGAGAACTTCCACCCTGCTGACGCTTGTCGCCTTTTTAAGCTGTGGTGTCGCAGCCATGACGCCAGCCTTCGGCGCTGATCAGGAGTCCTGCCACTTCTTGCCGATGGCTGATAGCGCTGCTGGCCTGCGGCACGCGCAATCGGTGGCGGTGCTCTACAGCGAAAACACCGTCAACACCCAGCAATACCTTGAGAGCTACCACGCCGTGGCGGTCAATGGCGCGAAGAACCCGCAGATGAATCCGCAAATCGCCAAGGCGTTCGTCGACAGTTCCGATCCGCAGCGTGCGCTCAACGGGTTGATGGCGTCGCTGCAGAAACAGTTCGCCTCGGTGACTGTCTACGACAACCTCGACGCCGCCGTACAGGCGCATCCCGATGTGGTGGTGATGCTCGACACCTTCAGCCGCCTGGTGTCCAAGCGCAACGACCAGGTCGAAGCGCGGTTTGTCGCCAAGTTCTACGATGCGAACCTGCAATACATCGGCCAGGCTGAAGGTTCACGCGCCAAGCAAATGCCCTCGGTGTGGGTGCATGGCAAAGCCGCTCCGCAAATCGCCGCGCAAATCAACGAGCAAACCGAGTTGCAGGTGAATGCGCTGAAACAGTTCGATGCGTCGCTCAAGGCGCTGGTGATGACGGGCAACGTGGATCACGTTGCCAGCAACTGACGGCCGGTTGATCGGCCGTCAAGGCATGCTCAGTTGCTGACGCGCAACCACAACGACACACACAAGCCGCTTCTGGCCCGTTCATCCGTGAAACCCAATTTCACCCGCGCCCCGTTACGGTCCATGATCGCCTTGACGATCGACAGCCCCAGCCCCGAGCCGGATTCATCGGTGCCCAGGCTGCGATAGAACGGATCGAACACCCGCTCCTGTTCCTCCACGACAATACCTGGCCCCGAGTCCCTGATCTGCAACAGGGCCTGGCCGCTCTCCCTCTTCAGCGTCAGATCGACGCGGCCGTGCGCCGGCGTGTAGCGGATAGCGTTGTCCACCAGGTTTTTCACCACGGCCGTCAGGTCGATTTCGTTGATGCACACCCGCGCGTCTTGTTCGATCTCGACTCCAATGTCGAGGTGCTTGCGTTCGGCCAGCGGCAATAGATCTTCCAGCACGCGGCGATAGACCTCATGCACGGAGGTCGTTGATGCCCCGCAGGTCGCAGTGGACTGTGCCTTGGCCAGTGTCAGCAACTGGTCAATCAATTGTCTGCCGCGCTCGATGCCCCGTCGCAAGGGCACCAGCCGCTCTCGCGCCGGCGCCGGCATGTCGACGGCGGCCAGTCGCTCGGCCTGCAGGGACAGGGCCGTCAGCGGCGAGCGCAGTTCGTGGGCGGCGTCGGCGACGAAGCGGCGCTGGCTCTCCATGGACTGCGCGACACGGTTGAGCAACCGATTGATCGCCACCACGAAGGGGCGGATTTCGAGGGGCAGGTGGTGTTCGTCGATCGGATGCAGTTCCTGCTCGTCGCGGCGGTCGATTTCGGACGAAAGCATGGCAATGGGGCGGAACAGTTTGCGCACCAGGTCGCTGACCACCAGCAACAGAATGGGCAGCAGAACCAGGAACGGCAGGACACTGCGCCAGGCACTGGCGCGGGCGTCCTTGTCGCGGGCGCCGGTTTCCTGGGCGACGGCGATGCGCTCGCCCTGGGCAGTGGTCTTGACCAGGACACGAAAGGCTTCGCCGGCAATGGGCACGGTCGACAGGCCGTCGGGCAGGGTCGTGGGGAAGGGCAGCGGGGTGCCGGCATCATCGTCTCCCGAGGCTTTGCTGCCGTCGGCCAGGTACTGAAGAATGATGCGCGCCTCGTCGTCATCCGCCGCGCCATTTTCCGGGTACTGGAGTGTCATGTGCTGGCGGTCGAAGAGCTTGGCCATCTGGCGCAAGGTGTCGTCCTGCATGTCGTGGGCTTCATCGAAGGCCGAAACGTAGGCGAAGACCCCGGCCACGATGGCGACCGTCAGGATGGCCAGCGACAGGGCCACGCTCAGCCTGAGCTGGACCGACTCGCCTAAACGTTTTTTGAAACCATCCATCCCATACCCCTGACATTTTTGATGACATGGCTTCCCAGCTTGCGGCGCAGCGCATGAATCAGGAACTCCACCGCATTGCTTTCCACTTCATTGCCCCAGCCATACAGACGGTCTTCGAGTTCGCTGCGCGACAGGATGGCCCCCGGCCGGATCAACAGCGCCTGGAGCAAGGCGAACTCGCGACTGGAGAGCAGAACGCCGGGATTTTCTTCCGTGCTGGCTTCCTTGGAAATCAGGTCCAGGGCCACGACGCCGTTGTCGAGTCGCGACAGGGCGCTGCCACCGTGACGGCGCAGTACCGCACGCATGCGCGCCAGCAGTTCGGCCATCTCGAAGGGTTTGAGCAGGTAATCGTCGGCGCCGCCATCGAGCCCGCGCAAGCGATCATCGAGGTTGTCGCGGGCGGTGATGATGAGCAGCGGCACGGGGTTGTTCTGGCCACGAATACTGTCGAGTACATCGAGCCCGTCCTTGCCGGGCAGACCGAGGTCCAGCAACACCAGATCGTAGTGCTGGGTCTGCAACGCAGCCAGGGCCAGCAGGCCGTTCTTGACCCAGTCGGCGGCGTAACTGGCATCCGTGAGGGCGCTCTGGATCACGTCGCCGATCATCGGGTCGTCTTCGACCAGCAGTATCCGCATGTTCGGCTCCGGTAAGAAAAGACGCGACGGTGATGGCCGTCGCGCCTGTATTGAAGCACCTGTGTCCGGGTTTGTCCGCTGTCGCCTCACGGAGGTAGCGGCCATCGGTCAGGGGGTGGCTTTCATGGCGTCGAAGGCCTTGAGCAGGTCATCCATGGCGATTTTGCAGTCGCTCTGGACCGGGCTGCTCTTGCGCAGCGCAGACAGTGCGCGGTCGATGGCCTTGTCCACCACATGCCAGTCGCTGGCGGCACGGGGCTTGATGCCGGCTTCGGCTTCATCCCAGGAGGTTTCCAGGTCCTTGATCCGGGCTTTCGCCGCAGGCAGGTCATTTTTGTCGACCCGCCCGGCGACGTCGGCGGCAATGCTGCGGAACGCTGACAAGTCGCCCAGTCTGGAGCCCGCGACGGCCTGGTTGCTGACCGCGCCCGAAGCGGCACCGGCATTGGGTTTGTCCGCCGGTTTCGAGCAGCCGGTCGCGACGCCGAGCAGGGCAATGGCGCCAACAATGGCAAGGTGGCGAATGGCGTTTTGAACGTAGCGCATGAAGTGTCCCTGAATGGCTGTTGAAGGATTACGCAGTGGTGTGTTTGCGGCTGCCGACGCTTATTTGCGCGACGGCCACCAGAATGACGATGACGCACAGGAACAGCGCGCTGGTCCAGCTCGCGCCCATGCCCAGGCCACCGTAGGTTTTGGCTTGCGTCAGCAGGTCGCCGAGGGAGGCGCCGAAGGGGCGGGTCAGGATGTAGGCGATCCAGAAGGTCAGCACGACGTTGCCGCCCAGGCGCCAGGCGACGAGGGTGGCGCCAATCAATACGCCGAATATCACCGCGCCGAGGGTGAAGCCCAGGCCCAGCGCTTCTGTGGCCAGGTCGCCCGCAGCGGTGCCCAGGGCAAAGGTGCAGAGCACGGTCGTCCAATAGAACCACTCGCGCCGTGGGGTGACGATTTCGCGGATGGAGAGGTTGTGTTCGGTCCGGTACCAGACCAGAAAATTGACCGCCAGCAGTACGGAGAAGACAGCCGTGCTGGTGTACAGGCTGACGTCCAGCATGTCGGTGAGGATGTCGGTGATCTGCGTGCCGACGATGCTCACCAGCACAACGGTGAGCCAATAGATCCAGGGGGTGTAGGCCTTGGTGCGCAGTTGGCCGGTCAGCGCGATGGCCAGCAGCGCCGCCATGCCGATACTGGTCCAGCCCGCGCCGAGGCCTGCGTTGACGGCCAGAAAGTCGGCGCCGGTTTCACCGACCGTGGTGGACATGATCTTGATGACCCAAAATGACAGCGTCACTTCGGGCACCTTGTTGAGCCAGCCGGCGGGTGTCGGGTTCATGTCGAGCGATTCTCCTGGGCAGCGCTGTTAAGTGCGCAGGAGAAAGGCTACCGACTGAAACTTAGCTGGGACTGAGCAAGGCAGGATCGAGCAATGCCGGGCACTTTGAATCAGGCGTGGCCCAGCGCGATGGCAAACGAGACCACGATCATGCAGGCGAAGGCGAAATTGAGATTCATGAGATGTCCATCCGGTGCTTTTTGTGATGGCGCTCATCTTGAACAGGTCACGCGCAAATAAAAAATTCGCCTTCGTGATTTGAAAGATCGAAACAATTGATATCCGGCCTCGTCCTGTTTGTGTTTATGGCACGGTTTGACTAATCTCGCAAAAACACGCATCTAAACGCATAAACAGGCAAAGACATGCATGATCAACATTCCGCGGCCGAACTCCCTCATCTGCGTCGGCAGAAAATCCTCCTGATCCTCGAGCGCGACGGCAAGGTCATGGCCTCCGGGTTGAGCCAGCATTTCGCCGTGTCCGAAGACACCATCCGCCGCGATCTTGCCGAGCTGGACAGCGCCGGCCTGGTTCAGCGGGTGCACGGCGGGGCGCTGCCGCGACCCAAGGACACCGGCAAGGATTACTTCACCCGCATCAGCGAAACCGACGAGGTGAAAACCCGACTGGCGCAGCTCGCCGCTGAAAGGGTGGAGGACGGCCAGATCGTGATGTTCGATTCGGGCACGACCACGCTGCAGATCGCGCGTTCGCTGCCCTCGGACATTTCCATCACCGCCATCACGACTTCGCCGATGACTGCCATCACCCTGGCTGAATACAAAGGCATCAAGGTCATCCTCGCGGGCGGGCAACTCAACCTGGCGACCCTGTCCGTCAGTGGCCACGAGACCCTTCGCTTGCTGCAGGGAATCAAGGCCGACCTGCTGTTCACCGGGGTTTGCGCGATTCATCCCGAGGTGGGCATCAGCTCGCTGCATTTCGATGAGGTGCCGGTGAAACAGGCACTGATCGACAGTGCCTCGCAGGTGATCGCCGTCACCACGGCGGACAAACTGGGCGCGGTCGAACCGTTCGTGGTGGCGCCCTGTTCGCGCCTGCATACGCTGATCACCGAGCGTCATGTGGCGACGGGCAACATCGATGATTACCGCAAGCTGGGCATCGAGGTGGTTCAGGTGGAGACCTGAGCAGCGATGGGTTGAATGACTGAAGACCAAACTGTGGGCGCTGGCCTGTTCCGGGCGGTGTGCAGATTATGGCGGCGTGCGACGGCCTCATCGCACGCACGCTCGCTCCCACCGCCGATTCGGGTGTATCCCGTGGATACCTCAGCGCAGGCGTTCAAGCATTTGGTAGTACCACATGCCGGCGGCGAGCATCGGGTTGCCGAGCAGGTCGCCCATGGGGACGCGGATGTGCTGGCAGGCGGCGAAGGTGTCGAAGTGCTCCAGTTGTCCTGTGATCGCGCGGCCCATGATTTCGCCCATGATGTGCGTGGTGGCGATGCCGTGCCCGGAGTAGCCCTGGCAGTACCAGACGTTGTCCGAGAGCTTGCCCAATTGCGGGATGCGGTTGATCACGATGCCCATCGCGCAGCTCCACTGGTAATCGATGGCCACGCCCTTGAGTGCCGGGAACGTTTGCTCGATGCAGGGGCGCAACTCGGCGGCGATGTCGCGGGAATCCTTGCCGCTGTAATTGGCGCCGCCACCGAACAGCAAACGACCGTCCGCAGTCAGGCGGTAGTAATCGAGCACGAAGCGGCAGTCGTAGACGGCCAGGTCTTCGGGGTTGATCTGTCTGGCCAGGTCGCCCAGCGGCGCGGTGGTGACGATGCCGCCCATGGCCGGGAAGATCTTGCCCTTGAGTTGGCCCGGTTCCAGTTTGTGGTAGACGTCGCCGGCCAGCAGCACCTGGTTGGCGTCGATGCGACCGTGGGCGGTGCGTACGCCAGGGCGCTTGTGCGGGCCATCACCGTGAATGATCTCCAGCACTTCGCTGTTTTCGAAGATCAGCGCGCCCAGGCTCTCGGCCGCGCGGGCTTCGCCGATGCACAGGTTCAGCGGGTGCAGGTGCATGTTGCGGGTGTTCTTGATTGCCCCGTGGTAAAGGTCGCTTTGCAGCAGGTCGCGCACCTGGCTGCGGTCGAGCAGGCTGACCTCGTCGCCCATGCCACGGCGCACGGCTTCGTCGTAATCCTTGCGCAAGCCCTCCATGTGGCCTGGCTTGTAGGCCGCGTGCAGGTGGCCGTGCTTGAGGTCGCAGGCGATGCCGTATTTTTCCACCCGTTGCCGGATGATCTGGTGTCCGCGCCAGCGCAGGTGCCAGATGAAGTCGTCGACGTCTTCGCCGAGGGTACGGCGCATTTGCTTGCGCATGGCCTCGTCGCCCGAGAGGCTGCCGGTGACCTGGCCACCGTTGCGTCCGGTCGCGCCCCAGCCGATTTTGTGGCTTTCGACGATGGCGACTTTCAGGCCTTTTTCAGCCAGTTCGACGGCGGTGGCGACGCCGGTGAAGCCGCCGCCGATGATCACCACGTCAACCCGGTGTTGGCCTTGCAGGGTCGGGTAATCGGTGTCCTGGTTGAGGGTGGCGGTGTAGTAGGAATTGCAGCGTTGGTTAGTCATGTCAGGGTCCAGGCAAAAATGAAGAGCAGTTAGCGCGCTCCCACAGGGGGTTGGGGGGCTGATTGGGCTCACGCCTCAGTCAAATACCAGCGCCAGTCCTGCTCTCCCACTTCGCCCATGAACTGCCGATACTCGGCACGCTTGACCGCCAGATAAACCCCAAGAAATTCCTGACCCAGTGCATCCCGCGCCCACGCCGAATTTTCCAGTGCCGTCAGGGACGTCAGCCAGTCGGTGGGCAGCAACTGCGTGGCTTGCGCATAACCGTTGCCTTGCACCGGTTCGCCCGGATCGAGGTTTTCACGGATGCCGCGATGGATGCCGGCCAGAATCGCCGCCGCCGCCAGATACGGGTTGGCGTCGGCGCCGCAGATGCGGTGTTCGATGTGGCGGCTGTTGGCCGGGCCACCCGGCACGCGCAGGCTCACCGTGCGGTTATCGACGCCCCAGGTCGGTGCCAGCGGCGCATAGCTGTTGGCCTGGAAACGCCGGTAGGAGTTGGCGTTGGGGCAGAACAGCAACAACGAATCCAGCAGCGAGGCGAGCATGCCGCCGATGGCGGTGCGCAGCAGCGGGGTGCCGGCCGGGTCCTCGGAGGCGAACAGGTTGCGACCTTCGGCGTCGGCGATGCTGACGTGCATGTGCATGCCGGTGCCGGCCAGATCGTCGAACGGCTTGGCCATGAACGTCGCCTGCATGCCGTGCTTGTGGGCGACGGCTTTCACCAGGCGCTTGTAACGCACGGCCTGGTCCATCGCCTGCAAGGCATCGCCGTGTTCCAGGGTGATTTCCACCTGGCCCGGGGCGTATTCGGAAATCGCCGTGCGCGCCGGAATCTCGTGCAGTTTGCACGCGGCATAGAGGTCGGCGAGGAACGGTTCGATCTGTTCCAGCTCACGCAGGCCATAGACCTGAGTGTGCCGTGGGCGACCCCCGTCAGCGTCCAGCGCCGGTTGCGGGCGACCGTTGTGATCGCGCTTGCTGTCAAGCAGATAGAACTCCAGCTCACAGGCCATCACCGGGTGGTAACCCTCGGCTTTGAGGCCGTCGACGACCTTGATCAGCAGGTGGCGCGGGTCGGCGATGCTCGCCGGCATGCCTTCTTGCGGGTGCATGCTGACCTGCACCGCCGCCGTCGGAATCTGCCGCCACGGCAAGCGCACCAGGCTGCCTTCGAGCGGGTAGGCGCGGCAGTCGATGTCGCCGACGTCCCACACCAGCCCGGAGTTCTCGACGTCTTCGCCCTGCAAGGTCAGGCCGAGGATGGTGCTGGGCAGCGGACGACCGCTTTCATACACCGCCAGCAGCTCTTCGCGGTGCAACAGTTTGCCCCGTGGCACGCCGTTGGCATCGAGAATGAACAGCTCGATCATGTCGATATCGGGGTTGTTCGCCAGAAAGCGTTGGGCATCTTCAAGGGCTGCGAATTTCATGGTTCGTCACTCACGTTGGCGTCCCGCGGACGCACGGATTCAGGCCGCGGCACGATCACGGATAAACATCCGTTGCGTGCTGGCAGCGATAGCAAAAAAGGCTGGGGGCTCGATGCGTCGAAGACGCGATCAGGCGAGCAGGGAGCTATCCGGCGGGCGTGCGGAGTGACGCAGTTTTGAGCGGCGCAGGGCCATGGGGAGGTTGACGATGCGTTTCATCAGGCAATGCCGTCCGCGACCAGCAGCGAGGGGGTCAGGATCGAGACATCCAGCAAGTGGGGCTCTGACGGCGAAGTGCGCATGACTCATGTTTCCAGAAGGAAAACGTCGGTGGCAGGTAAACAGCCATCCGGGGATGGCTGGATACTAGGGGTGAACGGGGCACATGTAAATCTTTGATTCAATGCAGCAGGTGCACGACCAGTCCGATCAGGCCACAACCGAACAACACTTCGATGACTCCGCGCTTGAACCGAAGCAAGGCAATGGCGGCGGCGATGGCGATCGCCAGTGAAGGCCAGTCCAGTTGACCGGCGAAGCCCTTGGGCCACAGCACGTGATAACCAAAAAAGCACGCCAGGTTAAGAATCACGCCGACCACTGCGGCAGTGATGGCCGTCAGTGGCGCGGTGAATTTCAGTTCATTATGGGTGGATTCCACCAGTGGCCCACCGGCGAGGATGAACAGGAACGAAGGCAGGAAAGTGAACCAGGTCACCAGCGTGGCCGCGAGGGCGCCGGCGACAAACGCCTGATCAGGGCCGAACACTTGATGGACATAGGCACCGATAAAACCGACGAAGGCCACGATCATGATCAGCGGCCCCGGCGTGGTTTCGCCCAGCGCCAGGCCGTCGATCATCTGTGTCGGCGTCAGCCAGCCATAGTGGCCGACCGCGCCCTGATACACATAGGGCAGCACCGCGTAGGCACCGCCGAAGGTCAGCAGTGCCGCTTTGGTGAAGAACCAGCTCATTTGCGTGAGCGTGCCTTCCCAGCCGAACAGGGCAGTGAGGGTCGCCATCGGCAGTGTCCACAACACCACGCCGATCAGCGCCAGGCGCAACAGGTACCAGCGACTGAAACGGGCATGTTCGGGGGGCGGCGTGTCGTCGTCGATCAGTGCCGGGCCGAAAGATTTTTTCGCCGCACCGTGGCCGCCCGTCGTGAATTTATCCGGTGCCAGGCGCCCGCCGAAGTAACCGATGACGGCCGCGCCCAGCACGATCAGCGGAAACGGCACGTTGCCGAGGAAGATCGCGGCGAATGACGCTGCGGCGATCGCCCACATCCAGCCGTTCTTCAGCGCACGGGAGCCGATCCGGTGCGCGGCTTGCAGCACAATCGCGGTCACCGCTGGCTTGATCCCGTAAAACAGCCCGGCCACCACCGGCACTTCACCGAAGGCGATGTACACCCAGGACAGCGCAATCAGGATGAACAGCGACGGCAGCACAAACAGCGCACCGGCGATCACGCCACCCCAGGTACGGTGCATCAGCCAGCCGAGGTAGGTCGCCAGTTGCTGGGCCTCGGGACCGGGCAGCAACATGCAGTAGTTGAGGGCATGCAGGAAGCGTCGCTCGGAGATCCAGCGGCGGCGCACGACCAGTTCCTGGTGCATGATCGAAATCTGTCCGGCCGGCCCGCCGAAGCTGATGAAACCGAGCTTGAGCCAGAAACGGAACGCTTCTCGCAAGCTGATCGGCGCAGGCTTGGTCAGTTCGGGGGCGCTGTTTGGGGAGGGCGTGAGGCTCAAGCGAATGTTCCTTGTGCTGGGGCGCTTTGAGCCGGTGACTGTAGCCATGAAGCGGCGCTTTGAACAGTCGGTTTTGCCCGACCGCCATCGCGGGCAAGCCGCGCTCCTGCAAGCTTGCTTTTCAGTTCAGGACAAAGTCCACCGGCTCCAGTTGTGGCGGCAGTTCCGTCACGCCCAGTGCGTCCAGGATGTCGCGTTCGATGTTGCGCACGATGGCGTCGGTGGGCAGATCGTTTTCGTCGCGTCCGAACGGGTCTTCCAATTCATCGGCAATCGCGTCCAGCCCGAAAAAGGTGTAGCTGACGATCGCGGTGAAAATGGGTGTCAGCCAGCCCAGGGGTTCGGCCATCGCAAACGGCAACAGGATGCAGAACAGATAGATGGTCCGGTGCAGCAGCAAGGTGTACGGGAACGGCAGCGGGGTGTTTTTGATCCGTTCACAGATCGCCTGGGCGCGGGTCAGGTTGGACAGGTGACCGGAGATGATGGTGTAGCGCCATTCATTGATGGCGCCCGACTCGCTGAGTGCCGAGCACTGTTGGCCAACCTGCATCAGTATTTGCCCGCTGATGTCCTGGGTGCCGCCCTTGGGAATTGGCTGCAACCAGTCACCGCTGGCGGCCAGTTCGTTCTCCTTGCGCAACCGGGCGTTAAGCGCATGGGCGAAGCCGCAGAGGTTGCCGAGGATCGTGTGTCGTTCACGGGCGTCCTTGATGACCCGGGTTTCGCGAATCATCGACCGGACTTCCACGATGATGTCGCCCCACGCCTTGCGCGCTTCATACCAGCGGTCATAACAGGCGTTGTTGCGAAAGCTCATGAAGATCGACAGCGACAAACCCAGCAGGGTGAAGGGTGTCGCACTGACCTTGGAAAAGTAGCTGGGGTGCAGCGTTTCGATCAGCACGATGGCCGAGGCCAGCAGCGTCACCATCAGGCTGCGCAGGGCAATGCGCTTGGCGATCGAGCCCTTGAGTGATGTCAGGACACCGATCAGGTTGGGTTTGGGTCTGACGATCATGGTCTTTCAGCCGCCTGTCATGTTCATGAAGCGAACCACCTGGACATCGTCGTTCACTTCGAAATGGTGCCGATAAGGTTTGAGTTTCATCGCCTCGATGATGGCGTGTTCCAGGCGTTCGGGCTGGCCGGGGTGGCTGCGCAAGACGGCCTTGAGGTCGACCGCGTGCTCGTTGCCCAGGCACAGCAGCAGGCGACCCTCCACGGTCAGCCGCACCCGGTTGCAGGTGGCGCAAAAATTGTGGCTGTGGGGCGAAATGAACCCCAGGCGAATGTGCGGCGCTTCGGCCAGGCGCCAGTAGCGCGAAGGGCCCTGGGTCGACTCGGCGGAATCAATCAAAGTGTAGCGTTCGGCGATTTTTTCACGTACCTGGGCACTGGAGAAAAACGACTCGGCGCGGCTGTGTTCGAGGATGGTGCCCAAGGGCATTTCTTCAATGAAGGAGATGTCCAGGTGACGGTCGATGGCAAAGCTCACCAGGTCATTGATCTCGTGATCGTTGCGGCCCTTCATCACCACGCAGTTGAGCTTGGTGTTGCGAAATCCCGCCTTGTTGGCGGCGTCGATGCCTTTGATGACCTGCGCCAGTTCACCGGTGCGGGTCAGTTCGCGAAAGCGTTGCGGGTCGAGGCAATCGAGGCTGATATTGAGGCGCTTGACCCCGGCCTCGAACAACGGCTCAGCCAGTCTGGCCAACTGCGAACCGTTGGTGGTCATGCACAGTTCGCGCAGGCCGGGCAGGGCGGCGATCTTCTGGCACAGTTGCACCACACCCGGGCGGATCAGCGGTTCGCCCCCGGTCAGGCGGATCTTGCGGGTGCCCAGTGCGACGAAACTGTGGGCCACCTGATAGATCTCTTCCAGGGTCAGCACGCGCTGCCGGGGCAGGAACTGCATGTCCTCGGCCATGCAATATACGCAACGGAAATCGCAGCGATCGGTGACCGACATGCGCAGGTAGTCCACCCGCCGGGAGAACCCATCGACCAAGACTCGCTCTGACATGATTTCCTCAGGTGGCGCCGCACGTATTGAATGAATGTCCGCAAAACCTGTAGGAGCTCGCTGCTACAGTGACGAATGACGTGATGTGCGGATTTGTTGAGGAGAGGCTAAGTGCAACTCTGGAGAACGTCCAATCACTATGAGTAACCGGTTGATCGACGGCATCTATGAAGAGCTTTTTTTCTTCCGGTATTGGCTTTCTGGTTGTTTAAGTTATTGATGAACAAGAATAAAAAATTCTAATGGATGTCGTCGGTAGCGGGGGTGCAATGAGTGATAAGGCGATATTAAACGCGCATTCCTGTTCTTTTCTGCGTCAAACGATCGATGACCTCAATCAGGTCAACGTCCGCTGTGTGCATCGCTGTGGGAGCGGGCTTGTCGGTCATAACAGTCCGACAAGTTCCTTCGCCACAGAGGTCGTTTCAGGTCAGGCCCTTACTGCGCCCCGAACATCACCGTCCAGTAAATCCCCGCATCGCTCTTCGGATCGGTCGCGTAGGCCGCGCCCAGATCACGGAACAGCGGGTTCATCACGTTGGCGCAATGACTGGGGCTGTCCAGCCAGCCATCGACCACCTTGCGCACGGTGTCCTGCCCGGCGGCGATGGTCTCGCCGATCTGCTGGAAGTCGTAGCCCGCCAGTTCCGCCCGGTCGCCCGGTGTGCGGCCATCCAGGTCCTTGTGGTCGAAGAAGTTTTTATTGGCCATGTTGCGCGCGTGCGCTTCGGCGGCGGTCGCCAGCGTGGCGTTCCAGGTCAGCGGCGCGGTGGCGCCGAAGGGCTGCGTGCCACATTGGCGCGCTTTGCTGCGAGCGATGTTGAGTTCGGCCAGCAGTTTCTGGCCTTCGGTCTGCCAGTCGCCCAAGCGTGCGCTGAGCAACGGACGGGCGACGACGATTCGCCAGTCACGGTCCTGATGGCTGACACCGACATCGACGAATTGCGGGTCCAGCACGATCTGGCAAAAACTCTCCTGTATCGCTTTCATCGCCGAGGCCGCATCACGGGGCCCGGACAAGCTGATCGCCTGCACGTTCTTCATGGGGTAACCGGCGGTCACCATGGCCTGCTGCAAATTGCCGATGCTGGTGGCGGACAGCGCCAGGCGCGGGTCGGCCGACAGCGGCGGCAGCTCCGACGACACTTGACCGGCGCACCGTTGCAACTGGCTGCGGTAGGCATTGATCGATTCGATCAGCTGTGACTCTTCGCCCGCCATCGCGCTGGAGGCGAACAGCAGACCCAGTGACAACCCGGTAAAGCGCATTGCGGATGATAGTGAACGCATGGAAATCCCCCTTGAGCTGACTGCGCCCATGATGCGCGAAATTACCCCATCAAAGGCAGTGGATTTTCCAGAATGTTGTGGGGGGGCATGCAATCCGTTCACTACTACACTGAATCGATATTGCCCACTGAGTTCTTCCCATCATGCGCCTCGACTGGATTGCAACCTGCCTCGCAATAACGCTGCTGGTCGGCCCGGCCTTCGCCAGCGATCAGGATCAAAAACAACAAGTCGCCAAAGACAAGGCCCAGGTCCTGGAGCAAAAGGCTGCGGATAACAGCAGTCCGGCACCGGTACCCAAGTCTCAAGCCATTACCCAACCTGAAGTCCAGGCAGTCGATCCGGCGGGCAAAGCACCCATGGACGACGCGATCACCTGTCTGGCCCGTTCGATCTACTGGGAAGCCAAGGGCAAGGACTCCACCGACATGGAGGCCGTCGCCAATGTGGTGATGAACCGACTGGGTCACGAAGGCTTCCCGGATACGGTGTGCGCGGTGGTCAAACAGGGCTCGGAAACCAAGAGCTGCCAGTTCTCCTGGTGGTGTGACGGCAAGTCCGACTCGGCTCAGGAGGAGGCTCCCTACGCGATCGCCAAGGAAATCGCACGCAAGGCGCTGAACAAACAATTGCCGGACCACACGGGCGGCGCGTTGTATTTCCACGACCGCACCGTCAAGCCCGATTGGGCGGACAAGTACGTCAAGACCGCTGAAATCGGCTTGTTCCGGTTTTATAAGCCCCGTGACGGGGATGCGAAATAATCCGATCAAGTTTTTCTGAACCACCGAAACTGAAACATTTCTGTTTTATAAGCTTCATGACGGAGTCACGCATCAGAAACGTCATGGGCAGGAACAGAAGCATGAAGCAGGCGTGGGTATTGAGCAGCAACACTGCACCGGTCGGTGCGCCATCGTGGCGTACTGGCCAGTGACGGTTCTCGTCACCGGCGTCGCCGGGTTCATTGGATTTCACACCGCCCGGCGTCTATGTCTGGACGGCCATGCAGTGGTTGGCATCGACAACCTCAATGACTATTACGACGTCACGCTCAAGCGCGCACGACTCAAGGAACTGGAGTGTTTGCCGGGCTTTCGTTTCGAGAAAATGGACATTGTCGATAAGCCGGCGTTGATGGCGTTGTTTCGCGATCAGCCGTTTAGCGAAGTGGTGCATCTGGCCGCCCAGGCCGGTGTGCGCTACTCCCTGGACAATCCCGACGTTTACGCCCAATCAAACCTGGTGGGCTTTCTCAATGTGCTGGAAGCCTGCCGGCACCATCGCCCTGAGCATCTGATCTACGCCTCGAGCAGCTCGGTGTACGGCAGCAACAGCAAAATGCCGTTCAGTGTCGAAGACGCGGTCGATCACCCTGTTTCGCTGTACGCCGCGACCAAACGCGCCAATGAGCTGCTGGCCGAGAGTTATTGCCACCTGTACGGCCTCAAGGCCAGCGGGCTGCGCTTCTTCACGGTTTACGGGCCATGGGGCCGACCCGACATGGCGCTGTTCAGGTTTACCGAGGCCATGCTCAAAGGTTTGCCGATCGACATCTATAACCAGGGGCGGATGGCGCGGGATTTCACGTATATCGACGACATCGTCGAAAGCATCGCCCGTTTGCGCACGCGCCCGCCGCTGGCGGATGAGCCCGGCGCGGGCGCCAACCGGTTGTTCAATATCGGTCGCGGCCAGCCAGTGGCGCTGCTGGAGTTCGTCGACTGCCTGGAAGCGGCGCTGGGGATGCCGGCGCAACGTAACTATCTACCGCTGCAGGCTGGCGATGTGGTCAAGACCTGGGCCGATGTCTCGGCGCTGACCGAATGGGTCGACTTCCACCCTCAAGTCCCGGTTGCAGCCGGCGTAGGGGCGTTTGTGACGTGGTATCGGCAGTTTTATCAAATTTGAAACGTTCGCCTTTGACAGCGGAAAAACCACAAGGCGAGGGAGACACCATGAGCCAGGACATTTTTGTATCGGTACTGATCCCCGCGAAGAACGAAGCGAACAATCTCAAGCCCTTGCTTGAGGAAGTCCGCGTGGCGCTGGCCGACGAGTCTTATGAAATCATCGTGGTCGACGATGGCAGTACCGACGCGACCTTGCACGAATTACTGCAGGCCAAAAACAATGGTCTGAGCCAGTTACGCATCCTGCACCATGATCGCTCGCTGGGCCAAAGCACCTCGCTCTATCATGCGGCGCGTGAGGCCCGGGGGCAGTGGCTGGCGACCCTCGATGGCGACGGGCAGAACGACCCGGCGGACATCCCGGGCATGCTGGCGCTGGTGCGCGGCGGGCGAGGCAGGGGCGAGGTGCAATTGGTGGCCGGTCACCGCACCAACCGCCGCGACACCGCGAGCAAGCGCTGGGCTTCGCGTTTCGCCAATGGCCTGCGCAGCCGCCTGCTCAAGGACGCCACGCCCGACACTGGCTGTGGCTTGAAACTGATTCAACGCGCGGCGTTTTTGCGCCTGCCGTATTTCGACCATATGCATCGGTACATTCCAGCACTGATCCAGCGCCACAATGGCCGAATGATCGTCCATCCGGTCAACCACCGGCACCGCACTGCCGGTGTGTCCAAGTACGGCAATATCGACCGCGCCCTTGTCGGCATTCTCGACCTGATCGGCGTCTGGTGGCTGATCAAGCGCACTCGGCTCAACACCCAGGCCCAGGAGGTCGAGGGATGACCCTGTCGCGCGAAGTGCTGTGGCTGGTGATCGGCTTTGCCGGGCAAATTGCGTTCACCGGCCGCTTCGTCCTGCAGTGGCTGTACAGTGAGTACAAAAAACGCAGCGTGATCCCGGTGAGCTTCTGGTACTTGAGCATCGTCGGCAGCACATTGCTGTTTGCGTACGCCATTTACCGACAGGACCCGGTGTTCATTGCCGGTCAGGCCTTTGGCTCCATCGTGTATCTGCGCAACTTGCAATTGATTGCGAAAAGCAAACACCTCAAGGAATGAATCATGCGTCGAACCCTGTCGCCCCGCGTCGAATGCCTGGCCCTGATGCTGCTCGCCCTGCTTTTGGTCGGTGCCGGCCTGGGGCTGCGTGAAGCGCAGAATGTCGATGAAGAACGTTTCCTCGGCGTGGCCCTGGAGATGCTGCAAAACGGTTCGTGGCTGATTCCACACCGCGCCGCAGAAATCTACGGTGACAAGCCGCCGATCTTCATGTGGACGGTGGCGTTCTTCACCTGGCTCACGGGTAAGCCCAACATCGCGTTGTATATTCCGGGGCTGTTTTCCGCCGTGACCGTCACGGCGATGGTCTATGACCTGGGCCGCCGGTTGTGGAGCCAGCGCATCGGGCGTAACGCCGCGCTGTTGTACCTGGCGACCTACCAGACCTACAGCATCCTGCGCACCGGGCAGATCGACAGTTTTCTGATTCTGTTCACCACGCTGGGGCTGTACGGCCTGGCCCGTCATTTGTTGCTGGGGCCGGCATGGCGTTGGTTCTATGTGGGTTGCGCGGCCATGGGCATCGGCGTGATCACCAAAGGCGTGGGCTTTCTGCCGGCGCTGATGCTGATCCCTTATGCCTATGCGGTACGCAAGGATTGGTCGGGCGTGGTGGCCATGCCGGGCCAGGCGCGCAAATGGTGGCTCGGGTTGCTGGTAATGCTGGCGGCGATTGCGGTCTGGCTGTTACCCCTGGCCTTGTCCATCGTGCTCAACGGCGGCGCTGACGAGGTGGCTTATGCCCGGGAAATCCTCTTGCGCCAGACGGCCGGGCGCTACGCCAACTCGTGGCATCACCGCGAACCGTTCTGGTACTTCTTCACCAACGTCATTCCGCAATACTGGCTGCCGTTGGTACTGGCCTTGCCATGGCTGGTGCCGGCCTGGCGCCGTCAGCTGCAAAAGCGTGACGGTCGGGTGCTGGTGCTGCTCGGTTGGGTCACGCTGGTGGTGCTGTTCTTTTGCATCAGTGCCGGCAAGCGCAAGTTGTACATCTACCCGGCGCTACCGGGACTGGTACTGGCGGCCGCGCCGCTGATTCCCTGGCTGCTGCAGCGCTGGTTCAAGCGGCGTCCGCGCCTGCGCCGGGCATTTCCGGCCCTGGTGGCAGGCTGGTTCGTGTTGTGGTTCGCCCGCGGGTTTATCGAACCGTTCGCCGATGGCGTCAACCCGGATCAGGCGATCATGTCCCAGGCCGCGACCATGAGCCACGGTGCGGACCTGGTGCTGGTCAATTGGGAGGAGGGGCACTGGTTGTTCGCCCGCCAGCCAATCGTGCATTTCGGCATGGACAACTCCACGGTCGAAAGGGCCGCCCAATGGCTGCGCGAGCACCCGCAGGCCTATGCCCTGGTGCCGGACGAAGTCCTGACCCGGTGCTTCAAGCCCGAAGCCGCCCATGAACTGGGCGAAAACTCCCGTGCACAGTGGTCGATCGTCGGCGCCGATGCCGATAACGGTCAATGCCAGCCAGGACCGTCCCCCAGGTCCTATCGGTTCGAATGGGCGCCGCTTGCCGCGAAATGATCAGGGGCATCAACCTTGCGATTGACGTGCAACAGCAATCGCAAGGCTTCTGATCCAGGGGGCTGCGCCTTAAAACTTTGCAAAATTCAGCGCATCGACAATCGCCGAGCCGCCAATCCCGGTCAGCGACAACAGCAAGGCCTTGATCAGCGGGTCTTCGGCATAGCGTGAGAAGGAGCCGGTATTGAGCGTCGCCACCCGCTCGCGGATCATCTTGAACTTGCCGTAGCAGGGCGAGGATTCCTGGGTTTCCAGCAGGTAGGCGTCGAGTCGCTGCAAGGCCCGGGTGCGGGCCTTTTCTGCGGCGCGTCGCAGTGACAGCGCGGAACCGAGCAGCAACAGCGCCGTGACCAGGTAGGAAATGACCAGGCCGGGCGGTGTCGGCCAGTTGTCGAACAGGCTGCTGCGTGAGGCCACCAGGATCAACATGACCACCGTCGGCGCGTAAATCAGTCGGTTGACGGCCGAGGTGCGCTTGGCGATCAGCTGCATATCCACCCACTCATCGATACAGGGGTGCTTGAGCGTTCCGAAGATTTTCTTGTGCTCAGCCTGCAACGAACCCGGCCAGATCGCATGATGCTCGCTGAGATGGCGGATAAATCGGGTCAACAGCAGATTGGCGTCCATGACCCAGAACACCAGAACCTGGAACGTCAGGGTGGGAATCAGCCAGCTCACCATCCACCAGATCGATTGACCGCGAACGGGCATGCCTTCCATGGGCCAGACGACAAACAGTACGCTGGTCACGACCACGTAAAGCCAGGTGGCGAGGCCCGCCCGCAGCATGCGGGCACCGAATGAACCACAGATGCAATGCTCGCCCCAGAAGCGTGCAATGGAGATCATCTTGCGCCCGTCGGTGCAATTGACCTGAGCCGACGCACAGGGTTTTGACCAGTCCTCGCTGGCGCTCATCAACGGGAAAAATATCAGCAGCAACCAGTGACCCAGTTCATTGCACCAGCGCCGCAAGCTCCAGCCTTTGCCACGGCGCAGCAAGCGTCGAACCTGGCCCCACAAGGTCATCTCGTATTTGCGCATGTGCAGGCGCAAGTGAAAGGTGGTTTCGATCTCGGCGCGGTTGATGCGCAACTTGCGCCAGCCCCAGGTCAATGCCGAGATGGATATCAGCACCGCCAGCAAGCGCAACGCCACGGTCGGCCAGGCACTGATGCCTTCGAACAGAAACATCGGCTCGCCCAGGCCGTTGTCGGTCAGGGTGCTGCGCATCTGGTACGCCAGCATCAGCGCGAGGATGAACATCACCAGCGGAACCACGATGTACCACACCCAGGCGTCGTCGGAGGCCGGGACAGGACTGGCCATCGGATCCTCGGCCAGCGCCAGTTTTCGGGTGGAGCGCCGGGTCAGGTTCAATGACAGGATGCCCAGCAGGATCAACACGAAGGTGAACCAGAGAAACTCCGCGTGCCAGAAGCGCGTGGCGATGAAGGCGCACACCGCCGCGACCATGAACAGGCTGATCGGCACGCCGCGCACCCAGGCCAGCCGCGCGTCGTGATCGTCCTGCGGACCTTCGATCCGCCACCAGAGGATGAAACTGGCGATCATCAGCAAGGAGAACGTCAGCGGCCCGGCCCAGAAAAAGGATTGGGTTTGTTTGAAACGCTCGCGGATCGACGGGGACGGTTCGGGGTAGGGAGGGGGCGAAGGGTCCTGGAGGCAGCGCAGGGCCATCAGGTCGTGGGGGCGGATGCCGCGATCGGATTGCGATTGGGTCGGCGCCTGGCAATTGGCCGGGCGTGAGGCGCTAAGCCGGGTCGCCAGAGGAATGAAACCACTGATGCCGATTTCATAAATGCCCGGCGATAGCAGCTCCGATTTGGAGTAGTCGAACTTCGCGCGCTTGGCATCGAACGACTGCGGCGCCAGCGCCGCCAGCACCGAGACAAACACCGCACTTTGCAGGCTGTCGCGGAACGGCGGCACGTCTTGTTGCAGGGCGCGCGTCAGGGTGAGCCCGTAAGGGGCCGCCAGGATCAGGTTGCGGGTGGTCTGCGCCTGGCCCCGTTGCAGCATGCGGGCATCGAGGTCGGTGGAAAAGTACAGTTTGTAGGGCATCCGGGTCTTGAGTGCCTGCAACACCAGCAGCTTGTCGTAGGCATCGACGCCCAGTATGCCGATGGCACCGATGCCGCTTTCGCCATTGCGTCGATAGGCCTCGTCTTCGCGGGCGATGTGGTCGGCCAGGCGTCGCAGGTAGTCGAGCTGAGCATTACCGTCGGCCTTTTCCAGCGGGCTGAGGTCGATCGGGGGGCTGCCGGGTGTGTTTTTGCCGGCATCGGTGCTGGCGGTTTTGTCGGTGCTCGCCGACTCTTCCGGCAGGCGCCCATCCAGGCCGCGTAAATAGCTGAAGCGCAAAATCCATTGGTCGACCGCTTCACGCGGGTTCTTTTCGCTGTCATTCAGGTGCGCGTCGCGGGCCACTTGCAGCTTGAAGCTCTCGATCAGCGCGCGGCTGTAGAAACTGTCCCACTCGGAAATCAAGGCGATGCGGTTGTCGCTGCGCCGTAGCGTGCGCGTGCAGGGTGAATCGACCCGGCGCTGGGTACCGTCGCTACAACGCACGCCGGCGGCCGGGTCGACGCGGCGCAACTTCAGCTCGTCGAGCATCAATTGGGTCATGGTGCCGTCGTCGCTGACGGTGCGCAGCAACTTCATGGGTGGCCGATTGACCAGCGGCGGTGACAGCCGTTGGTAGCCGCGATCCAGGGTTTCGTTATCGGCGGTGGCCAACGGTGAGTAGATTTCCACATTCGGCGTGGCCTTGCCGATGTCCTGATCCTGGAACATGTCTCGCAGCACCGTCGAGGTCGACGGCCCGATGACCTTCAGCACGGCGCGCTCCGGCTGTTCGGAGCAGCCAGTTGGCGCGCACGCCGCAGTGACTTTGTGATTCAGGGTCTGGCGCAGGGTTTCCAGGTTTTGCAACGGCGTCGCACCGAGGGCGTCCTGTTTCAACCAGAACACGATCGTGCGGTCCGCAGGTGGTGAGGCGCCTTCCAGCGCGGTCGGCGGATCGAAGGGGTTGGAGACGAACACTTCGTAGGGCGCGTCGACGACGGCGTTTTTCTGTGGCGCATCGGGGGACAGGTTGTCGGCCAGTCTCAGGCAGTGAATGTACTGCTCCTGATCCGGCACTCGATGGGAATTCTTGAAGCCGGCGAGCAAGGCGTAGCGAATGCGCCGGCGACGCTCGACCTCATCGGCGTAGGGGCCGCCCTCGACCAGCGCGACCATGATATCGGGCGCCTGTTTTGCGCCGGACAGTGGCGAAAGGTCGGGGCTGCACACGTTCTCGGCATCAGGGTTTTTGCTGTCGCCGAGCTTTTTGCGATAGCGCTCGACCGCGTCGAAAGGGTCCTGCCAGAGCCGTGCTTCGATAGGCAGTTGCGCCTGGAATTGCGCACCGATGGGGCGCGGTTCCAGGAAGGGTTCGCGGTTGAGGGCGAACATCGATACCACCAGACTCAGGATGACCGCACTGCCTGGCAACCAAAAGGCCAGATTCGTGCCCGAACCCTTGCTGTCCACGGCCTGTGCCTCTTGTTGTCGGCCCACTGCGTACAGTTATGTATAGACCCAAACAACCAAGGGGTTTGGCCTGAATGGACGATTATTTGCCCGATTTGCCGCTGACTGACCTCTGTAGGAGCGAGCTCGCTCGCGATGGACGTCAACGATAACGCGTGTGATCTGGATGAACGCGGCGTGCTTGAGTCCATCGCCAGCAGGCTGGCTCCTACAGGTATTGCGTGACCCCTGCCTGGGCATGGTCTCTTGTAGGAGCGAGCTCGCTCGCGATGGACGTCAACGATAACGCGTGTGATCTGGATGAACGCGGCGTGCTTGAGTCCATCGCCAGCAGGCTGGCTCCTACAGGAATTGCGTGACCCATGCCTGGGCATGGTCTCTTGTAGGAGCGAGCTCGCTCGCGATGGACGTCAACGATAACGCGTGTGATCTGGATGAACGCGGCGTACTGGAGACCATCGCCAGCAGGCTGGCTCCTACAGGTATTGCGTGACCCATGCCTGGGCATGGTCTCTTGTAGGAGCGAGCTCGCTCGCGATGGACGTCAACGATAACGCGTGTGGTCTGGATGAACGCGGCGTGCTTGAGTCCATCGCCAGCAGGCTGGCTCCTACAGGTGTTGATTCAGACAGGGCTACGGCGCCAGAAGCATCGGGCCAGCAGCGCATCGAGACTGAACTTGCCAGGGCCTGACAGCACCAGTGGTACCAGCGCCGCGAGGTAAATCAGCGGCAGTTTGAAGTTGCCATAGCCTTTGTTGGTGATCGAGTAACCCTGGGCCAGGTCACTCAAGGTCGACCAATCGGCCGGCCAGTGAACAGCGGCGGTGGCGACGATGGTGACCACCATCAGGCTGATCGCCGAAAAGCGTGTGGCCAGGCCCACCAGCAAGGCGAGGGCGCAGATCAATTCCACCCACATCGACAGTTCCCAGTTCAACGTGGCCGGCAGGTGGTTGAACGGAAACAGGAAGCGGTCCTGGATGTCGGCGAACCAGTTTTCGCCATTGAATTTTTCCAGTCCGGATTCGAAGAACTCCCAGGCCAGAAAAATCCGCAGGGTCAAAGGCGCGATCCAGGTGCCGGCGCGGTCAAGGTTCAGGTGCAGGCCTTTGACGGTGGATGAAATGAAAGTGCTCATGGACAGGGGTCTCCTACAGATCAGGGATGTCGGGCGACTGTGCGCCCGTTCGGCGCAAGGATCGGCTTGGCCAATCGACAGGCGCATTTCATCAACCGGGTGTATCTGCGGTGTGTCTTTGGGGTGGGGTTTTAAGTGCGGGGTGTGTCTGGGGCAGGGCTGTACACACTTTGATACGCAACCATCCCGAGTCATCACCGCCCTCCTGTGGGAGCGGGCTTGCCCGCGATGACGGTTGCGCATCCAGCATTGAGGGTGGCTGACCCACCGCTATCGCGAGCAAGCTCGCTCCCACAGGACATTGGCGGTGTGGTGGCGTGCGGTTAATTCGTCAAATTGGATCTGTTACCCGGTGCCGTTCATTCGTATCGTCCGCGCTTTTGACGCGTTGCGTCATGGGCAGGGGGAGTGACGATGAATTTCACATGGCGCAGGAAAACCGCCGGGCATAGCGTTGAGCCCTCCGCGGCGGTGCCGCAACCGACGGTCGTGGCATCCCCGGACGACGCGCTTCTGATCGCGCACCAGGCCGATCGACGTGATCGCGACTTCTTCCGTGGCCTGGCGCAACACCTGTTGACCTGCGGTAACTCGTTGTCGCCGGTCAGCGAATCCTTCTCGATGCTCAACCAGCGCCTCAAGCTCAATCACCAACGGGCGCAAACCGTGGCCCGCGCCGCCATCGACAATCGCGAGCAGGTCGGTCATCTGCAAGAACAATCGCGGGTCATGGCCGCCGGGCTGGATGCGCTGGAAGGCGTGATCACTCATTTGGTCGGCCGGGCCAGTGAGATTGATCGCATCGTCGATTTGATCAGCGACATTGCCCGTAAAACCAACCTGTTGGCGCTCAATGCAGCCATCGAAGCCGCGCGCGCCGGGGACACCGGGCGCGGCTTCGCGGTGGTGGCCGGGGAGGTGCGCCTGCTGGCGGAGAAAACCGCCGAAGCGACCCGGGAAATCGTTAAGGAAACTTCGGCCATCCAGCAGGAAATCAGCCAGGCCAAACAGGCGATTTCGCAACAGAGCCAGATTTCCAGTGCCTTCGGCGCGGTGATCGATAAAACCGCCGAAGCCATGGCCGGCATGTACAGCGAAGCGCAGCTGATGCAGCGGGAAATCGACCAGTCGCACCTGTTGTCCAACGTCGAGCTGGCCAACCTGCAGGAGCTGACGCTCAAGGTCACGGTGTATGACCGCCTGCTCAATCCCAAGCCCGGTTCGCCCTTGACCCTGCCAGATGAAACCGAGTGCCTGTTCGGCCAGTGGTATTACGGCGAAGGCAACGAGGCCGAGCGTAACGCGGATTTCCGGCGCATGGAGGTGCCGCATCGTCTGGTGCACAGCAGCGGCCAGGCGGCGATGCAAGCCCATGCCCGTGGCGAGCTGGAAGAAGCCTTGAAGCAGGTGGCTCAGATGGAGCAGGCGAATGCCGCCGTGATGCGCACGGTCAAGGGCTTGCTCCATTCGCGCCTGCAATCGGCGGTCTGAGGTCCCATGCCCCGCTGCACCTGCGGGGCCGTTTGCGTGGGCATCGAGTCAGTCCGATAACGCCAGGACCCGGTTGCGCAAATGTTCCAGGGTTTCGTCATTGAGCACCGTGGTCGAGTCCAGTCCTTCCTTGGCCTGGAACAGGTTCATTGCGTCCCGGGTCTGCTTGCCGACGATGCCGTCGATGGCGCCAGGGTGCCAGCCCAGGTACGTGAGGTAGGTTTGCGCCATACGGATTCGCAGGTCCGGCGTGCCCCCATAAGAGAACTTTTGATACGCGGCGCTGAGTCGCAAGTCGTAGTTGTTGATGGCGTAGTTGGGGCCGTTGTAACGACGGGCGAAGTTCACCCAGTCCCTGGCCCGCAGCGCCGCGACCGATCCCCCCTCGATCAGTTGGTTCACGGTGCACAGCAGTTGTTCGTTTTCGGATGCAACCATGCGCTTGATCATCGCCTCGACATCCGCCGACCCCGTTGCGGCGAAATTGAAGCCCATCGTCTGGCCCAGTCCCCAGGAAGCGCTTTGCAGGGCCGCGTTGCGGTTCAGGCTGATGGCCTGATTCAGCCGATCATATTGATGCGCGCCCGTTGCGCCGTAGCTGCCGGGGGATTTGCTGCTGATATCGGGGTGTTGTGCGTCAAACGTCTGATGGGTCAAGCGGCTGAAGACGTGACGTTCGTAAAGGATTTTCGGGCGCCGGTCGGAAAAGAATCCGTTGCCGGAGGTTTCTACTGCTAGCACAGCCCAGAGTTGCGCAGCGCTGACTTTGGCCAGGTCCAGGGCATTTTCCATTCCTTCGTCGTCAAGCGCTGCGCCATGGCTGGTGAATTCATCGCTCATGACGGCCTCCGTCGAAAACAGGAAACGCGGGTACGCGCTTTAAGCGTAGGCGGGCCGGGCCCGGGCAGAGGGTTTTACGATCATCGGTGCTGGCCAACGGCGGATGACGCTCAGGGACTTTTGCTATACATTTTCCGCCCGCCCATTGCATGGTGATACTGCTTCATGTCTCTCGCGCTCGAACGTCTAGTCGCTGGCACGCCGATCCCTTTCGCTGGTAATCGTGTCACTGTGGTCAGCCCCGAACTGGCGGCACGCTTCCAGCCCGGTGACCACCTGTTGGTGGAGCAGGTCAGCGGTGAACTGCTGCTGATTCCAGTGGCTGACCAGCAGGCGGCGTCCGTCGCGATTGCCCGTGCCGAAGCGGCGTTTACCGCAATGTCGTTGGTGTCGGATCAAGCCATCAGCACCTTCTTCGATCTGTTTGCCCAACGTCTGGAAAACCCGGAGTGCTGGGCCTTGATCGAGGCGGCCAACCTGGCTGACATCGAACGGGCCAAGGCTCGCGGTCGTTCGACCACCCGTTTGCTGGCCGATGAGCGCATGCGCCGCGACATGATTGCCGGCCTGCGCGCCTGGCGCGATGCCGCGGCCACCCGCGGCCAAGTGGTCAGCTGCGTCGAGCATGACGGCTGGAAAGTCGAGCAGGTGGTTTCGCCGCTGGGCATTGTCGCGTTCGTCTTCGAAGGCCGGCCGAACGTCTTCGCCGACGCCGCCGGTGTGCTGCGCACCGGTAACACTGCCGTACTGCGCATTGGCAGTGATGCCTTGGGCACCGCCCAGGCCATCGTCACTCACGCGTTGAATCCGGCGCTGGCCGACGCAGGGTTGCCGACCGGTGCGGTGTCGCTGGTGGAGAGCGTCAATCATGCCGCCGGTTGGGCGATGTTTGCCGACCGCCGTCTATCGCTGGCGGTGGCCCGGGGTTCGGGTCGCGCCGTCAGCCAGTTGGGCAGCATCGCGCAACAGGCCGGCACTGCCGTCAGCCTGCACGGCACCGGTGGCGCCTGGTTGATCGCCCACAGAGACGCCGACGCCACGCGTTTCGCCGCGGTGGTGCGCAACTCCCTCGACCGCAAGGTCTGCAATACCCTCAACGTCTGCCTGATCCACCGCGACCGCGCCGCCGAACTGGTGCCACTGTTTCTGGACGCACTGCAACAGGCCGGCAAGGCGCGGGGCCAGGGCTGCAAATTGCACATCGTCGAAGGCAGCGAAACGTTCCTGCCGGCGCAGTGGCAAGGCGCGACCGTCGAGGTCTACCGTGCTGAAGGCTATCGCACCGAAGCACTGGCCGAGCCGCTGCCGGAAGATCAGCTGGGCCGCGAGTGGGAATGGGAAGAAACCCCTGAAGTGAGCCTGAAGATCGTCGACGACCTGGACAGCGCCATCGCCTTGTTCAATCGCTACAGCCCTCAGTTCACCGTGTCGCTGCTCAGCGAAGACGCGGCGACCCAGGAGCGTTTCTACAATGCGGTCAATGCGCCCTTTGTCGGCAATGGCATTACCCGTTGGGTCGATGGCCAGTACGCGCTCAACAAGCCCGAGCTGGGCCTGTCGAACTGGGAAAGCGGACGCCTGTTTGCCCGTAGCGCGATTCTCTCGGGCGATGGCGTGTTCACGATCCGTAGCCGCATGACCCAGACGAATCTGTCGGTCAAACGTTAAAAAAGCGCCTGACGCAGCGGCCTTTGCGGTCAAGTTCGCTGGCAAATGTGAACGTCGGTCAGCAGGTCTATCAGGCATTAAAAAGGGCCTGCTCCTTGTGGGGAGCAGGCCCTTTTTTATGGGTAAGTCAGTGATGACGCTTCCTGATCAGTAGAACCGGTCAATCACCCGAACTTCGTTCTGGTTCTGCATCGATGCCCAGGTCTGTTTCAGCGTTTGCAGAACATTACCGATGAAGTCCTTGTCGGCCGCCGCTTTCTTGCCGACATAGCCCTGGCCGCGACGGTACATCTTCAGTCGGGCGAGCAGGTTCTGGTTGTTCTGGTCAAACTCGGTTTCATGGGCATGTGGCGACAGGCAGTCGATATGAACCTGGCCCGACTTGCTGATCCACAGAATATGGCTGTCGTGGCTGTCTTTTTGCGCAGCGAACATACGAGCCAGTTCTTCGATAGTTGGTTGATTGTTCAGATTCATTTTAAAACCCCTTGACCATTTGGTGATCTTTCAAAGTTGATTCGCTAATACAAGTAGCCCATCGGTTAGTTGATCCCTGGCACCGAAACCAGGACGTCAGCAGTCGTCCGCCATATTCGACGGGGTCCCGCATCTGTTGCATGTAGTCGTGTTGAATAACTGCTACGCGTTAGCGTCACAACGAAGAGAAGCAGCGAATACCTTCAGGCCACTGCCGACGTTTTCAGGGTCGGGCACAAGCTTCATGAGGATGGATCGCTAGCGCTTCTCGTCCTTGTACTGGACGTTCGGGCCAGGTCAGCTTCTTCAATCTGCCTTGTGGGCAGGGTGTATCCGGAAAAAACAGCTCGGCGGTCAGACGAGCTTGCTCAAGCGTGTTGCGTGTACTCCCGATCGGGGAGACGTCTGCATCATGCAAGGGCAAATCGAAGGCGTCAACGGTTTTGTAGTGAATATTTTTCGTCACTACATATTGTCTGACAAAGCTGTTTGGAATTAGCACAAAGGGTTTAGGGGGCTGTGGGGCGGATGGATCGCCAGGATCGGAGCCTTTGGCGGTTCTACGGGATTGGGCCTGGTGCTGGTGAAGGTGGCGATTTTTCAAAGCGGTAAAGGGTGCATGGATAACCGCCAATCGACGGGTGATGCAGGCTGTACTCGCCACCCGTGAGATGGGGCATGACCGCAGCCCAGAACAGTCGCGCCGTTTGGTTCGCCTCGATGTGGAAAATCTGCCATTGACCGGGGAAACGGCTCAAGAGGGTGGAAACGACAAACTTCGCGACACCCTGGCCACGAAAGCGCCGGGTCACGAACAGGTAACCGATGTTGTGCTCGATACCGGGCCGATGGGTTTCATCGTCCACGGTCACGAACCCGGCCAATTCCCCGTCCACCCTGATGAGAAACGGCCGGGTCGCGGGTTTTCGCCAGTAATCGGTCAGGGGCAGGATGTTGAAGAAACCGTGTTCAGCCAGTTTCAACGGCAACCACTCGCTGAAGTCATAGGTATAGAACTGCATCAGGCATTCAAGGGTTTCCAGGTCGTCGCGCTGTGCGGCGTGCAGATTGATCGTACGCATCACCGGTGGCTCCTGATATCCGTCAGTCAAGGATAGTTGGAACGGCGAATGAACCGTGGCGAGGGAGCGGGCTCCCTCGCCACGGTTGTGACGATGCCACTTCTGGCTGAATTCAGTTCCGGGACAATGGGCGTAAACCTCGGCCTACCAGAACTTGAACGTGTACGCGACGATCAGGCGATTTTCATCCACGTCGGTCGTTGCGCTGCCGCGATACGTGACATTGCGCCAGCGCAGGCTCAGGTTTCGTAAAGGCCCGCTCTGGATCACGTAGGCAATGTCGGTATTGCGCTCCCACTCTTTGGCGGCAACGCCTCGAATCTCGAAATCATTGCCTCGCATGTAGCGGGTCATCAATGTCAGTCCGGGCAGGCCCATGGGGGCAAAGTCATAGTCATAGCGCAATTGCCAGGAATCTTCCCTGGCCCGGACAAAGGGTTGGTATGTGCCGTTATTCAAGGCCCAGGGATCGGCAACCGACAAATAGGGAAGTCCGGTGTCGCCACGTTGGTTTTGATAACCAAGGCCCAGGGAATGGCCGCGGCTGCTCACCGTGAACATGCCACCCAAATAGCGGTTGTCGACGTTGGTATGGCCTTCGTTATCGCTGCCGAAGTAGCGTAGGTCGGCCTTGAAGTTGACGCTTTCGGTCAACGCCGACTTGTATAAAAGGCTGGCGGCATTCTGGCTGTAATTGTCCTTCAGTTCGGCGCGGTAAAACGTGGCGCTGAGATTGGGCTGGAGGGCGTAGGTCGCGCCTGCGTAGTTGAAACGGTCTGTGGGCACGCCGCCGGTAGAGCCATCGGCCGCCATGCGCATGTCTTCATAGTCTGACGAGTCGCGCTGATGGGCCTGGCGAAATTGTCCGGCGGTGAGGCTCAGGTTCTGGATGTCAGTGGAGACGACCTGACCACCCTGATAGGTTTGTGGCAACAGCCGTGTGTCATTGCGGAACAACACGGGCATGACCGGTTCGTGGTTGCCGAGGGTGACCAGGGTCTTGGCGACTTTGAGCTTGGCGGTCGGCGCCAGGAAACTGTACTCGTCGACGGGCTCGCCAGTCCGTTGATTGCGCTGCAGGACACCCGTACCACTGCTGCCGCCGCCGGAGTCGAGCTTGACGCCGACCAGCCCCAGGACATCAAGGCCAACGCCGACCGTACCCTCGGTGAACCCGGAGTTACCGCGCAGAATGAAGCCTTGTGCCCAGTCTTCGGCCTTGCTCTGAGGCTTGCCATCATGGCGCGGTCCGTCGGACAGACCCGCATCCCGGTAATCGCGATTCATGTAGAAATTTCGTGTTTCCAGGCTCATGTGGCTGTCGGCGACCAGGTCTGCATGGGCCTGTGTCGCGAGCAATAACGCAGACACACAAGTGGCTTTCAAGGAATACCGGGCGCGAGTCGGCCCGGCCAGATGCCCAGTGACGGGATTGGCTGTACGCATGATGTGATGTTCCTGCCTGCCGTGAGTTGTTTTTGTTGTTCAGCCAGCCCCTGGAAAGGGCTGTTCAGGGTTTTATGAACAATGACGCTTGGGCGAGGGCAGGAAGGTTGGGATCAGCCTATTGCGCCTCGTCGTCTTGCTGCTCGCTACCGAGCGATATGGCGGCCATGTCGCCCTGTAGCTTGTTGAGGTAATGCAGCAGGCTGACGCTGTCGTCGAAACTGAAGCCTTTCAATGCCTGCTGGTAAAACGTCTGGATCCTTTCCTGCAGAGAGTCCCAGAATGTCCTGCCGGTATCGGTCAACTGCACCAGGCGGGCACGTCCGTCATCCGGGTGGGGCACGCGCAGCACATGGTTGTCGCGCTCCATGCGCTTGAGTACACCGTCCAGGCTCTGGCGACTGACGAACAGGTATTCGGTCAGTTCAAAGAACGAAATACCCCCTTCATAACGTTCGCGTGACAGTGCGCCGAGCACGGCCCATTGCACCGTGCTGATGCCCATCTCTTTCTGGACTTGCCTTTGCAGCACGTTACCGGTCTGGAACAACCGGAAAAACAGCGTATTGGGTACGGATCGGGTATCGCTATTGTTCATCAATGTTCCTTGTCGGCTCCGTAAGGACGAGCGCGGCTGTATGAGCGCCCGGCCTGGCGGAGCAGGCAGGGCATCAGTTGGGGACAAATTCGCGCGCGATGATATTTTTCATGATCTGCGCGGTGCCGTCACCGATTTGCAGGCCAAGTACATCGCGCAAGCGCTGGGCGAACGGCAGGTCCTCGCCGTAACCGGTGTGCCCATGGGCCAGCAGGCACTGCTTGACCACATCGAACGCCAGTTTCGGTCCCCACCATTTGTTCATGGCCGCCTCGGCATTGTGCGGCAGCTTATTATCCTTGAGCCACAAGGCGTAATAGCACTGCAGGCGCGCAGCATGCACGTAGGTCTGCAATTCTGCCAGTGGGTGGGTCAAACCCTGAAAGGAAGACAACGCCTGGCCGAAGGCCTTGCGTTCGGTCAGCCATTGCCAGGTTTCATCCAGCGACTGCTGGGCCAATGCCAGGCACTGCAGGCCGATCAGGGCGCGGCTGTAGTCGAAGCCCTGCATCACCTGTTTGAATCCCTTATTTTCATCGCCCAGGCGATGGCTGGCCGGCACTTCAACGTTGTCGAAGAAAATCGACCCGCGGCCAATGGCACGCTCGCCGGCATCCTCGAAACGGGTGGTGCTGATGCCCGGCAGGTTCATGGGCACCAGAAAAGCGCTGATGCCGCTGGCGCGTTGCTCCACGGTGCCGGTGCGGGCGAAGACCACGGCGACATCCGCCTGATCGGCCATGGATATAGACGTCTTCTCGCCGTTGAGCACATAGACGTCGCCTTTGAGTTCGGCCTTCAGGCGCAAGCTGGCAGCGTCGGACCCGCCGCCGGGTTCGGTCAGGGCAATACAGGCGACCTTGCGCCCGGCCGTCATTTCACCCAGCCATTCCCGGGCCAGCGATGCGTCGGCGTAGCGGGCGATGATCTGGCCGTTCAACGACGTCAGCAGTGGGATGTACGCGACGTTGAAGTCGCCACGGGCCAGTTCTTCGATGATCAGGCCGGCGGTGACACAGTCCAGGCCGCTGCCGCCGAACTCCTCAGGCAGTTCGCCGCCAAGCAGGCCCATTTCGCCCATTTGGGCAATGACTTCGCGCTCGATGCGGCCGTCGCGATCCCGCTGGCGGTAACCGGGGGCGAGGACGTCAGCGCTGAATCGTGCAACGCTGTCGCGGATGGCATTTTGTTGTTCTGTGAATGCGAAATTCATGATGCTCTCCAGGCCATTCGGGTGCTGAACCGGCAGCGCCATGGCTGCCGGCGCAGGGATCATTTGTAGAATTTACGGAACTCGGGCTTGCGCTTTTCCTTGAAAGCGGCGACGCCTTCCCTGGACTCCTCAGTGTCGTAGTACAGGCTCAGGGCCTGCATGCCGAGGCCGCCGATGCCGCCGATGTTGGCGCTGTCGGCATTGAACGAGCGCTTGGCGATGGACAGCGCGGTAGGGCTCTTCTCGAGAATTTCCTCGCACCATTTCTGTACTTCTTCATCGAGCTGATCGTGGGGCACCACGGCGTTGACCAGCCCCCAGTCAAGCGCCTGGCGGGCGCTGTACTTGCGGCACAGGTACCAGATTTCGCGGGCGCGTTTTTCGCCGATCAGGCGCGACAGGTAGGCGGTGCCGTAGCCTGGGTCGACCGAGCCGACCTTGGGGCCGACCTGGCCGAACACCGCGTTTTCGGAGGCGATGCTCAGGTCGCAGACCACGTGCAGCACGTGCCCGCCACCGATGGCGAAGCCGTTGACCCGTGCGATCACTGGCTTGGGTACTTCGCGGATCAGGTTCTGCAGCTCTTCGACCGGCAGGCCGATCAGGCCGCGGCCGTCGTACTGGCCTTCATGAGCGCCCTGGTCGCCTCCGGTGCAGAAGGCCTTGTCGCCTGCGCCGGTGAAGACGATGACGCCGATTTCCTTGTTCCAGCCGGCGCGGTTGAACGCGTCAATCAGCTCCATGCAGGTCTGGCCGCGGAATGCGTTGTAGCGCTCGGGGCGGTTGATGGTGATGGTCGCGACACCGTTGAGTTCTTGGTACAGGATGTCTTCGTAGTTCATTGCATGCTCTCCCATATGAGTATCGTCTGGCTTAGCCAGCCATCGTCAGGCCGCCGGACACGCTGATGACTTGACCGGTGATGAAATTGGCATCGTCGCTGGCGAGCAGGGCGATGATTCCCGGATAGTCTTCCGGTTGGCCGAGTCGGCGCATCGGCACGGCATTCTTGAAGGCTTCCAGGAGCTTTTCCGGGTTGCTGGAGGTTTCGGCCACGCTTTTGAGCAGCGCGGTGTCGGTCGGACCGGGGCAGACCACGTTGACGTTGATGTTCTTGGTCGCCAGCTCCCGCGCCAGGGTTTTGCTCAAGCCCACCAGGCCAGCCTTGCAGGCTGCATAGACGGCCTCGCCCGACGAGCCGACGCGGGCGGCATCAGAGGCAATGTTGATGACTTTGCCGCCACCGGCCTCGAGCATTTTCGGCAGCACCACGTGGTGCATGTTCAGGGCACCGGTCAGGTTGATCGAAATCAGCTGCTCCCAGAGCTTTGGTTCGGTCTTGAGAAACGGCATGAAGCGGTCGAACCCGGCGTTGTTGACCAGTACGGTCGGCACACCCAAGTCTTTTTCGATGGCCGCCACGGTCTGGGTGATGGCGTCGTAGTCGGCGATGTCGGCGGCATAGGCGACTGCTTTTCCACCGGCTTCGCGGATCAGGTCGACGGTGACCTGCGCCGCAGCGCTGTCGCGATCCAGCACCGCCACCCGGCTGCCTTCGGCGGCGAAGCGCTGGCACACCGCGCGGCCGATGCCGCCGCCCCCGCCAGTGATGATCACGGTTTTTCCACTAAGGCCTTTCATGGGGCATTCTCCAAGTCAGTTGAGTTGCGTGTATCGAGTGTGTTGATCAGCGACGCTTGGCCGGGTCGATGCGAATGTTCGCGGCCCGCTCGTGCAGCTTGAATTTCTGGATCTTCCCGGAGGGCGTGCGGGGCAGGGCAGGCAGCACCTCCAGGTACTCGGGCAAATAGTTGCGCGACAGACTGTGTTCGAGCAGAAAGGTCACCGCGTCATCGAGGCTCAGCTCCGTGTAGCCGTCATGCAACGTGACGTAAGCGCAGACACGCTCACCGAGTCGCTCGTCGGGGCAGCCCACCAGGGCCGCCGCCGAAATGGCCGGGTGCTTGTAGAGCAGGTTTTCCACCTCAACCACCGGAATGTTTTCGCCGCCGCGGATGACGACATCCTTTGTTCGTCCGGTGATGCGGATGTAGCCCTGGGCATCCATACGGGCCAGGTCTCCGGTGGAGAACCAGCCCTGGGCGTCAACGCCGTAGAGATCGGGGCGCTTGAGGTAGCCCACGAACAGGCTCGCGCCGCGGACCTGAAGATGGCCTTCGCTGCCGGCGGGCAGCGCAAGCCCGGCATCATCGACCACCCGCACATCCATGAGCGGTAGCACCACGCCGTCGCTGTAGATGGCCCGCTCGGGATCGTCCTGCGGACGCGTCATGGTGGCAGCGCCGGTTTCGGTCATGCCCCAGGCCGAGATGATTTTCGCGTTGATGCTGTTGCCAGCCTTTTCCACCAGGCTTTCCGGAATGGGCGCGCCGGCCGAGACAAAAAAACGCAGGCTCGTGAGCGCGTCACCATTGTCCGGTGCGAGCTCGATCAAATCGGCGAGAAACGGTGTTGAGGCCATCGTGAAAGTCGGGCGCTCGGCGGCGGCGATCCTTATGGCGGTGCGCGCATCCCAGACGTCTTGCAGTACCGCTGCCGCGCCGAGGTAGATGGGCATCATCAGACCGTAGAGAAAACCGGTCTGGTGAGCCATGGGCGAGGCCATGAAGATAATGTCTTCGTGGCCAAGCCCCAGGCGCTCGGCATAAGGAATGATATTGCTCAGCAGGGTCCTGGAGGTGTGCAGCACCCCTTTGGGTTCACCCGTGGTGCCGGAAGTGAAGAGCAGCTGGAGAATATCGTCGGCCTGGGGGCGTCGTTCTGCGAACAGCGCCTGGGTATCGCAGTGCTTTTCCCATTCCCGCTCGAGCAGTTGCTGTTCAAAGCTGTTGTGACCGTCACCCCCTATCACCAGTACATGGCGCAGTTCCGGCAGGTCGGTGCGCAGGCCTTCGGCCATGCTGGCGTAATCGAAACCCCGGAAGTGTTTGGGCACGACCAGAAGATGACTGCGGGCGTGGCCGAGCATGAAGCGCAGTTCGCGTTCCCGAAAGATCGGCATCAGCGGGTTGAACACCGCGCCGATACGGGCACAGGCCAGGAACAAGGCTGTCATCTGCCAGCCGTTGGGCAACTGGCAGGACACCACACTGCCTTTTTCCACACCCAGGGCGGCCAGGCCGGCACCCATGCGGGTGACCACGGCATCCAGTTCGCCGTAGGTAAACGAGACAGGATTGTTCTCGCCAGCCTGGTAGCTCGACAGGGCGCGACAGCCTTGGCCTCGTGCAACCTGTATACCCCAGTAATCTGTAATGATCATGTCACTGATAGCGCTTGTGGAGGACGCTTCCGGATGACGATCTGGTGGTGTGGCTGTCCAGGTGTTCATTTATAAGTATCGACTCTTAAGGGTTGGAATTGTTGTTTTCTTACGATCTGGTATTGCCCTTTCGATGAGCTGAAGATAAGGCTTTCAAAATTAATGTGTCAACATGTTGTCTTTAATTTTTTCTGTGGATATATTCGAAACCCATACCGAACAACAAGAGGTAGGTGACATGGCTTTCCTGAATATCCTTGTCGAGCAGCGTGCAGCCGTCGGCCTGATCCGTTTGAATCGCCCGGCTGTCCATAACGCCCTCAATGATGCCTTGATGACCGAGCTGGGCCAGGCGCTGCTGGCCTTCGAGGCCGATGAGCGGATTCGGGCCGTCGTCATTACCGGCAACGACAAAGCCTTCGCGGCCGGTGCCGATCTCAGCGAATTGCAGTTCAAGGGGTTTGCCGATGTGTACCTGGAGGATTTCGTCACGGCCAACTGGGAGACCGTCACCCGCTGCCGCAAGCCGGTGATCGCCGCGGTTGCCGGCCTGGCGCTGGGCGGGGGCTGCGAGTTGGCGATGATGTGCGACATGGTCATCGCCGCCGACAACGCTCGATTCGGCCAGCCCGAAGTCAAGGTCGGCACGTTGCCCGGTGCCGGCGGCACCCAGCGCCTGACCCGCGCCATCGGCAAGGCCAAGGCCATGGACCTGTGCCTGACCGGGCGCTTCATGGAAGTCGATGAGGCCGAGCGCTGCGGCTTGATCAGTCGCGTGGTGCCCCTGGCAGACCTGCTGGATGAAGCCCTGGCCGTGGCCGCACAGATTGCCGCTCACCCGGCGATCGCGGTGAAACTCAATAAAGAAGCGGTCAACCGTGCCTTCGAAACCACCCTGGCCGAGGGTGTGCAGTTCGAGCGGCGATTGATGCACGCCAGTTTCGCCAGTCAGGACCAGAAGGAGGGCATGCAGGCCTTCGCTCAGAAGCGCCAGCCGGTATGGACCCATCGCTGAGAAACGCGATCGATTGGCAAGCCGCATAACTATAAGAAGAGGAGCTGTCCGATGACTTCAGTCGTACAAATGACGCGAGAGGCAGGCGTGGCCTTGATCCGGGTCGACAACCCGCCGGTCAATGCCCTCGGTCACGCCGTGCGCGTCGGGCTGTTGCAAGCGTTCATGGCGGCCGAGCGGGACGGGCAGGTCGAGTTGATCATGCTCTATTGCGCAGGCAAGACCTTTATTGCCGGTGCCGATATTCGCGAGTTCGGCCAACCGGCCCAGGCGCCGATCCTGCAGGAACTGACCCTGGCCATCGAGAACGGCAGCAAGCCCTCGCTGGCGGTGTTGCACGGCTCCGTGCTGGGTGGCGGGCTGGAAGTCGCGCTGGGCTGTCACTACCGCATCGCTCACCGTGCCACCCGGCTCGGCCTGCCGGAAACCCGTCTGGGTTTGCTGCCCGGGGGCGGCGGCAGCCAACGCCTGCCGCGCTTGGTGGGTGTGCAAAGCGCGCTGGACATGATCATCGGCGGCGAGCCGATCGAGGCAACCCGGGCACTGGAGCTCGGTCTTGTTGACGCACTGTTCGACGATGAGCCTCTGGTTGCAGGCCTTGCGCATGCGCGGCACCTGTTGGCCGAGCGCGTGGGCGTGCGGCGCGTCGGCCAGATGACGATACCAACGACGTCTGCCGAGGCCAGTGCATTGATCGCGGCCCGGCGCAGCGAAATCGGCCGCACCCAGGCTGATTCGTTCTCGGCACCGCGCTGCCTCGCTGCGATCGAAGCGGCGATCCATATGCCATTGATCGAAGGGTTGCAGCGCGAGCGCGCGCTGTTTCTCGAATGCATGGCATCGCCCCAGCGCGCAGCGCTGATCGAAGATTTCTTTGCCCGGCGCCAGACAGCCAAGAGCGGCCGACGCTGAACCTGCGGCCAGCCTGGTGTTGGCCTGACCATCGACCGAGGATTTTGCATGGACATCCACTACACACCCGCCGAGCTTGAGTTCCGCACCGAGGTGCGTGCTTTCCTGCGTGACGCGCTGCCGGCGGACATCGCCAATAGCGTTCGCCTGGGCAAGCGTCTGAGCAAGGACGACCACCAACGCTGGCAGCGCATCCTTGCCCGGCGTGGCTGGTACGCGGCCAATTGGCCGGTGACCTTTGGTGGCACCGGTTGGAGCGTGGTGCAAAAACACATTTTCGAGCAGGAGTGCGCCGCCTTCGGTGCGCCGCGCCTGATCTCCTTCGGCGTCAATATGGTTGCGCCGGTGATCATGAAATTCGGCAACCCGGCGCAGCAGGCGCATTACCTGCCACGCATCCTGAGCGGAGAAGACTGGTGGTGCCAGGGCTACTCGGAACCGGGTGCCGGTTCGGACCTGGCCAGCCTCAAGACCCGCGCCGTGCGCGAGGGCGACCACTATGTGGTCAATGGCCAGAAGACCTGGACCACGCTCGGCCAGCACGCCAACATGATTTTCTGCCTGGTGCGCACGGACAGCGAAGCCCGGCAGCAGCGGGGCATTTCTTTCCTGCTGATCGACATGACCACGCCGGGCATCAGCGTTCGCCCGATCATCACGCTCGAGGGCGAGCATGAGGTCAACGAAGTGTTCTTCGACAACGTCCGCGTGCCAGTGGAAAACCTGGTGGGCGAAGAGAACCAGGGCTGGACCTGCGCCAAATACCTGCTGACCCACGAGCGCACCGGGCAGGCTGGCATCGGCCAATCCAAGGCAGCCTTGGCGCACCTCAAAGCGGTCGCCCGGCAGGAGTTGCGCAACGGCCGGCCGTTGCTGCAGGACCCGCAGTTTCGCTTGCAGGTCGCCCAGGTGGAGATTGAGCTGCTGGCCATCGAGATGAGCACCTTGCGCATCCTCGCTGCTGCCCAGGCCGGCGGTGTGCCCGGTGCCGAAAGCTCGATCCTGAAAATCAAAGGCTCGGAAATTCGCCAGGCCATCAGTCACCTGTTGCGCAAGGCGCTGGGCGCCAAGGCGTTGCCTTTCGTCGAAGCGCAATTGACCGACGACTTTACCGGCACTGCGCTGCACAGCGACTACAGCGCCGCCCCCGCCAGCCAGTATTTCAACCTTCGCAAGCTGTCTATCTACGGCGGCTCCAATGAAATTCAAAAGAACATCATCGCCAAGATGATTCTTGAGCTTTAAGGAGGCACGCAATGGACTTCACACTCAGCTCCGAGCAGCAAATGCTGCAAGACACCGTGGCCCGACTGGCCCGCGATCACTACAGCTTCGAAGCCCGCGAAGGCTATTACCACAGCGAAGCCGGCATGAGCCCGGTGTTCTGGAACCAGATGGCAGAACTGGGCCTGTGTTCGGTGCCGATTGCCCAGGAACATGGCGGCTTCGGTGGCAGCGGCGTGGACAACCTGCTGATCATGACCGAGCTCGGTCGCCACCTGTGCCTGGAGCCCTTCCTGCAGTCGCAGATTCACGCGGCCGGCCTGCTGCAACAACTCGGTGATGCCAGCCAAAAGGCAGACCTGCTGCCGCGGGTGGCCGAAGGCTCACTGCAACTGGCGGTGGCTCTGGAAGAACTGCAAAGCCATTACCAGCTGCACGATGTGCAGACCCAGGCGCGCCCGGTCGAGGGTGGCTGGTGCCTGTCCGGGCGCAAGATCTGTGTGGTGGGCGCGGCCAGTGCGGGATTGATCCTGGTGTCGGCACGAACCAGCGGTGATACACGTTGCGAACAGGGCATCAGCCTGTTTCTGGTCGAGGCGCAAGTCCATGGGTTGCAGCGTCGCGATTACCCCTGCATCGATGGCCCGCGAGCCAGTGATCTGATTCTCGACGATGTCTTTGTGTCCCGGGGTGCTTTGCTCGGTGACATCGGCGAAGCCTTGCCGGCGTTGCGTTATCAGCAGGGTCGGGCCATTGCCGGGCAGTGCGCCGAGGCCGTCGGCGGTATGCAGGAAGCTTTTCGCCTGACCCTCGACTACCTGAAGACGCGCAAGCAGTTCGGCACGCCAATCGGCAAATTCCAGGTGCTGCAGCATCGCATGGCCGACATGTGCGGCGAGCTGGAAATGGCCACCTCCATGGCCATCCTTGCCGCCTGTGTGGCTGATCAAGCCGACGGCGACGAACGCAGCCGGCAACTGGCCGCCGCGAAGTTCGTGGTGGTCCGCGCCGCGCGCCTGATCGCCGAGCAAGCGATCCAGTTGCACGGTGGTATCGGCATGACCTGGGAGTACAGCCTGGCCCATCACGCCAAGCGCCTGGTGATGCTGGGTCATCAATTGGGCGATGACGATCACCATTTGCAGGCCTACGCCGAGCTGCTGCACAGCGCCTGACCGATCACTGCACTCACACGGGAACACACTATCTATGAAAGTACTGGTTGCGGTAAAACGTGTGGTTGATTTCAACGTCAAGGTTCGCGTGAAGGCGGACCACTCCGGCGTTGACCTTGCCAACGTCAAGATGGCGATGAACCCCTTCTGCGAAATCGCCGTGGAAGAAGCGGTGCGCCTCAAAGAACAAGGGATTGCCACCGAGGTGGTGGTCGTCAGCATCGGCGGCAGTGCGGCACAGGAGCAACTGCGCACCGCGCTGGCGCTGGGTGCCGACCGCGCCATCCTGGTCGAATCCGCCGAAGATCTGACGTCCCTGGCCGTTGCCAAACTGTTGAAAGCGGTTGTCGACAAGGAACAGCCTCAGCTGGTGATCCTTGGCAAACAGGCCATCGACAGCGACAACAACCAGACAGGCCAGATGCTCGCTGCGTTGAGCGGTTACGGTCAGGGCACGTTCGCGTCCAAAGTCGAAATCAGCGGCGACAGCGTCGCGGTGACCCGCGAAATCGACGGCGGCGCGCAGACTGTTTCCCTGAAGCTGCCAGCCATCGTCACCACCGACCTGCGGTTGAACGAGCCGCGCTACGCGTCGTTACCCAACATCATGAAAGCCAAGAAGAAGCCGCTGGAGGTGCTCACGCCGAACGCCCTGGGCGTCAGCTGTGCCAGCACTGTGCACACCTTGAAAGTCCAGGCACCGGCCGCGCGTAGCGCCGGGATCAAGGTCAAGTCGGTGGCCGAACTGGTCGAAAAACTGAAGAACGAGGCGAAGGTAATCTAATGGCTATCCTGGTTATCGCTGAACACACCCACGCAGCACTGGCGGCTGCCACCCTCAACACCGTGACGGCTGCGCAGCAGATCGGCGGCGATATTCATGTGCTGGTCGCCGGTCAGGGCGCGGGCGCCGCGGCAGAGGCGGCGGCGAAGGTGGCAGGCGTGACGAAAGTGCTGCTGGCCGACAACGCTGCCTACGCGCACGGGTTGCCGGAAAACGTCGCGCCGTTGATCGTCGCGCTTGTTCAAGAAGCCGGGGCTGACAGCTACAGCCATATCCTGGCTGCCGCCACGTCCAATGGCAAAAACATCCTGCCGCGCGTCGCCGCCGCACTGGACGTCGACCAGATCTCCGAGATCATCGCGGTCGAAAGCGCCGATACCTTCAAGCGCCCGATCTATGCGGGCAACGCCATCGCGACGGTGCAGTCCTCTGCCCGCGTGAAGGTGATCACCGTGCGCGGCACCGGATTCGATGCCGCTGCCGCCGAAGGGGGCAACGCCGTCATCGAAGCGCTCGCCTTGGTCACCGACAGCGGTCAGTCGGTCTTCGTCAGTGAAGAATTGGCCAAGTCCGATCGCCCGGAGCTGACCGCCGCGAAGATTGTTGTGTCGGGTGGCCGTGGCATGCAGAACGGTGACAACTTCAAACACCTCTATGCGCTGGCCGACAAGCTTGGCGCGGGCGTGGGTGCATCGCGTGCCGCCGTCGATGCCGGTTTTGTACCCAACGACATGCAAGTCGGTCAGACCGGCAAGATCGTCGCGCCGCAGTTGTACATCGCGGTGGGCATCTCGGGTGCCATCCAGCATCTGGCCGGCATGAAGGACTCCAGGGTCATCGTGGCGATCAACAAGGACGAAGAGGCGCCGATCTTCCAGGTCGCCGACTACGGCCTGGTGGCGGATCTGTTCGACGTCGTGCCGGAACTGGAACGGGCGATTTGAGGAGGTGCTTGTGAATACGTTCAAACAGATCGGTGTGATCGGCAGCGGCGCGATGGGCCGGGGGATCGCCCACTTGTTCGCCACCGCTGGTGTTCCGGTGTTGCTGTATGACAGTCGCAGTGAAGCGACGCAGGAGGCGCTGCAAGCCAATCGGGCGTTGCTTGAGCGTGCCGCCGCCAAGGGCAAGTTGAGCCGTGAAGCACTGGCCGGCGCACTGGCTTGCATGGGGGCGGCCACTCACCTTGAAGCCCTTGCCGATTGCGATTTATTGATCGAGGCGATCGTTGAAAACCTTGAGGCCAAGCAGGGGTTGTTCCGTGCGCTGGAACAAGTGGTCAGGGCCGACGCGGTGCTGGCGACCAACACCTCATCCTTGTCGGTGAGCCTGATTGCCAGTGCCTGCCGGCATCCCGAGCGAGTGGCCGGGTTTCACTTTTTCAACCCGGTGCCACTGATGAAAATCGTCGAAGTGGTGCGTGGTGAACTGACCGACCCGCAGGTGGTTCAGCGCCTGGCGGCGTTGGCCGGGCACGCCGGTCACTTTGCCGCGACGACCCCCGACTCTCCGGGCTTCCTGGTCAATCATGCCGGGCGGGCCTTCGGTCCGGAGGCCTTGCGTATCCTGGGCGAGGGGATCGCCACCCCGGCGCAGATCGATCGCATCCTCAAGGACAGCCTCGGCTTTCGCATGGGGCCGTTCGAGCTGTTTGACCTGGTTGGCCTCGACATTTCCCATGCGGTGATGGAGTCGATACACGCGCAGTTTTATCAGGACCCGCGCTACACCCCGTCGGCACTGGTGCCACCTCGCCTGGCCAGCGGCCTGCTGGGGCGCAAGACAGGCCAGGGCTTCTATCGCTATCAGGACGGTAGCGTGGTCGAGGAAGCGCCGCAGGCGCCGCCGCAGGTGGCCATCACCCAGCCATTCTGGCTGGACTGCGACGACTCGGTCATGCGCGAGCGGATAGCCGCGGTGCTGTCCGTTGCCGGCGTTGTGCTGGAGCAGGGCGATCAACCCAGTGCGAGCGCCATCTGCCTGGTGACGCCGCTGGGGGAGGATGCCAGCAGCGTGATCGCCCGCAAGCGACTGCCGTCGCGACGCAGCCTGGCACTGGAAACCTTCGTCGGTTTCGACGCGCGTCGCGTACTGATGCGTCAACCGGCGCTCGACGCGCTGGTTCTGGCTCAGGCGTGCCAGGCCCTGGGCGCCGATGGCGTGCCGGTGGAAGTCATCAATGACTCGCCAGGCTTTATCGCCCAGCGTGTGCTCGCCGGGATCGTCAACCTGGGTTGCGAGATTGCCCAGCGTCGCATCGCCGAGCCGGCCACCCTGGACCGTGCGGTGCAGTTGGCCCTCGGTTACCCCCATGGTCCGTTGGCTTTTGGTGACCGATACGGGGCGTTGCAGATCTGGCAGATCCTGCACCAACTGCATGAGCTGTATCAGGAGCCGCGCTATCGGGCCAGCCCCTGGCTGCGCCGCCGGGTCCAGCTCGGCCTGCCCCTGACCACCCCCGAGGACCCAGCATGACGGCTTATATCTACGATGGCCTGCGTTCACCCTTCGGTCGCCACGGTGGCGCGTTGGCCGGTGTGCGTCCCGATGACCTGCTGGCCTCTGTCGTGCGCGCGCTGGTGGCGCGTAACCCGTTTGAGGTGCGCGACTATGAAGACTTGATCGCCGGCTGCAGCAGCCAGGCCGGTGAGGACGGGCGCAACCTGGCGCGCCATGTTGCGCTGCTGTCCGGCTTGCCGACGGCCGTTGGCGGTTTGACCGTCAATCGTCTCTGCGGCTCTGGCCTGGCGGCTGTACTGGATGCTGCCCGCGCCGTGCGCTGCGGCGAAGGCGAGCTGTTTATTGCGGGCGGCGTGGAGAGCATGAGCCGGGCGCCGTTCGTGGTGGCCAAGGCGCCAAGCGCCTGGTCCCGTGACTTTCAAGTGTACGACAGCACCCTCGGCCCGCGTTTTCCCAACCCGAAGGTAGAGTCCGGGTTCGGTGCCGATTCGATGCCGCAGACAGCGGACAACGTCGCTCATGAACTGGGCATTACTCGCGAACAAGTCGACCGCTATGCCGCACGCAGCCAGGCGCTGTTCGACGCGGCGGTGCGGGAGGGTTTCCAGGCCGGTGAAATCCTGCCGATCGAAGTGCCGTCAGGGCGCAAGCAGCCGCCGAAGATCGTCGACCGTGACGAGCATCCGCGTCCACAAAGCAACTTCGAGGCGCTGTCGGGCCTGCAACCACTGTTTGACGACGGCGTTGTCACCGCAGGCAACGCCTCGGGCATCAATGATGGCGCGGCCGCGCTACTGATTGGCTCGCGGGCCATGGGTGAGAAGGCGGGTCTGAGGCCTCGTGCGCGCATTTTGGCCGGAGCCGTGGCGGGGGTCGAACCACGATTGATGGGCCTTGGCCCGGTGCCGGCCTGCACCAAGGCCTTGCAGCGTGCAGGTTTGAGCCTGGCCGACATGGACCTGATCGAAATCAATGAAGCGTTTGCCGCGCAAGTGCTCGGCTGTGCCCGGCAACTTGACATCGCCTTCGATGATTCGCGCCTCAATCCCAACGGCGGTGCCATTGCCATTGGTCATCCGCTCGGTGCTTCCGGCGCACGCCTGGCCTATAGCGCGGTGCGACAACTGGAGCGCAGCAGCGGGCGCTACGCCCTGGTCAGTCTGTGCATTGGCCTGGGCCAGGGCATTGCGTGCGTGATCGAACGCCTCGACTGACAAAACACCACCCTCAAGAACCCGGAGAAATCACCCATGGCGAACAAGGCAAGTTTCAACTGGATCGACCCGCTGCTGCTGGACCAGCAACTCACCGAAGAAGAGCGCATGGTGCGCGACAGTGCCCGGCAGTTCGCCGCCGATAAGCTGGCACCACGGGTGCTGGAGGCTTTTCGTCATGAGCAGACCGACCCGGCCATCTTTCGCGAGATGGGCGAAACAGGCCTGCTCGGTGCCACTCTTCCGCAAGCCTACGGCGGCAGCGGCCTGAACGCTGTGTGCTATGGCCTGATCGCTCGGGAAGTCGAGCGCGTGGACTCTGGCTACCGTTCAATGATGAGCGTGCAGTCCTCGCTGGTCATGGTGCCGATCAATGAGTTCGGTAACGAAGCCACCAAACAGAAGTACCTGCCGAAGCTGGCCAGCGGTCATTACATCGGTTGCTTCGGCCTGACCGAACCGAACCACGGCTCCGATCCGGGCTCGATGATTACCCGGGCAAGAAAAGTCGAAGGCGGCTACCGCCTCACCGGGAACAAGATGTGGATCACCAACAGCCCGATCGCCGATGTCTTCGTGGTCTGGGCCAAAGACGATGAAGGGCAGATTCGCGGCTTCGTCCTGGAGAAAGGCTGGCAGGGCCTGAGCGCGCCGGTGATCCATGGCAAGGTCGGGCTGCGTGCATCGATTACCGGCGAAATCGTCATGGATAACGTGTTCTGCCCTGAAGAGAACGCTTTCCCTGAAGTGCGCGGTCTGCGCGGCCCGTTCACCTGCCTGAACTCGGCACGCTACGGGATCGCCTGGGGCGCGCTCGGTGCGGCTGAAGATTGTTGGCACACTGCGCGCCAGTACGTGCTGGATCGCATCCAGTTTGGCCGCCCGTTGGCTGCCAACCAGTTGATCCAGAAGAAGCTGGCGGACATGCAGACCGAAATAACCCTGGCCTTGCAAGGTTGCCTGCGCCTGGGGCGGATGAAGGACGAAGGCACGGCCGCGGTTGAAATCACTTCGATCATGAAGCGCAACAGCTGCGGCAAGTCGCTGGAGATCGCGCGCCTGGCGCGGGATATGTTGGGCGGTAACGGCATCAGTGACGAATTTGGCGTGGCCCGTCATCTGGTCAATCTGGAGGTGGTCAATACCTACGAAGGCACCCACGATGTGCATGCGCTGATCCTCGGTCGTGCGCAGACCGGTATTCAGGCGTTTTTCTGATGGTTGCCTGAAAAGCATCCCTTGGGTTTGTTTGCCGGGCGTTTGCCCGGCCAGTCTGAAGCGGTACAGCCTTGGGTGATCTCTCAGGGGCAATGGGCGACAGAAAGGGCATGATGTTGTCTTTGTTTCGGAGTGTGCCCGGCTTGTAGACGCGTCGGATATCCGCCTCGACAAGCCGGAGGTGCCTTATGCCTGCGCTGGCAGACCGGCCAGTGTTTTTCCTGCGATGTACCCAAACGTCATGCCTGGTCCCAGGGTGATGCCGCCGCTTGGGTAGTACCCGTTCATGATGCTGTTCATGTCATTGCCCACGGCAAACAGCCCTGGGATCGGCGTGCCGTGTTCATCGAGGGCGCGGGCGCAGGCGTCGGTGTTCAGGCCGGCGAAGGTGCCGAGGCTGCCGGGGACCAGTTTCACGGCATAGAAAGGCCCTTCGCGCAGGCTGCCCAAGGACGGGTTCGGCTCGTGCAGCGCTTCCCCCTGCGCTTTGTTGTACAGCGACTCTCCACGCTGAAACAGCGGGTCTCGACCTTGCTCCGCACCCTGGTTGAAGGCATTGACGGTGGCTTCGAGTTGTTGCGCGTCGATACCGCATTGGCGTGCCAGTTCACTCAAGGTCCGGGCTTTGAACAGGTAGCCGCCGCGTACATGGGGCGCTGTCGGAAACGGAAAGGGTTTCGACCAGCCCAGCCCATAGCGGCGCTGGGCGCGGTGATCGCAGATCAGCCAGGACACCGGAGCTTCTTGCGCACCTGAGGCTTTGAACAACGCGCACATATAGTCGTGGTAGGAGTCGGCCTCGTTGACGAAGCGCCGACCATCCTGACGCACGGCGATGAAACCGGGTTTGGCCCGTTCCATCAGGTGGGGAAAACCACTGAAACCACCGTCCTCCCGTGGCACCCGGGATACCGGTGCCCACGCAGCGGCATGGGGCAATCCGGTTGCAACGCATCCACCCACGCTTTCGCCCAGGCGCAGCCCGTCACCGGTATTACCCTTGGGCGCCGCGCTCAAATGTTCGGTGCCATTGGGCGCGTGTTTGAACAACTGCGCGATGCGCCGCTGATCGTGGGGGAAGCCACCACAAGCCAGCACCACACCTCGCCGGGCGCGAACATCGATCCGTTGCCCTGCGGATTCAACACGCGCGCCCACTACCCGGTCGCCCTCGCGTAGCAGCGTGCGCACGGGGGTTTCAGTGAACAGGCGCACCTGGCGGTCCACTGCGCTTTTGAGCAGGCGGGCGACCAGGGCATTGCCATTGACCAGGTGCATGCCTCGACCATGCCGCAGCAGGTCGCGGGTATGACGCAACACCCGCCTGGCGCTGTAAAGCAGCGAAGACGGCGAGCGCCGGGCATTGAGGAAATGATTGAGGTCGGTGCCGCCGGCGATGCCCATTCCATACAGGCTGATGAGGTCGAGCGGGCGTCGCAGCTTGTTGATCCAGGGCCCGAGTCGACGACCGTCGAAGGGTTGTGCGCAGACCGAGCGCCCCCCTTTGGCGTGGCCTTCGCTGGCGTGAAAGTCCGGCATCTTGCTGCCGGAGAAAAACTGCACCTCGGTATGGCGCTGAAAAAATTCGACCATCTTCGGCCCTTGTTCGAGGAACATCTCTACACGCGCGTCGAGCGCTTCGTTGTGCAGTTCCCGACGCAGATAAATGCGTGCTTGTTCAGGGTCTTCGACGATGCCGTCGGCGATGGCCAGCGGATTGCGCGGGATCCACAGCCAGCCGCCGGACCAGGCGCTGGTGCCGCCCAGTTGCGGCTCTTTTTCCACCACGATGACATCCAGACCGAGTTCAGCGGCGGTCACCGCCGTCGCCAGGCCGGAGGCGCCGGAGCCAATGACCAGAACGTCACAAAGCAGGGGATTGCTGATGTGCATGGGGATTACCGCGAGAAAGGATGAGGGCCGCTTCGAACATCGAAGCGGCGCGACCGGGTTTACTTGAGGGGGGAGAAGTCTGTCGGGCGCAGCAGTCGTGATTCCAGGGTCACCACGGCGTCCAGTTCCTTGTTCTGTCGTGCGAACTCTTGCCAGCGCGGATCGGCCGCCATGGCGTTGCGGCGGGCCATGCGATCGTCAAGGCTGGTGTAGCCCCAGATGTGCACCACTTGATTGGCTTCGCCGATTTCAGTGGTGAAGAAACCGATCAGGTTGCCCAGGTGCTCTTGCTGGACGGCCAGTGCGGCGCTTTTGTACAGGGACAGCCAGTCGCCGAGCCTGGTCGGTTTAATCGTGTAGGTGCGCAGTTCGTAATACATGCTGTTCTCCAGTGCGGGATGGTTGTGTGGGGTGTTGATCGAGCCGGCCGGCGATGTCGCTGGCGGCGAGGTAACCGAAGGTGATGCCGGGGCCCAGGGTGATGCCGGGACCGGGGTAGGTGCCGTCCATGATCGAATTCATTTCGTTGCCGGCGGCGTACAAGCCGGGAATCGGTGCGCCGCTGCGATCCAGCACCCTGGCCTTGCCGTTGGTGACCAGCCCGCGGGCCGAGCCAAGGTCGCCGGTCAACAAACGGACGGCGTAGAACGGCGCCTTGTGCAACGGCTTGAGGCACGGATTGGGCTGGTGCAGCGGGTCCCCCATGTACCGGTTGTAGGCCGTGCTGCCCTTGCCGAACTGGCGGTCGACGCCTTGTTCGGCATCGGCGTTGTATTGCGCCAGGGTCTGCACCAGGGCGGGCGCATCAATGCCGGCGATCCGGGCCAGTTCGGCAAGGCTGTCGGCGCGCAGCAGGTAACCGGCGTCAATCAGTGCGCTGTTGTCGACCGGCCGTGGACGGGCCAGTCCCATGCCGTAGTTGTTCATGGCGTCGCTGTCGCAGATCAGCCAGCAGGGTGCATTGGCGCCGCCGTTGGCGAACATGCCCTCGACGAAACAGTGGTAGGAGTCGGACTCATTGACGAAACGGCGCCCGGCGCGGTTGACCGCAATCACACCCGGCTTGGCGCGGTCGGTGACCAGGTGCGGAAAGCGTTCGACGCTGCCATCGGCCTTGTGCAGCACCGAGACCGGCGCCCAGAAGAAGTTCGCCGAGAGGTGGTCGCCGATGGCCGCGTTGACCGACTCGGCCAGGCGATGTCCGTCACCGACGTTGGCCGGCGGTGACATGGTCCAGTGCTCCGAGTCGGTGGCCGGCCGCTGCCCGGCGGCTTGGTCGCCAGCGGCAAAACCACCCGTGGCCAACACGACGCCGCCGCGCGCCCACACCACACGGGTCGCGTCGCGCCAGGCAATTCGCACGCCTTTGACCGTTCCCTGTTCAACGATCAACGACTCCGCCGACGCTTGCAGCCAGAGGTCGACGCCATTGGCGAAGGCGGTGCTGGCCAGGCGCGCGATCAAGGCATTGCCCACGGTCAGGCGGGTGCCGCGTGGATGGCTGAGCCGGTCGACGGCGTAGCGCCCCATCAGTTTGAGGCAATGCCAGAGGGATTTTGCCGAGCGCTTGAAACTGAGGAAGTGTTGGATATCGACACGATTGACCATCATGCCGCCGAACAGCAGCATGCCGTCCGGTGGCCGTTTCAGGTGCTTGAAATGCTCGCCCAGCCGACGCCCATCGTATTCGTCGATTTCCAGCGCTCGGCCGGTTTGTGTGCCGCCGGGCAGGTTGGGGTAATAGTCGGGCGACAGCGGCCGCAGGCTGTAACTCAGTTCGCTGTGGGTTTCCAGGTAGTGCAGGGCTTCGCGACCCTGTTCGATAAAGGCGTCGATCAGCTCCGGGTTGTAGCCGGCGCCGATGACCTCCTTGAGGTAACGGCGCATCTGCTCGGCGGGCAGGTGATGCCCGGCGGCCCGGGCCTGATCGGTATCGTGCAGCCAGACCGCGCCACCGGAAATCGCCGACGTACCGCCAAAGGCCTCGGTCTTTTCCACCAGCAAGACCTTGAGGCCTCGGCAGCTGGCCGTCACGGCGGCGGCGAAGCCGGCCGCGCCGCTGCCCAGGACAATCACGTCATAGGTCAGGTCGGCGTTGTCAGAGGGCAGGGAAGTCGTCGTGTTCATTGTCTAGTGCCTGTTGAGGACGTGGCTGGAGGTTCAGATGTCCAGCGGCGTCACGCCCATGAAATGACCGAGGTTGCCCAGTTGCGCCAGGGCCATTTCCGGCCCGGTCTGAATCGCGCAGCCCATGCGTCGGGCGCAGGCGAGAAAGGGCGTGACCTGCGGCGAAGTCACGACATCGGCCACCAGGGCGGTGGCGCTCAAGGTTTCCATCAGCGCATTCGGCAACGGCATCGGGCCGTCATCGGTAGCCGCGCCCATGCCAACCGGTGAAGCGTTCACCACCAGATCAAAGTGCTTCAGGGTGAGCGGATTGGCGCTGACCACAATCTCCGGGAAGGCGCTGCGCAAAAGCTCGCCCAGCACTTCGACGCGCTCCTGGCTCAGGTCGCTGATGACCAGGTGGCTGACGCCGGCCTGGCACAACGAATAGGCAATCGCGCTGCCGACGCCGCCCGTGCCGATCACCAGCGCCTGCTTGTCCTTGGGATTGAACGCGTGTTTGCGCGCGGCATTGAGAAAGCCTTCGCCGTCGACGATATCGCCCACCAGCCGCCCGTCGGCCTCGCGGCGGATGACATTGACCGAGCGCAGGGCCGCCGAACGTTCGCTGAGGCTGTCCAGGCGGCTGGCCAACAGTTGTTTGTAAGGGACGGTCACCACGCAACCGCGCATGTTTTGCCAGCCGCGCAGGGTCTGGATGAAGTTCTGCAAGGCGGTCGGTGCGAGGTCGATGGCCAGCATCGCAACGTTTTGCTGGTGGTCGGCGAACCAGCGATTGAAGTTTTCCGGCGATTTCACCTGGGCGATCGGTGAGCCGACGATGGCGACCAATTCAGTCGAACCCTGAATCATGAGATGTACCCGCTTATTGGCTGTGTTGTGGGGCCGATACTGCAAGCGGGCCACAAGACGAACAATCACAGCCTGGGACGAATACGTTGATAATCGCAATGAGAGTGCGATAATCGCAGTTTTTGCGTGATAAAGAGGCCGAATCGATGAAACAACCCACCATCCATTCGCGGGATTTGATCGTCGGCCTGCAAAAAGGCCTGGCGCTGTTGCAGCTGTTTTCCCAGGAGCATCCGCGCTTGAGCGTGCCGGAAGTGGCGCGCATGGCCGACATGACCCAGAGCGCCGCCCGGCGTTTTCTGCTGACGCTGGTGCATGATGACTTTGCGCAAACCGACGGCCGCTATTACTGGCTGACCGCCAAGACCTTGCGCATCGGCCAGGCCTATGTCGATTCAGCGGTATTGCCGCGCATGCTGCGGCCCATCGTCGAGCAGGTGGCGCGAACCACTCAGGAGCACGTGTCGGTAGGCGTGCGTGACGGCGATGACATTGTGCATGTGGTGCGCAGCCGCTACAGCCACATCACTTCGATGTCGATTCGCCCGGGTTCGAGGGTACCGATGTATTGCACCTGCAGCGGTCGGCTGTGGCTGGCGAGCCTTGCCGAAGAGGCACTTGCCGCCTATTTCGCGCGCAATCGGCCACGGGCCATCACGCCTTACACCCTGACCGACGAAGCGCAGATCCGCAGCGAAATAGCCTTGGCCGCGGAGCGGGGTTACGTACTGGTGGATCAGGAATATGAAGTGGGCATGCGGGTTTTGAGCGTGCCGCTGATCGATCGGGAAGGGCGGTTGCAGGCGACGCTCACACTCACCACGCACGCGTCGCGCATGACCATCGAGGACATGCGCGAGCGTTATCTGTCGGCGCTCTACGAAGGGCAGGCACTGCTGCGGCCGATCATGACACTCTGAGCGTGCGCCGCTTGCTCAAGTGAACACCCTTACAACGGCGGGGCCCCGGTGTTCGTCAAACCCCATGAAAAACGGCGCTGTCACGCCGGTTTTGCTGTCCGCTTGCTGCCCGCCGTTGCTTTATGCTTGGCCGGCTTGCGCTTGTTTTTCCACGGTGTCGCGCCACGTCCGGCGGGGCTGGCCGGGCCGCTGATGGTCAGGCTCAGGCCGGCACAACGGCTGACCTGCTTGCTCATCCAGGCGGCTTGTTTGGTGACGAATTCTTCAAGGCTCATTTCGCCGCTTTGCACCATGTCCAGCGCCTGTTCCCAGATGGCCGTGGTGCCCGGATCGGCAATCGCCCGCGGGACTGCGTCGATCAGGCTGAAAGCGGCGGGGGTGGCGGCCAGCGCCTTGCCGTTCTTGACCAGGTACCCACGGTCGAGCAGGCCCTGGATGATCGAGGCGCGGGTCGCTTCGGTGCCGATGCCGGTGGTGTCCTTGAGTTTTTGCTTGAGCAGCGGATCTTCCACCAGTTTGGCCACGTTCTTCATCGCCTTGATCAGATCGCCTTCGGTGAACGGTTTGGGTGGTTGCGTCCACAGGTCCTTGAGCTGCACGTTGGCCACTGCGCAATCAATGCCTTCCTTGAGGTTGGGCAGTGTTTGCGGCGCCGGTGCTTCACGGCCCTTGGCCGGGGCAAGGGCTTCGGGCAACGCACGTTTCCAGCCGGGCTCGACGATCTGCTTGCCAACGGCACGCAAGGCTTCACCGGCGCAGTCGAAGTCGGCCTGGGTCCGGTCGTATTCGTGATTGGGCAGGAATTGTGCAAGGTAGCGTGCGCGGATCAGGGTGTAGACCGCGCGTTGTTTGCCCGCCAGTTTTTCGAGGTTCTTCGCGGCAGCGGTGGGGATGATGCCGTGGTGCGCGCTGACCTTGGCATCGTTCCAGGCCCGTGAGCGCCGCTGGGGCTCAAGGTGGTCGTGCAAGGCGTTCAGCGCGGGGTCGGCCTGACGCAGCGCCGCCAGGATACCCGGCGCTTCGCTGTGCTGACTGAGGGGCAAATAGCCGCAGTCACTGCGCGGGTAGGTGATGACTTTATGGGTTTCATAGAGCGCCTGGGCGATGTCGAGGGTTTCCTGGGCGCCAAGCCCGAGCTTCTTCGAACAGACTTCCTGCAAGGTGCCCAGGTCGAACGGCAGCGGCGCCACCTCGCGCATGCGTTCGGTGCGCAGCTTGATCACCCGGGCGCTCGCTGCACCTGTCATCGCAGCTGCCGCTTGTTGGGCCAGCGCCTGATTCAGGCAGCGATCCTGATCGTCGCAAACCTCGGAGGCGGCCCGCCATTGCGCGGTGAACGCGGTGCCGTCGTGCAGCAGCTGGACATCGATGGCCCAGTAGGCGACCGGTACGAAGTTGGCGATGCTGCGGTCGCGATCCACCACCAGGCGCAAGGTCGGCGTTTGTACCCGACCGACCGGCAACACGCCCTGATAGCCGGACTGGCGGCCGAGCAGGGTGAACAGCCGGCTCATGTTCATGCCGATCAGCCAGTCGGCCCGGGAACGCCCCAGCGCCGAATGGTAAAGGCTGAAGGTTTCCGCCCCCGGCTTGAGCGTGGCGAGGGCCTTGCGGATCGAGGCGTCGTCCAGCGCCGACAGCCATAAGCGGCGGATCGGCCCGCGATAACGGCAATGCTCCACCAGTTCCCGGGCGATCATCTCGCCTTCACGGTCGGCGTCGGTGGCGATGATCAGTTCGTCGGCTTCGCCGAGCAGGCGTTTGACGGCCTTGTACTGACTGGCCGTGCGCGGTTTGACGGTCATTTTCCATTTGTCCGGAATGATCGGCAGGTCCGCCAGCACCCAACGCTTGTAGCGCGCGTCGTAGGCGTCCGGCGGCGCGGTTTCCAGCAGATGGCCGATGCACCAGGTCACCGTGACGTCCGTTCCCAGCCAGCAGCCATCGCCACGGCGCCTGGCACCGAGCACAGCCGCAATGTCTTTGGCCTGGGAAGGTTTTTCACAGAGGTACAGCCGCATAACCACCATCGTCGATCAGTGCCCGGAGAGGTGCACAGAATGGCGGGAGATGGACGCGGGGGCAATCTTTATCTGTATGGATGTACAGTTTGTGCGTTGCAATGGTTTGCCTGATCCGTTCGGCTGCAAGGCGGCCGTGAGTGCGGAATTTGGGTTATACCTGATAAATCGTGGTCTCAGGTTATGGGGCTGCCGGGCAGCCCGTCGCGGGCAAGCCACGCTTCCACAGGGTCAATCATCGTCATGAGGAACGAACGCCATGAAAAGCACCGGTCCCAGTCCTGTCATCACCATCGCCGAGCAACCCGGCTGTCTGCTGGTGAAGTTCCACGGTATCCAGGTGGCCGCGTCCTCGCGCGCGCTGGTGTTGCTGGAGGCCAATTATCCGCCGGTGTATTACGTGCCGCGGGAGGACATCGACGAGCAGTATTACGCCCGCACCGATCACACCAGCTATTGCCCTTACAAGGGCGATGCCAGCTATTTCAGTTTGCAGGTGCCGGGGCATGAAGGGGCTAATGCGGTATGGAGTTACGAAAATCCCAAGGTGTCGGTGGAGCAGATTCGCGGGTATGTGGCGTTCTATCCGGACCAGGTGACATTCGAGGTGGTCGAGCTCGACGAGTGATGTTCGCAATACCGGTAGGAGCGAGCCTGCTCGCGATGATATGTCAGTCAACACGATGACAACTGATACACCATCGCGAGCAGGCTCGCTCCTACCGTTAGTTAAGGTCTTCCCTTAATTTTTGTGCAGGTCGACGTTGCGGGTCTCGCGCAAACAGATCAACCCCACCACCAGGCTGACGCCGGTGATCACCACCGGGTACCAGAGCCCGTAGAAAATGTCCCCGGTGTACACCACCAACGCGAACGACACCGTCGGCAGGAAGCCGCCGAACCAGCCGTTGCCGATGTGGTAGGGCAGGGACATCGAGGTGTAGCGGATGCGCGTCGGGAACAGTTCGACCATCAGCGCCGCCAGCGGCCCGTAGCACATTGCGGAAATGATGATTAGCGCCACGATCAGCGCGACGATCATCGGTTTGTTGATCTGCTGCAGGTCGGCTTGCTGCGGATACCCGGCGAGGGTAACGGCGCCGCGCAATGCCGCTTCGTCAAACCCGTCGATCTTCACGTCGCCAACGCTGACCTGCACAGTGCTGCCGGCCGGCGCCACGGCGCTGGTATAGGGCAAGCCCTGTTTGACCAGGAAGGTTTTGACCTTGTCGCACGGGCTGTCGAATTTCGCCTTGCCCACCGGGTCGAACTGAAAGGTGCAGGTGGCCGGGTCGGCCAGCACGGTGATCGGTGCCTGACGGCTGGCCAGGTCGATGGCGGGGTTGGCGTAGTGGGCCAGGGTCTTGAAGATCGGGAAGTACAGCGCGGTGGCCAGCAGCAGGCCGATCATCAGCACCGGTTTGCGCCCGACCTTGTCCGACAGCCAGCCGAAGAAGATGAAGAACGGCGCACCCAGGGTCACGCTGACAATCAGCAGGCCGTTGGCGACGGCAGGGTCCATTTTCAAGAACTGGGTGAGGAAGAACAGCACATAGAACTGCGCGGCGTAGAAGGTCACGGCTTGCCCGGCGTTGATGCTGAACAGGGCGACGAGCACGACCTTGAGGTTTTCCCATTTGCCGAAGGAGTCGCGGATCGGCGACTTGCAGAGCTTGCCTTCCTCTTTCATTTTCACGAAGGCCGGCGACTCGTGCAGGCTCAGGCGAATCCAGGTCGAGATGCCGAGCAGGATGATCGAGAACAGGAACGGGATGCGCCAGCCCCAGACTTCGAACTGATCGCCCGTGAAGTAACGGCAACCGAGCACCACCAGCAGCGACAACAGCAGGCCAAGGGTGGCGGTGGACTGAATCCAGCTGGTGTGGAAGCCGCGTTTGCCGATGGGCGCGTGCTCTGCGACGTAGGTCGCGGCGCCGCCGTACTCGCCGCCCAGGGCCAGGCCCTGAAGCATGCGCAGCACCACGAGGATGATCGGCGCGGCGATGCCGATGCTCGCGTAGTTCGGTAGCAGCCCGACGCAGAAGGTCGCCAGGCCCATGAGGACGATGGTGGCGAGGAAGGTGTACTTGCGTCCGATCATGTCCCCCAACCGACCGAACACCAGGGCGCCGAACGGCCTCACGATGAAGCCGGCGGCGAAGGCCATCAGGGCGAAGATGAACGCCGTGGTGTCGTTGACCCCGGCGAAGAACTGCTTGCTGATTACCGCCGCGAGGGCGCCATAGAGGAAAAAGTCATACCACTCGAAGACTGTCCCGAGCGAGGAGGCGAAGATGACTTTCTGGGTGTCCTGGCTGGTACGCGCGCTGCGTAAGCTTTCCAGGGGCTGAACGTGTTCTGACATATCGGTATCCCTCACAGTGATTGTTTTTGTTGTTCCACTGTCGACGCCGGCTTTGTGGGCGGGCGCCGCTACTTCGATGTATCGGATGTACGCGTTTCCGTAGGAGCGAGCCTGCTCCGGGCGGCGTTCCGACGATGAACTTGAGAGCGCACATGGGTGTCAGGTTGTCAGCGTTATCGTTGACGACCATCGCGAGCAGGCTCGCTCCTACAGTGTTCGTGTGGGTTCACGGGTGTGTGACCCGTTCCTTTGTCTCGGTGATGCTCCTTGTGTTGGGGTTGAGGATCAGTTGTGCCGCTTTCTCGGCGATCATCAGCGTGGGCGAACAGGTATTGCCCGAGGTGATGCGCGGCATGATCGAGGCGTCGGCGATGCGCAGGCCTGGAATCCCGTGCACGCGCAGCTCGGCATCGACCACCGCGTGCGTGTCATTGCCCATGCGGCAAGTACCGACCGGGTGGAAAATCGTGGTGCCGATCCGGGCGGCGGCTTCGTGCAGCTCTTCTTCGCTTTGCAAGCGGTCGCCGGGCAGATATTCCACCGGTTTGAACGCCCTCAAGGCCGGTGCGGCAACGATGCGCCGGGTCAGGCGGATGGCGTCGGCGGCAACGCGCAGATCTTCCGGATGGCTCAGGTAGTTGGGTTGAATCAGCGGCGCGTCCTGCGGGTTGGCGGAGCGGATTTCCACCCGGCCGCGACTCTGCGGGCGCAGGTCGCAGACCGATGCGGTGAAGGCGGGGAAGGCGTGCAGCGGTTCACCGAAGCGCTCAAGCGACAGCGGTTGCACGTGATATTCCAGGTTCGCCGAGGTCTGCTCCGGCCCCGAACGAGCGAACGCGCCGAGCTGACTGGGCGCCATCGACAGCGGGCCGCTGCGGTCATACAGATAGCGCAGGCCCATGCCCATCTTGCCCCACAGGCTGCCGGCGATCTGGTTCAGGGTGCGGGCATTTTGCAGTTTGTAGATCAGGCGCAATTGCAGGTGATCCTGCAGGTTGCCGCCGACGCCGGCCAGTTCGTGCGCGACGCCGATGCCCAGCCGTTGCAGGAGTGGGCGAGGGCCGATCCCGGAACGCTGCAGGATGCTCGGCGAGCCGACCGAACCGGCGCTCAGGACGATTTCCTTGCGAGCCTTGAAGGTCCTGGCCTGGCCTTGCCAGCGAGCGACGACCGCTGCAGCGCGGCCATTGTCCAACAGCACGCGGTCGACTTCGACGCCGGTCAGCACGGTCAGGTTGGGGCGATGGCGGATGGGCTTGAGAAACGCCTTGGCCGCATTCCAGCGGACCCCGGCCTTTTGATTGACCTGAAAGTAGCCGCAGCCTTCGTTGTCGCCCTGGTTGAAGTCATCGATGCTGGCGATGCCGCTTTGCTCGGCGGCGCTGCGGAAGGCATCGAGAATCGGCCACGACAGGCGCTGGCGTTCGACCCGCCACTCGCCGGCGCCACTGTGAAACGCCGAGTCGCCGGCAAAGTGGCTTTCGCTTTTCTTGAACAGCGGCAGGACGTCTTGCCAGCGCCAGCCCGGATTGCCCTCGGCAGCCCAGCTGTCGTAGTCGCCCGCCTGGCCGCGCATGTAGATCATGCCGTTGATCGAGGAGCAGCCACCGAGCACTTTGCCGCGTGGATAACTCAGGGCGCGGCCCTGCAAGCCGGGTTGGGCTTCGGTCTTGAAGCACCAGTCGGTGCGCGGGTTGCCGATACAGAACAGGTAACCCACCGGGATGTGAATCCACGCATAGTTATCGCGGCCGCCGGCTTCGAGCAGCAGTACGCGGTGTTGCGGGTTGGCCGACAGCCGATTGGCCAGCAAACAACCGGCGGGCCCGGCACCGACCACGATGTAGTCGTACTCATCAAGGGAAGTCTGCATCCCTGACCTCATGTTGTTGTTCTTGTTGATCCATCCTAGTTGTTAGCTTTCGTCAAAAGAATGTTAGTTTTTACGCAGCTGCTGTGCGTTTTTAAACACCTGTAAACAAGGACGATTCATGTTCGACTGGAATGACCTGCGGTTTTTTCTCGAATTACAGCGCAGCGGACGTTTGTTGACCGCAGCCCGACGCTTGAACACGACCCACGCCACCGTGGCACGGCACATCGAGGCCATCGAAAAAAGCCTCGGCACCGCGCTGTTCGTTCAGCATGCCCAGGGTTACGAGCTGACACCGGCCGGCGAGGCGCTGCTCAAGCACGCCGAAGCCATGGAGAACGTCGCGCTGCTGGCCCAGGAGGAAATCACCCAATCCACGGCGCCCTTGGGTAAGATCCGGGTCGGGGTCACGGAAGGACTGGGCATCATGTTCCTGGCCAGCCGCATGAATGGCCTGTTCGATCGCTATCCGGGGCTGGAGGTGGAACTGGTGGCGGTGCCCCGTTTCGTCAGCATCCTCAACCGCGAGGCGGAAATCAGCATTCACCTGGAACGACCGGCCGCCGACATGCTGGTGACCCGCAAACTCACCGACTATCGCCTGGCGCTTTACGCCAGCCAGGAGTACCTCAACCGTTCGCCGGCGCTGCGTAGCCGCGAAGACCTGGGCCGGCATGCGTGGATTGGTTACGTCGACGATTTGCTGTTCAGCCAGGAACTGATGTTCCTCAACAGCTTCTGCCGCAACCCGCGGGTGGTGTTCCACAGCACCAGCGTCATCGCCCAGCAACAGGCCGCGCGCGCGGGCCTGGGGATCGCGGTGCTGCCGTGTTACATGGCCAGCGCCGATCCCGGACTGGTGCCGTTGCTGCCGGAGGAGAGCATCCAGCGCAGCTACTGGATCAGCACCCGCCGCGAGCTGCACAAATCCGTGCGGCTGCGCGTGTTGTGGGACTACGTGGTGCAATTGTGTGAACGGGAACAGGGCTTGTTGCTCGGCCCCAACCCCCTTTAGGGACGGCTCCCAAGGGGGCGCTAGGCAGTACTGATCGGCCGGGCATCCGGAATCGTCAGGGTTGCCTGCAACCCGCCTTCAGGTCGGTTGACCAGGGTGATGCGTCCACCCAGTCGATGGGCAATGGTGTTGACGATTGTCAGCCCCAGTCCCGCGCCTTGGGCGTTACCACGACTGTAGAAGCGTTCGAACACACGTGCGCGATCCGCTTCGTCGATACCCGGTCCCTGATCCAGAACACTCAGCGCGTAGAAACCATCGGCCTGACTCAACTGCACGGTAATGACGCCATGCTCGGGGGAGAAGTTCGCGGCATTGGTGATCAGGTTGTTCAGCGCGATGTCGATGGCGGCAGCGTCGGCGAAGACCTGGCAGGGGCGGTCACTGGCGTCGAAGGCCAGCTCCAGGTGTCTGCTCAGCAACCAGGGGGTGAGCTGGACCAGGCTGTCACGGACGGTTTCGGTCAGGTCGATAGCGTGCAGTGCCGGCTTCTGGTTTTTTGGCTCAAGGCGGGCCATGGTCAACAGCTGGTTGACCAGGCGGCTGGTACGATCGACGCCGGCGATCAGGAACGCCAGGGATTCGCGCCGCTGTTCTTCGGTGCCGGCCTCCATCAGGTTCTGCGCGTGCACCCGCAACACCGCCAGGGGCGTGCGCATTTCATGGGCGGCATCGGCAATGAAGCGCCGCTCTCGGCCGAGCACTTCCTGAATCTGCGCCAGCATGCGGTTGAGTGCCGCCTGCATCGGTTCGAGTTCGCTCGGCAGGGGCGTCAGGTGCAAAGGCTCGAGCGAGCCACTGTGGCGTGCCCGCAGGGTCTCTGCCATGTCGGCCAAGGGCTTGAGGCCCCAGCCAATGGCCATCCAGACCATCGCAGCGAGCACCAGGCTCCCCAATATGTTCGGCCACAGGGTGTGACGCACGATGCGATCCACCAGATCCGCGCGTACGTCGTCGCGCTCACCGACCCAGATCCGCAGCTCATTCTGTTTGTCTTCGAGCAGGAAGGCGCGCCAGTGGCGGTTGTTCAGGTCCACCACGTCGCTGAAGCCCGGCGTGGCGGGCGGGGCGGTGAATGAGGGGGCGCTGGCGGTGTGCACCAACACCTCGCCCTTGCGGTTCCAGACCTGGAAGGCGATTTTGGTTTCATAGGGATGGCCATCGACCTTTGGCTCCGCTTCGCTCAGGGCCTGGTTGAACGCCTGATACAGCTCGGCGTGTTGCTTGCTGGCCAGCGGCATGCGCATTACGCCCTGCAGCATCCGGGCGTTCTGGGCCAGTTGAGCGTCATAGACCTCGGCGATTTCATGGTTGCTGTCATGCAGGTTGAGCACGCTGATCACGGCGAGACCGGTGAGCATCAGGCCAATGATCAGCGTCAGGGTGCGACGCCGGATCGAAGTCATCGACGCTCCTCCACCAAATAACCGACCCCACGAATGGTGCGGATCAGATCGGTGGAGAATTTCTTGCGCAGGTGATGGATGTGCACTTCCAGGGTGTTGCTTTCGGCTTCTTCGTTCCAGCCGTACAGCAATTGCATCAGATGATCGCGGGTGATCACCCGGCCGGGTGGCGAGAGCAGTTCGTGCAGCAGTTGATATTCCTTGGGCGTCAGGGCTACCGGCTCGCCGTTATAGCTGACTTGCTGGGTGCCGGGGTTCAGGCTGATGCCGGCGTGTTCGATCAGCATCTGCGCGCGGCCGGCGCTACGCCGCAACAAGGCCCGAAGGCGGGCCTTGAGCTCGGCCAGGTCGAAGGGTTTGATCAGGTAATCGTCGGCCCCGGCATCCAGCCCGGCGATGCGGTCCTCGGTGGCATCGCGGGCGGTGAGGATCAGCACCGGCAGGTTGGAGCCGCTGTCCCGCAGCCGTCGCAGCACGTCGAGGCCGTCCATGCGCGGCAGGCCAAGGTCGAGGACCGCCAGATCGAAGGATTCACTGAGCAACGCATGCAAGGCGCTGTTGCCGTCCTGCAACCAATCGACCGTGTAGCCCTCACGGCTCAGGGCCTGATGGATGCCTTCGCCCAGAGCCACGTCATCTTCAACCAGTAGTAAGCGCACACGGACTCCTGTCAGCCGAGTTTTTTATTCACGTCCACCAGCAATGCCTCGATTTCCTTGCGACGACCGGCATCAGCGGTTTCGCGGCCCGGTCTGGGCGCCGCTTGCAGGGCTTTTTGCAAGGCTGCCTTGGCTTCGGTGTAACGCTTTTGACGGTAAAGGTGATCGCCCCAGAAGTACAGGCTGTCGATGCCATTGGGGTTCAGTTGCAACGCTGTTTTGAGCAACTGCTCGGCTTTGTCCGCGTCGCCGAAGCCGATCGGCCAGCCGGGTACGCGATCATACAGCGCGGCAAGGCTGGTGTAGGCCGAGCCTTGCAGCGCCTTGGGGTCCAGGGCCAGGGCTTTTTCCAGGTCGACTTTGGCCTCCTTGACCTTGCTCAGCGCGCCAAGCCCGCCCTGGGCGCCGGCCCAACTGCTGGTGACAATCCCGGACCAGATCCAGGCTTCCGCGACGCTCTGGCGCTCCTGGGTGAAGGTCGAGGCCTGGGCGGCAAGCTTTTCGAAAGCCGCGGTTCGCTGGCCCTCGGGCAGTTCGTACTGAATGTGTGCCCAGTTTTGCTGAATACCCAGCAGGCGTTGCTCGTCGGCGGCATCCAGTGCCCAGGCACTTTGGCTCAAGGCGCCCAGCAGCAGGTAAGCGGCGATTTTGTTCATGGTTTGAGATTCTCCTTGTCGGACTTCTGACTCAAGCTACGGATCAGTGGTAATTGCTTGCGCAGGCCTCGGTCCACCAGATTGGGCAGCAAGCTGTTGAGGCGCACGAAAAAACGTTCCGGCCAGCCCAGGTACAGATCGCGACGGTCACCGGCAATGGCGTGAATCACGGCGGCGGCCACGGTTTGCGGGTCGTCGACGTTGGACTTCAGGGCATCGTTGAGCGCCTGCGCCGCCGGGCTGTTCATGCTGGTGCGGGTGGCACGGGGGGCGACGTAGAGCACACTGACCCGGGTGTCCGCCAGCTCCCGGCGCAGGGCTTCGGAAAACCCGCGCAACGCAAACTTGGTGGCGCAATAGCTGGCATAGCCGGGATAGCCGATGGAACCGTAGGTTGACCCGACGTTGACCACCATGGCGCTGGTTGCCTGCTTGAGCAGTGGCAAGAGGGTTTTCGTCAGGCAGATCGGTGCTCCGATATTCAGCGCGAGCATCGCGTTGATCTCGCTGTCATCCAGTTGTTCGAGCATGGCGAAATGATTGACCCCGGCGGCATTGATCAACAGGTTGATGCCCCCGATGCTTTCGGCCTCGGCCAGAACTTCGTTGCGGTCCGCGAGCGACGTCAGGTCAGCCGCGATCCAGCACAGGTTATTGGGGTAACGCTCGAGCAACGGTTCCAACGGTTGTCGATGCCGGGCCACGGCCAATACCCGGGCGCCGCTGTCGCACAAGGCCGTGGCGATGGCCAGGCCTATGCCGCCGCTGGCACCGGTCAATACCACACGAGCTTCAGACAGGCGCATGGGTGTTCTCCTCGTCACGTGGCAAACCGCGGAACATGTCGGCGTAGAGCTTGTACACCACTTTGGAGGCGTGAATGACAGCGGCCTGATCGTCCGGGTCGTCCAGCGTGTTCATCAAGCGACGGTAGGTCTGCATGTGCTCGATATCCAGTGAACCGTGGGAACTGAGGTAGCTGAAGGCGTTTTCCGGCAAGTCCAGGCGCTCGCGAATACTGCCGGCGGCGTGGGTGGCCAGGGCGATGCTGGTGCCTTCCAGCACGTTGACCATGCCGAACAGACCCACCGGGTTGCCCCGGGCAATCAGGTCGTAGAGAAAGCTCACCATCAATTCGATGGGGAGCGAAGGGCGCCCGTCGCGGACGGCGGATTTGTCGCCACCGCAGACTTCGATGTCGTTGAGGATCCACTGTTCGTGGCCGTATTCGTCCTCGATGTACTCGCACACCGCTTGCCGCAGCCATTCCAGGCGTGAGGGCAGGCGCGCGCCACAGGCCATCATCAGTGGCACCGTGTGGCGAACGTGGTAGTAGGCTTGCGTCAGGAACGCCCGGTAGCTTTCCAGGCTGACCTTGCCCTCCAGGGCATCGCGAATGACCGGTAGGTTGAACAGTTCATGGCGTTCCTGGTGGGTGGCTTCTTGCAGTGCGTCAAAAAAACTCATGATGCGGTGTCCTCTGAAAACGCAGATTCGGTCAGTTGTGCCCGGTACCGCTCGACAATGGCGTCGCGGCGGGGGCGGCCATTGGCGGTCAGCAGGCCATTGGCCGGGGTGAAGGGTTGATCCAGGCGGGTCCAGTGATGGACCTGGGCGTAGTCGGGCAAGTCCGCGTTGGCCTCGGCCACGGCGGCGGCCAGTTGCTCGTCCGGGCAGTCGGGGCGATGGGGCCAGAGCAACGCATGGTTGTGGGGCATGGCTTCGCCGTAGACGAACGCTTGGGCGATATGACGACGTTGGGTCAATTCGGCCTCGACCCACTCGGGGTTCACGTTACGACCGAAGCTGGTGACGAACTGATGCTTCTTGCGCCCCTTGAGGTAAAGGAAGCCCTCGGCGTCGAATTCGCCGAGATCGCCACTGGACCACCATTGATCGGTGTGCGGCGCGTCCCCCAGGTAGCCGAGCAGCGTCGACCCCTTGATCAGCACTTCACCGTCGTCGGCCAGGCGAATCTGCACATGGGGCAGGGGCCGGCCGACGCTTCCGGGACGGCATGCCTGTGGCCGATTGAGGCAGACCACTGACGCGCACTCCGACAGACCGTAGCCTTCGTAGACCGGTATGCCCACGCGTTGCGCCCGCTGCAGTAACTCTGTGGCGACCCGCGCACCACCCACCGCGGCAAAACGCAGGTGTTGTGGGTCGAAGCCTTTCTGCTCGGCGGCGCTGACCAGCATCAACAGCAATTGCGGCACCAGAATCAGACTCTGCGGTGCACGGGCGGCCAGGCACCCCAGCAAGCGCGGTACATCCACGCCGCTGGCGCCCTGAATGCCCAGGGTTTTCTGGCTGGGCAGGCTCAAGGTCGCCCCCGCGTACAGCGCCGCATAACAACCGATATTTTCCAGTAGGATGGCCAGCGGCAGCAGGGCCAGGTGGTGCTGCGGCTGGCTGGGCCGGCTGGCCAGTTCCAGTTCGCGGGCCACCTGCAGAATGCTCTCGGCACTCAGGCAGACGCCTTTCGGTGTGCCGGTGGTGCCGGACGTGAAGGTCAGCTTGGCGGTGCCTTCGGGCATCCGGTCGGGCCCCTTGAAGGTGCGGCGCCAGAACTCGCCGGTGCGCTCATATCCGCTCGCTCGCAGGTCGCTGTCCAGCTCTGGCCCGGCGATCACAAGTTCGGCCTGGCTCTGCTCCAGACAATGGTTGCGTTGGGCGGGGCTGAAGAACGGTGGCAACGTCAGGCACGTCAGGCCTTCAAACAGTGCGGCCAGGTCCCAGAGCATCGCTTCGACGCCATTGTCCAGCGCCAAGGCGACCACCTTGACGTTCTCATCGCGCAGGCGCTGTCGGTGGCTCGTCACCTCGGTGTAGAGGGTGGCGTAGTCCAGCTTCGACTGATCGCCCCACAAGGCGATGCCAAGGGTTTTTTCTTCGGCGTGACGGCGCAGGATCCCGTCGAATCGTTGCATTTCAGGCGACATGGTTGAACCCCTCCATGGATGTCGGCAAGCCCAGGCGGCCGAACAGTCCGATATTGCGCAAATGAATGAATCCGGCGCGGATATTGCCGACGTGCACCCAAGGCTTGCTCTCGTAATAGCTGCCCCAACTGTGCCGGTCCTCGCCCAGTCGCGCCGGGTCGGCGGCGCACAGGGTCACTGGCTTCAGCCCGAGCCGGTGGAAGCTGTTGACCAGGCCGATGTTGCCGGTAAACGCCACCCATTCCAGGCCACCCATGGCCAGCAGGTAGGTGATGGCGATGATGCTCATTCGTGCGCTGCCGGTGTCACTGGCCGCCAGATTGCCCACTTCGACGATACCGGCCCGTTCCACCGGGCGATCAGCCGCGGCGCTGATCAGCGGGTCGATCGGTTCGTCCAGGTAACGCTCCAGAAACAGCTCTCCTTCATTGGCCAGGCGCACACCGGCCACTGCGCAGAGCTCACCCGCGTCATTGCTCATGCCGAACAGCTCCGGCATGAAATGGCGGATGTCGGCGCCGTGGGCCTTGCGGAAACGTTGCTGGATATAGGTTTCGAACGATTTGCGCTGGGGGTCATCCGGCAACGCTCTGGCCAGGCTCATCTGCGGTGTTTCCGCTTGGCCGAACTGCAGAGGCAAAGGGATGTTCCAGTAGGAATGGGGCATTGAAAGACGCCTCCCGGGGAAGATTGGGAGGAGTATCGGAAGCATTTCTTAACGGAGTCTGAAGGTGAGAAAAAAGTTAAATCACGTCGTCTTCAGGTTCGCTTAAGATTGCGCTGGCAGGGTGGCGCTCGATCAGGTTGTGCGAATGAGTCGCCAGCCTGGACTGACACTCACGAGGCCCACCATGACCCGCGATTCAACGGCACAACGTTACGGAAAACTGTCTATCACCCTGCACTGGCTGATGCTGGCGCTGTTTGTCGGCGTATACGCCTGCATCGAAATCAAGGGGTTGCTGCCCCGTGGCAGTACGGGGAGGAGTTTTTTTCTCGGGCTGCACGGTGTGTTCGGCTTGAGTATTTTTGCCCTGGTCTGGATCCGTCTGCTCGGACGGCTGACCCCGCGCCCACCCATCACGCCGGCGCCGCCCACCTGGCAGACCGGTGTTTCGCACCTGATGCATCTGGCGCTGTATGTGCTGATGATTGCCACGCCTTTACTGGCCTGGCTGATGCTGTCAGCAGGCGACAAACCGATGCCCTATTTTGAATTTGCCCTGCCGGCACTGGTGTCTGTCGATCCCGACCTGGCCAAACAGTTCAAGCACTGGCACGAGCTGCTCGGAAATGCCGGCTACTGGCTGATCGGCCTGCATGCGGCGGCAGGCTTGTTCCATCACTATTGGGTCCAGGACAACACCCTGACGCGCATGCTGCCAGGCCGCTCACGGGATTCGCTCAACCAGCGTCAACCCTGATCTCGAAGGCTGAACTCGCCACCCGTTCGCCATTGATCAACACATGCACCGCATGCCGGCCCGCATAGTGGCGACGGGTCGTCAGTTCCTTGATGTGCTGGCGGCGGGCGATGGATTCGGTGGCGTTGCCAGGCAATGTCAGGGCCTTGAGCTTGAACACCTTCGCCGACGTGCTGCCGTTGGCCTTGACATAGTCGACGGCGTAGTCGATCACCAGGCGCTGGCTGACCTCTGCCGTGGATTTGACGGCAAAGGACAGGGTGATTATTTCCCCCAGGTCAATCAACGGCGGATTGACCTGCAGGTCGATGATCTCGACTTCAGGCTTGCCGCTGGCGCCGATGATGGCCAGTGCCCTTTGATCGCCCTGTTTGATCAGGCTGCGCAGCGCGTGCCTGGCGATCCAGGCCGTGTGTTTGTTATCCAGTGACCAGCTTTCGATCAGGTCCAGTACCCACGCGGGATGGTCCTTGGTGATGTCGTTGAGGTGATTGGCCACGGACTTGCGGACATACAGGCTGGGGTCGGCCTTGAGGTTGTCGAGTATGGCGGCGGCCAGGCGTGGCTCGGCCTGGATCGCCTCCAGGCGAAACGACCACGGCAACCGTGGCCGGCAGCCCTCACTGGCCAGGCGCCGGACGTGTTCGTTGTCGTCCAGCGACCATTCATGCATCCGCTTGAGGGAACGCTCCAGATCACGACGCAGGAAGTGACGGATGGCGAATTCCGAAGAGCCGAAGGCGGTGAAGTACTTGAGCGCGTCCATCGACAGTTCGAATCGCTCGGCGCCATAAGTCGCGACGTAGTGCGGCAGGCACATGCTGACAAAGCCACTGTTCAGGCGCGGTGCGAGGGCGCGCAACACCGGCAGGGAGGCCTCGAAGTCCAGCGACAGCACCGCGTGCAGGCATTCGCTGACGCGGGCCATGCGTTGCATCACCGACAGCTCCGCCAGACCGGTTCTGGCCAGTTTCAGGAACGCCTTGGCGTCGAACCCGGGATGGACCGCGGTCATCTCGGTGGCAATGTGCTGGAGGCGTTCGGTGTTGAAGATTTCCTTGAGGGCGGGGGAGGATGAGTCAGCAGCCATTGTGGATTCCTTTGCAGTCGTTATGCATCCGATACAACGCGTGAATGTTCATCGCGGGCTTGCTCGCGATGAGGCCCGTGCCAACGCATCATTCCCTCGCCGCTTGCTCTTCCAGCTGATCCGACTCAAACAGACGCGCCAGTTCCGCCCGTGCTTCCTGCGCCGTCTGCATGACTTTCACCGCATCGTCGTACACCGCATGCTGGGCTTCAAGCACCTGCTCATCGTGATGTTTGAAGCGCTTGATCCGCGCATCCGCCTGGGCATGGGTCAATCCCAGGCCGATCAAGGTCTGACGGCTCATTTCCAGGCTGGAATAAAAGGTCTCGCGCACCGCCACGGCGTCCACGTCCATCAAGCGATGAACATGCTGACGGTTGCGTGCGCGGGCGATGATTTTCATCTCCGGGTAGAGCTTGCGCACCAGCTCGGCGGTCTTGATGTTGGTGTCCGGGTCGTCGGTGGCAATCACGAAAAACTCCGCTTCGCCGACTTTCGCGGCCTTGAGGATTTCCGGGCGCATCGGGTCGCCGTAGAACACCGGCACGCCGCCGAAGCTGCGGGACAGCTCGATGGTTTCCACCGAGGTATCGAGGGCGACGAACTTAATGTTCTGGGCCCGCAGGATACGCGCGACGATCTGCCCCATGCGGCCCATGCCGGCGATCACCACCCGGGGCGCTTCAGTGTCGATCTCGCGAAATTGCTCAGGCACCTCCACCGGTTGCACCTTGGGCCTGAACAGACGGTCGCACACCAGCAGCAACAACGGCGTCAGCGCCATGGACAGGGTGATGGTCAACACCAGCAAGTCGTACAGATGCGGTTCGAACAGCCCCTGATCGCGACCGATCTTGAACACCACAAAGGCAAACTCACCGCCCGCCGCCAGGACGATGCCGAGGCGAACGGCGTTGACCTTGTCCAGGCCTCCGGCCAGTCGACCGACGACAAACAGCAAGGGCAGCTTGCAGGCGATGAGCAACAGGGTCAGGCCCAGCACCAGGGCGGGCGCACTCAGCAGCAGGCTCAGGTTCGCGCCCATGCCGACACTGATGAAAAACAGCCCCAGCAGCAGGCCCTTGAACGGTTCTATCTGCGCTTCCAGTTCATGGCGGTACTCGGAGTCCGCCAGCAGCAGGCCGGCAAGGAAGGCGCCAAGGGCCATCGACACACCGACCAGATCCATCAACCATGCCGTACCGATGACCACCAGCAGCGCCGTGGCCGTGGACACCTCGGGCAAGCGGGTTTTGGCCACCACCCGGAACACCGGACGCAACAGGTAGCGTCCGCCGATCACGACGACGGCTATGCTGCCCAGCACCCGCAAGCCGTGATTCACATCGTCGGCGGCACTGGTGTTGTGATCGACACCGGCCAGCAACGGCACCATGGCGATCAGCGGGATCGCGGCGATGTCCTGGAACAGCAGAATGGCAAACGCCAGGCGTCCGTGGGGGCTGGTCAGTTCCTTGCGTTCGGCCAGGCTCTGCAAGCCAAACGCCGTGGAGGACAGCGCCAGGCCCAGGCCCAGTACGATCGCGCTGTTCAGCGGCTGACCGAACACCAGCAGCGCCACCACACCGATCACCGAGCCGGTCAACAGGACCTGCGCCAGCCCGACGCCAAACACCGACTTGCGCATCACCCACAAGCGTCGTGGCGACAATTCCAGGCCGATGATGAACAGCAGCAACACGACGCCGAGTTCCGAGATATGACTGACACTCTGCGGATTGCCGATCAGCCCCAGCACCGAAGGCCCGATGATCACCCCGGCAAACAGATAACCCAGCACCGCCCCCAGTTGCAGCCGCTTGGCCAGCGGCACGGTGAGCACCGCCGCGAGCAGAAACACGACAGCGGCTTGCAGCAGATTGCCTTCATGGGGCATGAGAAAACTCCATTCTCGGTACGGTGGGGGGGTAAGGATAAAGGCTGGGCCTGGCTGAGTCAGCCACGGGTTGGAACTCAGTTGTTACATTTTGCATTAATTGGTTACATTCATAGAATAAGTGAATCAATCTGATTCTTCTGCGAGTGCGGACCATGGCCATCAATTTCGACCTCAACGACCTGCAAGCCTTTCGTGCCGTGGTTGAGCAGGGCAGCTTTCGCAAGGCGGCCGACACGGTGCGCATTTCCCAGCCCGCGCTCAGTCGGCGCATTGAAAAACTTGAGGATGCGCTGGGCGTAAGGCTGTTCGAACGCACCACTCGCAAGGTCAGCCTGACCCAGGCCGGACGCGGGTTCATGCCGAGCGTGGAGCGCCTGCTGGACGATCTGGACGTCGCGTTGCTGGGTATCAGCGAAGTCGCCTCGACGCGCCTGGGCCATGTCACCGTCGCGTGCGTGCCGTCGGCGGCGTACTACTTCATGCCGCGGGTCGTCGCTCATTACCATCGGCAGTTTCCGCGGATCAAAGTCAAAGTGCTGGATTCCAGCGCCCATGAAGTGCTGAGTGCGGTCGTCAACGGCGAAGCGGATTTCGGCCTGAGCTTCATGGGCACGCTGGAGGCCGAAGTGGATTTCGAGCCACTGGTGCAGGAAAGTTATGTGGTGGCTTGTCGCCGCGACCATCCATTGGCCGGACGCAGCAGCGTGACGTGGAATGAGTTCTATCAGCAGGATTACATCTCGCTGGATAAAACCTCGGGTAACCGTTTTTTACTGGATCAGGCATTGACCCGGGTGGTGCCGCAGCGGCCGAGCATCTGCGAAACCCGGCATGTGACGACCATGATCGGCCTGGTGGAGGCGGGGCTCGGCGTGGCGGCGGTGCCGCTGATGGCAATGCCGGCAGCGGATCACCCGATTCTGACGCAGGTGCCGCTGACCGATCCACAGGTGATGCGCAGCGTCGGTTTGATCAAGCGCCGGGGTCGAACCCTGACCCCGGCCGCACTGGAACTGGAACGCCTGGTGGTGGAAATGAAAGTCCAGCTGCCGTCTGTCAGTGGCTGACCGAATCCAGTCCGGTGGCTTTCACATCCGGCTGTGCCTGGGCTGATGCCAGATAGGCCAGCAGTGCCTTGGCTTCGGCCGGGTGTTGCGCCCCCTGCGCAATGCCGGCAGCGAAACGGGTCACCGATTGCACCGACTCCGGAATCTTCGCGACAAAGCTCACCCCAGGCACCGGCAACAATTCGCTCACCTGCTGAAAGCCCAGTTGATAGTCCCCGGTGGCGACCACCGAGGCCACGGGTATTTTCGCGACCATGGTCGACTTGGGCTTGAGCTGGTCTTCAATGCCCAGGCGCTTGAACAGCTGCTGTTCAATGTAGACGCCGCTGGCGCTGTCGGAATAGGCCACCGATTTGGCGTCGAGCAAGGTTTCTTTCAGACCGTCGATGGAACTGATGTCCGGCTTTGGTGCCCCTTCGCGCACCACCAGGCCGATTCGCGAGTCGGCCAGTTCGACCCGTGAAGCCGGGTCGACCTTGCCTTGCTTGATCAGATCGTCGAGCGCGTAGCCGACCATGATCACGACATCGGCCTGTTCACCGCGAGCCAGGCGATTGGGGATCGCTTCCGGGGCTTTGCCCATCGATGGGCCAAGCTCGGTATGGAGGGTGTTGCCGGTGGCCGCGGCGAATTTCGGGCCGAGGATCTTGTAGGCAGCGGTGAAACCGCCGGAGGTCATCACGCGGATCTCTTCAGCCTGGGCCACGGTACTCAGCCCCAGGCTGAGCAGCAGGCTCAGGGCCGCAACGTTGAATAGCTTCTTCATCGGGTGTGTTCTCGAAAAGGCTCAGGAAAGGGCGGGTTGCAGGCGACCGCTGGCGCGGCGATACAGATACAACGTCGCACACAACGCACAGAGCGCGGCGAAACTCATCCAGTAGCCGGGCGCCGCCTTGTCGCCGGTGTACTGAATCAGCAGGGTCGAGATCGCCGGGGTGAACCCGCCAAACACGGCGGTGGCCAGGCTATACGCCAGGGAGAACCCCGCGACCCGCACGTGCACCGGCATGATTTCCGTCAGCGCCGCAATCATTGCGCCGTTGTACAAGCCATAAATGAACGACAACCACAGCAGTACCAGCAACATGTTGAGGAAACTTGGCGCCTGTACCAGGTACGTCAGCGCCGGATAGGTGGTGGCCAGTGCCAACAGGGCCATGGCGATCAGCACCGGGCGTCGGCCAATACGGTCGGACAGCGCGCCGCCAATCGGCAGCCAGAAGAAGTTCGACACGCCGACCAGTAACGTCACCAGCAGCGCATCGGATGTACTCAGGTGCAGAACGGTTTTGCCAAAGGTCGGCGCGTACACGGTGATCAGGTAGAACGCGGTGGTGGTCAAGGCGACCATCATCATGCCGGCGAATACGATCACCCAGTTCTGTGCCAGCGTACGGAAGACTTCGCCCATGCCCGGGCGATGTTTACGGGCGGCGAACTCTTCGGTTTCTTCCAGGTTACGGCGCAGAATGAATATGAACGGCACGATCATGCAGCCGACAAAAAACGGAATCCGCCAGCCCCAGTCGGCGACCATCGTGGGCGCCATCCATTGGTTCAAGCCGTAGCCCAACGCAGCGGCGACCACGATTGCCACTTGCTGACTGGCTGACTGCCAACTGGTGAAAAAACCCTTGTTGCCGGGCGTGGCGATTTCCGAGAGATACACCGAGACACCGCCCAGTTCCGCGCCGGCCGAAAACCCTTGCAGCAACCGCCCGATCAGGACGAGGGCGGGCGCGAACAAACCGATGGTTTCATAGCCGGGCACCAGCACAATCAAGATCGTGCCGCTGGCCATGATCGACAAGGTGACGATCAGCCCTTTGCGCCGACCCACATCATCAATGTACGCACCCAGCAGCACCGCACCCAGCGGACGCATCAAAAAGCCCGCGCCGAACACGGCAAAGGTCATCATCAAGGAAGCAAACTCGCTGCTGGCCGGGAAAAACACGGCAGCGATCTGCGTGGCATAGAAACCGAAAAGGAAAAAATCGAACTGTTCGAGGAAGTTGCCCGAGGTGACCCGGAAAATGGCACTGGCGCGGAAGCGTCCGCGCGGGATTGAGGCTGTCATCGATAAGTACTCCACCGCTTTTATGACGTGCATTGCCTGAAGGCGGTGCACGGTTCTTATTGGGGCGGATAGTGGAACAGGGTGATTGATATGATAAGTGCGTTTTTGGCATGCATTGATGCGCGGGACGGATCAATGCTTCCAGGCACTCATTCCACCCGGCTGTGGCTCAACGCCTGATCGCCCAATCGGTACTGATTATTGCCGCTGCGCTTGGCCGCATACATCGCCAGGTCGGCAATGTGGATCAGCCGGTCCATGCTCGGCGCATGGTCGGGGAACACGGCCACGCCCAGGCTGGTGCCGATGTGGCGCTGGTCGTTGCCGATGGTGACGGGCGGGGAGAGTTCGACGAAGATTTTCTGACAGATGCTGCGGGCTTCGTCTTGCAGGCTGCGGCCCTGAGGCAATCCCTGAAGAATGATCACGAATTCATCGCCGCCGATGCGGGCAACGGTGTCGGTCGCACGCAGGATCTTCTGGAGGCGGGTCGCGGTGGTCATCAGTACGCGGTCGCCGGCGGCGTGTCCATAGTGGTCGTTGATGGCCTTGAAGCCATTGAGGTCGACGAACACCAGCGCCACCCGCGTATCGTTGACGCGCGCCTGCTCCAGCGCTTCGGCCAGGCGTTCTTCGAGCACCAGCCGGTTGGGCAATCCCGTCAGTGGGTCAAAGTGCGCCAGGTGGCGCAGGTAACTGGCGGAAGCCTTTTCTTCGGTGATGTCGCGCACCACGCCCATCATCTTGATCGTTTCGTCGTGCTCGTTCTTCACCACGTTGCCGGTCTCGCGCAACCAGCGAATGGTGCCGTCGGGCCAGACCACTCGATATTCCTCGTCGTGATTCTCACCGGTTTCCAGGCAACGCAACTCGCCGGCCCGGACCCTGGACCGGTCATCCGGGTGCACGCAGGCGCAAAACAAGGCGTACGAAGGGATCACTTCGCCGATTTTGAACCCGAACATGCCGTAGATCGCGTCCGACCAGTAGAGCCTGTCGGTATCGACCTCCCAGTCCCAGGTGCCGATGCGGGCAAAGTACTGGCTGCGTTTGAAACGCTCCGCGTCGCCATTCTGGTGGATGTTTTGTCCTTTGCAGAGGTTGTCGATCAGTGTGCGGCATTCGGTCAGTTGCTTGCGGAACGTGCGCTCGCGCCAGAGCAGCACGGTGATCAGCGCGAGTATTACCAAGCCAAGGGCAGTGTGGGTCGAGAGCAAAATCATTCTGGGGTGGCCACCATGGCGATGTGAACCGTCCGGGGAGGTTGGGTTATCTTAGTTCAGGACACTTCGGCAAACAGCTTTCGACGCCGCGCCTGACGGCAGGAAGGGTTGCCAATCGAGTGCAGATCTGGGAAAACGGCGCCGGTCAGGCCCTTTTCGGGCGAGAAAGCATACGAGTGAATTCAATGAATGACGAGCTTCAGGTGATTGACCTCCAACCGGGCGACGGCAAAGCAGCCGTCAAAGGCGCACTGATCACCACCCAGTACCGCGGCTGGCTGGAAGACGGTACGGAATTCGATTCCTCCTACAGCCGTGGCAAGCCTTTCCAGTGCGTGATCGGCACCGGTCGCGTGATCAAGGGCTGGGATCAGGGCCTGATGGGCATGCAGGTCGGCGGCAAGCGCAAACTTTCGGTGCCGGCGCACCTGGCCTATGGCGAACGCACCATGGGTAAGATCCCGCCGAACTCGAACCTGATTTTCGAGATTGAATTGCTGGAAGTGCTGACCCGTGATGATTGACCGATGCAGCCGGTGGCACCCGCCGGCTCGTCACAGCACCAATGCCCCCCTCTGAATAAATCCAGTCAACGCCTTGCCAACCCTCGGCCTATCGGTGACTATGCGCGCCATATAGGGGTAGGGGGTATAGGTATGTCACACATTCACGAACACAAAGACGACTTGCTCAAACGGGTCCGACGTATTGCCGGTCAGGTTCAGGCAGTGGAGCGCGCGCTGGAATCGGATGCCGATTGCGCCAAGACCTTACATTTGGTCGCGGCCATCCGCGGGGCGGTCAATGGGTTGCTGGAACAGTTCATCGATGCTCATGCCCGTGAGCATGTCGCGCACCCGGGGCTCAGCGACGAAGCTCGCGCCGAAGGCCTGGAAGACTTGTTGCAAGCCATCCGCCGTTACTCGAAATAGAGGTCTGGAACCATGACACTGACACCGCAGGCCTCACGTTTTTCCCATGACCATGTGTTTTTGGGCGCCTCCCACGACGAAAACGCCCGCCGCACCTTATGGGTGGTGGCACTGACGTTTGTGATGATGATCGGCGAAATTGCCGCTGGGTACATGACCGGTTCGATGGCGTTGCTGGCCGATGGCTTTCACATGGCAACCCATGCCGGAGCCTTGGGCATCGCCGCGGCGGCTTACGGTTTTGCCCGCCGCAACGCCAACAATGCGCGTTACAGCTTCGGCACCGGCAAGGTGGGGGATCTGGCCGGGTTTGCCTCGGCCATGGTGCTGGGGCTGGTATCGATCGGCATCGCTGGCGAATCCATCCTGCGCCTGTTCCAGCCGACGACCGTGGCCTTCACCGAGGCAACAGTGATTGCCGTGATAGGGCTGGCGGTGAACATTCTCAGCGCCTTCCTGCTGGCGGGCGATCACAGCCATCACGGTCACCACGATCACGGCCATGACCATCATCACCATCACGACAACAACCTGCGCTCGGCTTACCTGCATGTACTGGCCGACGCCCTGACCTCGATCCTGGCGATTGCCGCATTGCTGTCCGGGCGCTATCTGGGATGGGTCTGGCTGGACCCGGCGATGGGGATCGTCGGCGCCATCGTGATCGCAAAATGGGCCGTGGGATTGATGCGCGATAGCGCCGCTGTGCTGCTGGACACCACGGACGAACACGTGGCAGAGGAAATTCGCGAGCTGCTCGAATCGTCCGACGATGTGCGGATCAGCGATCTGCATGTGTGGCAGGTCGGCCCGCAGGCACGGGCGGCCATCGTCAGTGTCGTGGCGGCGGCGAACATCAGCGCCGATACCATCCGCGAACGCCTGGCGCCGGTCCATGAACTGTCACACCTGACGGTCGAACTGCGCAACGTTTAACCAGGTTTCACGCGTTATCGTTGACAGCCATCGCCAGCAGGCTGGCTCCCACAGAAGTCACCCTACGAAAGACGCAAAACGCACTTAAAACAAAGCCCCCCATCGGCAGACCGATGGGGGGCTTTTGTGCATCAGGCGTCAGGTCAAACCTTGACGATCCAGCCTGCTGGCGCTTCGACGTCGCCGGTTTGCACGCCGGTCAGCTCTTTGTAGAGCTTCTGGGTGATCGGGCCGACTTCGGTTTCACTGTGGAACACGTGCAGGTGGTCGTTGTAGCTGATGCCGCCGATCGGCGTGATCACGGCGGCAGTGCCGCAAGCACCGGCTTCCTTGAAGTCCGACAGCTTGTCGATGAACACGTCGCCTTCGACCACTTCCAGGCCCAGGCGGGTTTTCGCCAGTTCGATCAGCGACAGACGGGTGATGCCCGGCAGCACGGATGGCGAGTTCGGGGTCACGAACTTGTTGTCGTGGGTGATCCCGAAGAAGTTGGCCGAACCGACTTCCTCGATCTTTTTGTGGGTCATTGGGTCCAGGTAGATCGCGTCGGCAAAGTGCGCTTTCTTGGCCTGGGAGCCTGGCATCAGGCTGGCCGCGTAGTTGCCACCGACCTTGGCTGCGCCGGTACCTTGCGGGGCGGCGCGGTCGTAGCTGGAGATCAGGAAGTTATGCGGGGTCAGGCCACCCTTGAAGTAGGCGCCTACCGGAATGCAGAAGATCGAGAAGATGAACTCGGGTGCGGTACGCACGCCGATGTTGTCGCCAACGCCGATCACGAACGGACGCAGGTACAGCGCGCCGCCGGTGCCGTAAGGCGGAATGAAACGCTCGTTGGCGCGGACCACTTCCTTGCACGCTTCGATGAACTGCTCGGTGGACACATGCGGCATCAGCAGGCGGGCGCAGCTGCGTTGCATGCGCGCGGCGTTCTGGTCCGGGCGGAACAGGTTGATCGAGCCGTCTTTGCAACGATAGGCCTTCAGGCCTTCGAAGCATTGCTGGCCATAGTGAAGGGCAGTGGAGCCTTCGCTGATGTGCAGCACGTTGTCTTCGGTCAGGGTGCCTTTGTCCCACTCGCCATTACGCCAGTGCGACAGATAGCGCTTATCGGTCTTGATGTAGTCAAAACCCAGCTTGTCCCAATTGATGCTTTCGTTACCCATGACACCCTCTATCACTTAACAATCGCCGAAACGGTTCAAGGCTTCTGACATTTTTCCGGATGGGCACAACAATACTTCATTCTTGGGCTAAATCGCAGCCCAGACTATCGGCTCAAGGCTAGAAATCGTGTTGTCCTTGAGAAATCGCGAGCAAGCTCGCTCCCACATTGGATTTGTGGCGTTCACATAACCCTGTGGGAGCGAGCTTGCTCGCGATGGGGCCTGGACTGCCACCCTCGATTTCCCTGACTCACAGGTGCAACGCGTGGCCAAGGGCCCGCAACGCCGCTTCCTGCACCGCCTCGCCGAGCGTCGGATGCGCATGAATGGTGCCACCGATGTCTTCCAGCTGCGCGCCCATTTCCAGGCTTTGCGCGAATGCCGTGGACAATTCGGACACCCCGACGCCTACCGCTTGCCAGCCCACGATCACATGATTGTCGCGACGGGCGACCACGCGCACGAAGCCGCTTTTCGATTCCAGGGTCATCGCCCGGCCATTGGCGGCGAACGGGAAGCTGGAAACGATGCAATCCAGCCCGGCAGCCCTGGCCTCGTCCGGTGTCTGGCCGACCACCACCAGTTCCGGGTCGGTGAAGCACACGGCGGCGATGGCGGTCGGGTTGAACTCGCGGGACTTGCCGCTGATCAGCTCGGCGACCATCTCGCCCTGGGCCATGGCCCGGTGAGCGAGCATCGGTTCGCCGCTGAGGTCGCCGATGGCGTAGACGTTGTGCATGCTGGTCTGGCAACGATGGTCGATCTTGATCGACGCGCCGTTCATCGCCAGGCCCAGCGCCTCAAGGTTCCAGCCCTGGGTGTTCGGCTTGCGACCGACGGCCACCAGCACCTGATCGGTTTCCAGGTTCAGGGTGTCGCCGTTGGGGGCAAGCACTTGCAGGGTATTTGATTTGAAATCAAAGCCTTGAACGCTGTGCTTCAAGTAAAGTGTCACGCCGAGCTTTTTCAGTTCGTCATGCACAGGCTGGGTCAGTTCGGCGTCGTAGGCCGGCAGAATCCGCTCCTGCGCCTCGACCACGCTGACCTCGGCACCGAGCTTGCGATAGGCGATGCCCAGCTCCAGACCGATGTAACCGCCCCCCACCACGATCAGCCGTTTCGGGACTGATTTCGGCGCCAGGGCTTCGGTGGACGAAATGATCGGCCCGCCAATCGGCAGCATCGGCAGGTTCACGCTTTTGGAACCGGTCGCCAGCACCAGATGCTCGCATTGAATTCGCGTGTCGCCTACTTCAACGGTCTTGCCGTCGATGACCTTGGCCCAGCCTTGAATGACCTGGACCTTGTTCTTTTTCAACAGCGCGGCGACCCCGGTGGTCAGGCGATCAACGATGCCGTCTTTCCACTCGACGCTCTTGCCGATGTCCAGGGTCGGCGCCGACACGCTGATGCCCAGGGCCGAATGCTGGCTGTGCTGTTGCGTCTGGTGAAACTGTTCGGCGACGTGGATCAGCGCCTTGGACGGAATGCAGCCGATGTTCAGGCAGGTGCCGCCCAGGGACTGGCCTTCTACCAGAATGGTCGAAATGCCCAACTGGCCAGCACGGATCGCCGTTACATAACCGCCGGGGCCGCCGCCAATGATCAGCAGCGTGGTGTGCAGAGTTTGCATGCATGCCTCTCTAATAATCAGTCCACGAACAGGGTGGCGGGTTGTTCGAGCAGGCCGCGCACGGCCTGGATGAATTGCGCCGCGTCCATGCCGTCGACCACGCGGTGATCAAAGGAGCTGGAGAGGTTCATCATCTTGCGGATCACGATCTGGCCTTTGATCACCATCGGTCGTTCGACGATCTTGTTGACGCCGACGATGGCCACTTCAGGCAGGTTCAGCACCGGGGTGCTGACGATGCCGCCGAGGGCGCCGAGGCTGGTCAGGGTGATGCTCGAGCCGGACAGTTCATCGCGGCTGGCCTTGCCATTGCGTGCGGCCGTGGCGAGTCGGGCGATTTCCGCCGCGCTGTCCCATAGGCTGCGGGCTTCGGCGTGGCGCACCACCGGCACCATCAAGCCGATGTCGGCCTGGGTGGCGATACCCACGTGCACCGCGCCGAGGCGGGTGATGACCTGGGCTTCGTCGTCGTAACGGGCGTTGATCTGCGGGAAGTCGCGCAGGGCAACGACCAGGGCGCGGACCAGGAACGGTAGCAAGGTCAGCTTGCCACGGGTCGCGCCGTGTTTTTCGTTGAGGTGCGCGCGCAGCTCTTCAACAGCAGTGACGTCGATTTCTTCGACGTAGCTGAAATGCGCGGCGCGTTGCGTGGCGTCCTGCATGCGCTGGGCGATCTTGCGGCGCATGCCGATCACCGGGATCTGCGCTTCATCGTTGCGCTGGGCGTAGGCGCTGCTGACGCTCGAGGCATTCGACTGGCCCTGGGCCAGGTAGGCCTCGAGGTCATCGTGCAGCACCCGACCGGCCGGGCCGGTGCCGCGTACCAGACGCAACGCAATACCCAGGTCCAGCGCATGCTTGCGCACGGCCGGGGACGCCAACGGACGCTCATTCGCCTCACGGGCCACCAGCGGGCCCTGGCACACGGCCGGGCGCGGCGCGGCGGCAGCGACCGGTTTGCTTTCGACCACGGCTTCAACTTTCGGGGCTGCAACCGGTGCTTCTTTTACAGCGGCCGCTGGCTGAGTCGACTCTTTAACGTTGCCCGCGCCTTCGACTTCAATGCTGATCAGCACACTGCCGACCGCCATGACTTCGCCTGGCTGGCCGCCAAGGGCGATGACTTTGCCATGCACCGGCGACGGGATATCGACCATCGCCTTGTCGGTCATGACATCGGCCAACACCTGATCCTCGACGACCATGTCGCCGACCTTGACGTGCCACACCGACAGTTCAACTTCTGCAATGCCTTCGCCAATGTCCGGCATTTTAATAACGTGCGTGCCCATTCAGACCTCCATGACCCGTTTCAACGCCGCGCCCACTCGGGACGGACCAGGGAAATACGCCCACTCCTGCGCGTGCGGGTAGGGGGTGTCCCAACCGGTGACGCGTTCGATCGGCGCTTCCAGGTGGTGGAAGCAGTGCTCTTGCACCAGCGCCACCAGCTCGGCACCGAAACCGCAGGTGCGGGTGGCTTCATGGACCACCACACAGCGCCCGGTTTTCTTCACCGACTTGACGATGGTTTCCAGGTCCAGCGGCCACAGGCTGCGCAGGTCGATGACTTCGGCATCCACGCCGCTTTCTTCGGCGGCGACCAGCGACACGTACACAGTAGTGCCGTAGGTCAGTACGGTGACATCCTTGCCCGGACGGGCAATGGCGGCAACGTCCAGCGGCACGGTGTAGTAGCCGTCCGGAACCTGAGCGGCGGGGTGTTTCGACCAAGGGGTCACCGGACGGTCGTGGTGGCCGTCGAACGGGCCGTTGTACAGGCGCTTGGGCTCCAGGAAGATCACCGGGTCATCGTTTTCGATGGAGGCGATCAACAGTCCCTTGGCATCGTAGGGGTTGGACGGCATGACGGTGCGCAGGCCGCACACTTGAGTGAACAGCGCCTCGATGCTCTGGCTGTGGGTCTGGCCACCGTAGATGCCGCCGCCACAGGGCATGCGCAGGGTCAGCGGCGCGGTGAATTCGCCGGCCGAGCGATAACGCAGGCGGGCGGCTTCGGAAATGATCTGGTCGTAGGCCGGGTAGACGTAGTCGGCGAACTGGATCTCCACCACCGGCCGCAGGCCATAGGCGCCCATGCCCACGGCAGTGCCGACGATGCCGCTTTCGGAGATCGGCGCATCGAACACCCGCGAGGTGCCGTACTTGGTCTGCAGGCCTTCGGTGCAACGGAACACGCCGCCGAAGTAGCCGACGTCCTGACCGAACACCACGACGTTGTCGTCACGCTCAAGCATCACATCCATGGCCGAGCGCAGGGCCTGGATCATGGTCATGGTGGTCGTGGTCATGGCGGTGTCCAACTGAATATTGTTGTTGTGATCGTTCATGTCAGATCCCCAGTTCCTGACGCTGGCGCTTCAAGTGCTCCGGCATCTCTTTGTAGACGTCTTCGAACATGGTCGCTGCGCTTGGAATCTGGCCGCCGGCGAGGGTGCCGTACTGTTCGGCTTCTTTCTGCGCGGCGATCACTTCGGCTTCCAGCTCGGCGCTGACGGCGGCGTGTTCCTCTTCGGACCAGTGTCCGACCTTGATCAGGTGCTGCTTGAGGCGCGCGATCGGGTCGCCCAACGGGAAATGACTCCAGTCGTCGGCAGGACGGTATTTGGACGGATCGTCGGAGGTCGAGTGCGGACCGGCACGGTAGGTGACCCATTCGATCATGGTCGGGCCGAGGTTGCGGCGGGCGCGTTCGGCGGCCCAGGCAGAAGCGGCGTAGACCGCATAGAAATCGTTGCCGTCGACCCGCAGCGAAGCGATGCCGCAACCCACGCCACGACCGGCGAAGGTGGTCGCTTCACCACCGGCGATCGCCTGGAAGGTGGAGATCGCCCACTGGTTGTTGACCACGTTGAGGATCACCGGCGCGCGGTACACGTGGGCGAAAGTCAGGGCGGTATGGAAGTCCGATTCGGCGGTAGCGCCGTCGCCGATCCAGGCTGAGGCGATTTTGGTGTCGCCCTTGATCGCCGAGGCCATACCCCAGCCCACCGCTTGCACGAACTGGGTGGCGAGGTTGCCGGAGATGGTGAAGAAACCGGAGTCCTTGACCGAATACATGATCGGCAGCTGACGGCCCTTGAGCGGATCGCGCTCGTTGGACAGCAATTGGCAGATCAGGTCCACCAGCGGCACTTCGCGGGCCATCAGGATGCTTTGCTGACGGTAGGTCGGGAAGCACATGTCGTCGATGTTCAACGCCAGGGCCTGGCCGCTGCCAATGGCTTCTTCGCCGAGGCTCTGCATATAGAACGACATTTTCTTCTGGCGCTGGGCGACCACCATGCGGTTGTCATAGATCCGCGTCTTGAGCATGGCGCGCATGCCTTTGCGCAGGATCTCGACCGGCACGCCTTCAGCCCATGGACCGAGGGCATTACCCTGGTCGTCGAGCACGCGAATCAGGCCCTTGGCCAGATCGGCGGTATCGGCCGGTTCAACGTCGATGGAGGGTTTGCGCACCGTGCCGGCGTCGGTCAGACGCAGGTAGGAGAAGTCGGTTTTACAGCCGGGACGGCCCGAGGGTTCGGGAACGTGCAGACGCAGCGGTTCGTACGCTTGGTTCATGGCTTCTACGCTCGATCTTGTGAATTTCTTGTAGTGAGCTGACAGATTTCGTTCTGTGGAAGAAATCTTGTCCTACAAACATCATAGGCCCGGCCAAGAAGAATATTTCTCTCTGTTTCGTTGCGCTGACGATCATTTGCAGATAAAAAATCTGCATAAACATAAAAAACAGGTGGATTTGTCTCATGCGCAAACTGGACCGTACCGATATCGGCATTCTCAACAGCCTTCAGGAGAACGCGCGGATCACCAACGCCGACCTCGCCCGCTCGGTGAACCTCTCGCCGACACCGTGCTTCAACCGGGTCAAGGCGATGGAGGAGCTGGGCCTGATTCGCGAGCAAGTGACCCTGCTCGATGCCGACCTGCTGGGGTTGCACGTGAACGTGTTCATCCATGTCAGCCTGGAAAAACAGGTGGAGGAGGCGTTGCAGCATTTCGAAGAGGCGATTTCCGATCGCCCGGAAGTCATGGAGTGCTACCTGATGGCGGGAGACCCGGACTACCTGATCCGCGTGCTGGTGCCGACCATCCAGTCGCTGGAGCGCTTCATGATGGACTTTCTGACCAAGGTGCCGGGGGTGGCGAACATCCGTTCGAGCTTTGCGCTCAAGCAGGTGCGATACAAGACGGCGCTGCCGTTGCCGGCCAATGGAATGACGCTGGATAAATAACGTTCGATGGCGTTGTTGTTATTGAATCAATAGGTCACAACTGTACAACGCCGATCTACAGTTTGGGTCCATGTTTATCGGATAGGGCTCCGTTTATGTTGTTTCCTCCATTGTTAATTAACGGTTGAGGTACAAGATGAATTCCCTATTGGATAAAGTTGCATTGGCCAGTTCGCTGGATGTGAGTGCTGATGATCTGGATGCGCTCGGTCATATAAAAGAATACCGGTCTCCCGTTTTTGGACCTTACTTTGAAAGTGCGGCGGTCATACAGTCGGTAGATCCACAATCGCTTCTGAATCACGGGCCGGCATCCACCAGCGATGAGTTCGAGATCGGAATAATGGGCGGCTGGTGTCCGGGAGGAAGCTGGAGCGATGGCGTATGCAAGCCTTTCAGTAATAATCGTACGCACTGGATGAGCACTTACACGGGCGTGCGGAATTTACCGATAGATCTGGCCATTTTGCCAGGCACACATAACTCGGGGTTTGATGAGAAGGCCCAGTTCGCTCCTACTTCGGAAGTTTGCCAGGATGTTTCGCCTCATGAACAACTGAACGCGGGTATTCGAGTGCTGGATATCAGGGTTCACCATTATGCCGGGTACCTGTCGGGTGATCCCCGGCGATTCATGATTTATCACAGTACAACCAATGGTCGAACCATTCAGGGCGACATCATTAACGGAATCAAGTCCTTTCACTTCGGTTCGGGATGGGACCGTCGAAGAGAAATCGTGATTGTGAATTTCCATCAATTCCGGAAATTTACCCAGGCTGCGCATGCAGAACTTATAGGTATTTTGAAGTCTGCTTTCGGCGAGTCGATTATTTCCCCAACGTATAAAAATTTGAGTGTGTCTCAGATCTGGGGCTTGCCGGGATTCAAAAATGTTGTCGTGTCTTATAACGCTGGCGAGCGAGACCCCAGTTTCTGGCCGGGTGTCAATCAATGCTGGATTGGTTCCAACACCCCGTCGGACTCCGCTCTCAAGGAGTTCATCGATAAGGTGGGTAAAGAGGTCAAGCCTGCGGGTGAGCTCAGGTCGATTCAGGCCGCCCGTATGGTGTTTCCTTTTTTTGTGCCGAAAGACATATCGGGCTCACTGATGTCATGGTTTGCGGCCGGTAATGCCCATTCTCCTATCATGAAGTACTACATCATCAATACAGATTGGTCGCTCAGGCATCGACTGGTCGATAACATCATCTATTCGAATCAGTTTCGTGCACGTACGTTGGGGCTTCAGGATGTCGAACAGGCCCACCCGACTGTCGCACGTGCCAAAAGCCTGCCCTCGGCCCGCCACATGCTGTTCAGAATCAGTGACGAGCACTGGTCGCCGACGGTCTCACTGCCTCCCATCCTGAGTGAGGAATCACACAGGCTGCTGGTCCGCTCGGACGCCAGCGCTGAATGCGTACTGGATATGCGCAACAGTGATGTCCCGATGGCTCGGGTGACGCTGTCAGCAGGTGATGCCGTGGCCTTCGTCTGTCTCGACGGTAGCGAGCAATGGAAGTTACAGGTCCGCGACTGTTCGCCTGATGATCATTCGTACTCGATTCCCGCACCCTGCGATGGAGAAAAGTTTGTTCGATACACTGTGTCCTACGGCAACTATTTGCCCTTGGTGTATCTACCGGCCGTGGCGGCAGCGAATGGCGTCGTTTTGGTCGTCAGCGAGGCACCCTACGAAACCAGGATATGTCATGCCCGGGGGGCGGATGAAATCGAGCATGTCATTTCGGCGGGTCAGACGCTTGCATTCACCTACGACGAGCATGCTGGCGGCTGGAGTATGGAGCCGGTTTTGACGAACGCTACATCTGATTGATCGGGATTTTCAGGTAGACCACGCCATTGTCTTCCGCGGGCGGCATGTTCCCCGCCCGCACATTCACCTGGATCGCCGGCAGCAACAGTGTCGGCATCCCCAGCCCCCTGTCGCGCCGGGTGCGCATGGCGACGAAGGTGTTTTCGTCGATGCCGTCATGCACATGGACGTTGCTTTTTCGTTGCTCGCCAACGGTGCTCTGGCATTGCGCTCGCCGACCTTCGGGCGGGTAGTCGTGGCAGACGTAGAGTTTCACATCGGCGGGGAAGGCCAGCAGCTTCTGGATCGAAGCGTACAGATGATGAGCGTTGCCGCCGGGGAAGTCGCAACGCGCGGTGCCCACGTCCGGCATGAACAGCGTGTCGCCCACCAGAATCGCTTCGCCATCGACCAGGTACGCCATGTCGGCCGGCGTATGCCCAGGGACATGCAACGCGGTGGCCTTGAGCTGGCCGATGTTGAAGGATTCGTCCGGGGCGAACAGATGGTCGAACTGCGAACCGTCCACGCAGAACTCCGGCTCAAGATTGAACAGCGCCTTGAACACCTTCTGGACCTTGCTGATCGATGCGCCGATGGCAATCTGGCCGCCCAGCTCCCGACGCAAATAGGGCGCGGCTGACAGGTGGTCGGCATGGGCATGGGTTTCCAGCAGCCATTGCACTTGCAACCGGTGTTCGCGAACGAACGCGATGATCCGGTCGGCCTGGGTGCTGGCGGTGCGGCCCGCGGCCGGGTCGTAGTCGAGCACGGGGTCGACGATTGCGCACTGACTGCCATCGGCTTCATAGACCACGTAACTGTAGGTCGAGGAGGCCGGGTCGAGGAAGGCTTCAATCAAGGCGGGCATGGTGGCTGTTTCTGTCTGGACGAGTATTGAGGGTAGTTTCATTTTCCCCGTGGTGGTGGCCTGCACGCTATTGAAGGCGGCTGTCCAGTCAGTAGCGGTTCCTGTGGCCCCGCCTCGGGGTCCACAGGCCCTACACCTTAAGTTGCGGACCCTGCCGACGAGCGGTCTTACGCCGAACTTGTTGCGCATCGCCGGCCGCTCCAAAGCAGCTGCAATTCGCCTCCAAGGCAGCGTATGGCGCCGCCGGTCCGCTTTCGATAATCGCCTCCGACACCTCGTCACCAGTCGCGGAGCGCGCCATGCACAACAATAAGAACTTCAAGCATCGTCTTTTACCGGTCTTCATCGCCAGCCTGCCGGCCCTTGGCCTGAGCTCGATGGCCGAGGCCGAGATCATGCTGTACGACAAGGACCAGACCACGTTCTCCACTGACGGCTATATCAACGCCTTTTACGTGAACAGTAACGTGAACCGTGAAGGGGACCAGTACGACCGTCGACAGGCGCGGGTGAAGATGGGGTTCCTGCCCAACTACCTGGGCTTCAACATGGGCAAACAGGTCGATGATCTCAAGCTCGGCGCCCGGGCTTCGTTCTGGGTGACCATCAACGACAGCCAAACCAACGGCACCGACACCGCCATCGATGTCCGCCAGTTCTACGGCACCGTGGCCAACCCGCAATGGGGCGAAGTGCTGATCGGCAAGGACTTCGGCCTGTTTGCCCGTTCCAACATCCTGCTCGATGAACTGCTGGCCGGGTACGGCCAGGTCAGCGACACCCTGGGGCTGGTGGACGGTGGCGGGGTCTCGTTCGGCAACATTGGCACCGGTTATCCCTATCCTTTCCCGACGTCGCAGATCACTTACCGCACACCGGTGATGGACGGTCTGCGCGTGGCGGTGGGCATCATGGACCCGGTGGACACCAACGACAGCAGCCCGACCGGCAAGGCCTATCAGGAGAACCCGCGCACCGAGAGCGAAATCACCTACCAGTTCGACCTGGCCGGCGCGCAGATCTATAGCTGGGTCAACGGCAGCTACCAGACGTCCGACAATACCGACTCCACCGTCAACAGCGTCACCTCAAAAGGCGTCGGTTACGGGGTGCAGGCGAAAATGGGCGGGCTGACCCTGGTCGGTTCCGGTTTCCAGGCCAAGGGCATCAACCCCTTCTTCACCAACAATGCCGGGGAACCGACCCTGCGCAACGTCGACAGCGACGGTTATCTGTTGCAGGGCTCCTACAAACTGGGGAAAAACCGCCTGGCGCTGTCCTACGGCAAGACCAATGACGATGGCAACGGCGTGGTCGGCAGTGGCGCCGACTATGAAACCCGCGGCGTCGCGCTGTTCCATGACGTGAACGACAACCTCAAGCTGGTGGCCGAATACAATCAGTTCAAAATCAACGGGCACGATACCAGTGCCCAGAACGAAGACACCGACACGTTTGCGGTGGGGGCTGTACTCACCTGGTAAGGGGTTGATCGTCTAACCCTTCCCTGTGGTGAGGGCGCTTGCTCCCGCTTTGGGTCGCGAAGCGGCCCCTGCTTCTGGTCGCGCATCGGCCAAGCAGGGGCTGCTTCGTCGCCCGGCGGGGGCAAGCGCCCTCGCCACAAAAAAACCCGCCATCCAGTTTCCACGCTCCGGCTCTCATCCCATCGAAGCGCCTGACCGCTACCCAAGTAGCATAGGTCGCACCAAACAGGCTTCGTACACTCGTACCTCATACATGCGCACCTGCGGGAGGCGACGATGCAGCAGGTCCAGAACGAAGGTATCGTCAGCGCGATGTCCCAGGCCACCGATGCCCAACAGGTGGCGCAGGAGCTGGCGCGACAGTTATTGCATCCGCACCTTGGGTTCGTGCTGTTCTTCTGTTCCGCCGAGTACGATTTGCAGGCGCTGGGGCAGGCCTTGCAACAGAGCTTCGGCGGCATTCGCCTGGCGGGCTGCACCAGCGCCGGGGAAATCACTCCGCTGGGGTATGGACGTAATTGCGTGACGGCGGTCGGTTTCGATCACCGGCACTTCTCCATCGCCCTCGAACTGATCGACGAAATGGAACGCTTCAGCCTGATCGACGCCCAGCAAATGGTCGAGCGCCTGGTCGGCGGCTGTCGCAGCAATACCCTGGCACCGATCAAGGGCAACAGCTTTGCACTGACCTTGCTCGATGGCCTGTCCAGCCGCGAAGAAATGGTCCTGGCGGCCTTGAGCGCCGCGCTGGGCGACATTCCCCATTTCGGCGGTTCGGCCGGCGACGACAACTACCTGACCCACACCCATGTCTACTTCGACGGCGAGTTTCACAGCGGCGCGGCAGTCGTGGTGTTGGTCAATACGTGGCTGGACTTCGAAGTGTTCACCACCCATCACATCCTGCCCCGGGAGGAAAAACTGGTGGTCACCGGAGCCGACAGCGCTTCGCGGCGGGTCTTCGAACTCAATGCCGAGCCGGCCGCCGCCGAGTACGCCCGACACATCGGCGTGCCGGTGGCCGAGCTCGATCACCGGATCTTCGCCGCGCACCCCTTGGCGGTGCGGATCAATGAGCAGTATTACGTGCGTGCCATTCAGCAGGTTCATGCCGATTTGAGCCTGAGTTTCTATTGCGCCGTGGAGAACGGCATCGTCCTCACCGCCATGACCCCCGGTCCCATGCTGCCGAACCTGCAAAGCCTGTTCGACGGCTTGCAGGAGCGTCTCGGTGATTTGCTGCTGACCATTGGCTGCGATTGTTTTCTGCGGCGCCTGGAGCTGGAGGACGACGGCAGCCTCGAGCAGATCGGCGCCTTTTTGCGCGAGCAGCGGGTGATGGGGTTCAACACCTACGGAGAACAGTTCAATGGCATGCACATCAACCAGACATTCACCGGCGTCGCCATTGCCCGAGGGCGGTCCCTCGGACTGCGCTGAACTGCGGGCACAGATCGCCGGCCTGCAACACGACAACCAGAAACTGCAACGCATCAACGCCGCGTTGATCGAACGTATCGAGTCCGGCATTACCCGGGGCAATGATCCCTACGCCGCGTTCCAGCATTCGGTGGTGCTGGCCGAGCAGGTGCGAGAGCGCACCGACGCCTTGAACCAGGCCATGGCCGAACTCAAGGCAGGCAACCACTTGCTCAGCGAAGCGCGCTTGCGCGCAGAAACGGCTCATCAACACCTTATCGACGCGATCGAGAGCATCTCCGACGCCTTCGTGCTGTTCGATGCCCAGCAATGCATCGTCCTGTTCAACAGCCGCTTCAAGGCCTTCTGGAGCAACAGCCGGGTGCGGATCAGCGCCGGCATGCGCCTGACCGAGGTCAAGCGTCTGATGATGAACAACGGTCTGTTCACCGAAGAGCCGCGCGGGCAAGCCGACGAAAACCTGCTGTATCGCTTGCAGGACGGTCGCTGGTTGCAAGTCAGCGAGCGGCCCACCCAGGAAGGCGGGCGGGTGATTCTGTTCACCGACATTACCGACGTCAAACTCAGTGAAACCGTGCGCCGCGAGCAAGCGGTGGCGCAGAAGTCGCACCTGTTGCAACGGGCGGTCGACAACCTCTCCCAAGGGGTGGCGATGGTCAACGCCGACGGCATCCTGGAACTGTGGAACCGCCGGTTCCTCGAACTCAGTGGCCTGGCACCGGTCGCGGCCCATCGTCCGTTTGCCGAAGTGATCGCCGACAGCGAATTGACCCTGCTGACCCCGGCCAGCCGCGACGCCAACGGGCGGCCCACGCAGGAATGCGAACAACGCCTCTACGATGGCCGGGTCCTGGAGATTCGCACCCATCCGCTGCCCACGGGCGGATTCGTCAACACCTTCACCGACATCACCGAACGCTACCAGCACGCCGAAGCCCTGAGCGAAAGCGAGCGCTGGATTCGCCTGATCACCGACCATGTGCCGGCGTTGATTGCCTATCTGAACGCCGACCTGGTCTACGAATTCACCAACAAGGTCTACGAAGAATGGTACTGCTGGCCACGGGGCGTGATGCTTGGCCAAAGCTTGCGTGAAGTGCACAGCGAACAGCATTACCAGCGCCTGGAGTCCTACGTGGCCAGGGCGTTGGCCGGCGAGAGCGTGACGTTCGAGGTCGCCGAAACCAACGTCAATAATCAGGAACGCTACATGCTGCGTTCCTACGTACCCAATCGGCTGGCCAGCGGCGAGGTGGTGGGGATTTTCGTATTGATCCGCGACATCACCGAACGCCGCCGCACCGCCGAGGCGTTGCATCAGGCCTACCAGAATCTGGAGCTGCGGGTGCGCGAACGCACCGCGGAACTGACCACCCTCAACGACCAGTTGTTGCGTGAGATCGAGGAGCGTCGCCGGGTCGAATCTCGCTTGCGCGAGGCCAAGCAGGAGGCCGAGCAAGCCAATCTGTCGAAGACCAAGTTTCTCGCGGCGGTCAGCCATGACTTGCTGCAACCCTTGAACGCGGCACGGTTGTTCACCAGTGCCTTGCTGGAGCGCCGGGAGGCGGTCAGCAACGAGGTGCTGGTGCGCAATGTCAGCAACTCCCTGGAAGACGTGGAAAACCTGTTGGGCACCCTGGTGGATATTTCCAAGCTCGATGCCGGGGTGATCAAGGCGGACATCGCGCCGTTCGCCCTGAGCGAGCTGTTGGACACCCTGGCGGCGGAATACACCCAGGTCGCTCGCAGCGAAGGCCTGGAGCTGCATTTCATTGCCTGTTCGGCGCTGGTGCGCAGCGATATCCAGTTATTGGCGCGCATCCTGCGCAACCTGTTGAGCAATGCCATTCGCTACACCTACAGCGGTCGCGTGGTGCTCGGTTGCAGGCGCCATCACCAGCGCCTGTCGATTCAGGTCTGGGACAGCGGCATGGGCATTGACGAAAATCGCCTGGAGGAGATTTTCCAGGAGTTCAAGCGTGGCGATGTGCAACGTCCGGATCAGGACCGCGGCCTCGGGCTGGGCCTGGCGATCGTCGAAAAGATCGCCGGCATTCTCGGGCATCGGGTTCAGGTTCGCTCTTGGCCGGGCAAGGGCTCGATGTTCTGCGTCGAAGTGCCGTTAAGCGCCACCGCACCGCAGGCAGCCCCCGCTTTGCTGATGAGCGAGCCAATGCTCGAACGGCTGCGCGGGGCGCGGATCTGGGTACTGGATAACGATGCAACCATTTGCGCCGGCATGCGCACGCTGCTGGAAGGTTGGGGCTGCCGGGTGGTCACGGCGCTGTCGGAAGAGGACCTGGCACGGCAAGTGGACAACTACCACGCCGACGCGGACCTGCTGATCGCCGACTATCACCTGGACAACGATCAGAATGGTGTGGACGCCGTGGCCCGGATCAATGCCCGGCGCGGCTCACCGATCCCGGCGATGATGATCACCGCCAACTACAGCATCGAGCTTAAGCAGCAGATCCGCGAACTCGGGCACACCCTGATGCACAAGCCGGTACGGCCGATGAAGCTTAAGACAGCCATGAGTCATTTGCTCGCTCGGCCGTGACTTCTCCGGTGTGGGTGCCTCCCCCTGTAGGAGCGAGCCAGCTCGCGATGGTCTTCAACGATGACGCGGGCTGTCTGAATGCCCGCGTTGCCCTGACGTTTATCGCGAGCAGGCTCGCTCCTACAGTGGTTGGGGAGCACCTGCGGGTGATTGGTGGGCTGTGACGCTCACCAATTCCTGTAGGAGCGAGCCAGCTCGCGATGGTCTTCAACGATGACGCGGGTTGTCTGAATGCCCGCATTGCCCTGACGTTTATCGCGAGCAGGCTCGCTCCTACAGTGGTTGGGGTGCACCTGCGGGTGATTGGTGGGCTGTGACGCTCACCAATTCCTGTAGGAGCGAGTTTGCTCCGGGCGGCGTTCCGACGATGGTCGTTATGCGCTCTTCAGGCAAGCCTCACCGCCGCAGATACGACCCGAAATCAATGTCCCCGGCACTCAGGATCGCCTGCACCCGGTTGTGCACGTTGAGCTTGCGCAGGATCGCCGAGACGTGGGCCTTGACCGTGGTTTCGGCGATTTCCAGGGTGTAGGCGATCTGTTTGTTGGACTCGCCTTTGGTCATGCGTTCCAGCACTTGCAATTGCTTGCGGGTCAGGGCCTGGAGCAGCTCCGGCGGGAAACTCGGGGTGTCGTTCATCCGCCGGTGCGTACCGGTTCTGGCCGAGCGGATAATGTCCGGAGGCAAGTAGACGTTGCCGTTGAGAATCTGCTGGATCGCATCGGTCATCTGGCTGCGGGGCGAGGATTTGGTGATGAAGCCCACCGCGCCGTAAGTGATGGCTTGCAGGACGATTTGCTTGTCTTGCTCGGCGGACACGATCACCACCGGAATGGTCGGTGCTTCGTTGCGCAGGTTGATCAAGCCATTGAGCCCGTGCATGCCGGGCATATTCAGGTCGAGCAGGATCAGGTCCAGGTCATCGTGTTCCTGGGTCAGGGCCAGGGCGCTGTCCAGGTCGGCGGTTTCCATCACTTCGCTGCCGGCAAAGCCGTCGCTGATGACGTTATGGATGGCTTCGCGAAACAGCGGGTGATCATCGGCAATCAGAATTTTGTACATAGCCTTTCACCTCATTATTTTGATTATGGTGTGGCAACAACACGCACGCGTAAAGCTCAGGGAAAGGGTTCGGGCCGGGCCGGCGCCACCGGCAGGTTGGCCGCCTGCCAGGCGTCCACACCGTCACGGTACCAGTACAGTGTCTTATAGCCCAGGCTGGCCGCGCGTTTGACCGCGTTCCAGCTCAACCAGCAGTCGGAGCGGCAGTAAAAGACCAGTGGTTGCGTCGGGTCACCGGCGGTCAGTTTTTTCAGGTTGTGCGCGAAATAGTCTTGCCACTGTGGCGTCAGCTCACCATCACCGGTATTGGCCAGCCAATGGCTGCCAGGCAGGTTTTCGTGGGGCTGGTCTTCGATGAACTGGCCTTGCAGCCATGGGCGGCGGTAAACGTCGATCAGCAGCGGGCGCGGGGTTTGTTCCAGCAGGGTTTGCAGGGCCGGTGTGTCGACGAGGGTCGCGCCCTGCAACTCATGGGGCGTCGGGCTGCGGTACAGGTCAATGCGATAGCCCTCTGCGGAAAACAACGCGGCTTCAGCGTGGGCGTTGCCCAGCCACAGGCTCAGCGACAACGCAGCAAGAGAGAGTCGCAGCAGGCGACGTCGGGCATGCGGCATGGGTTCAATCCTTATCGTTATGGACCCATTACATGCCAGTCGCGCTGCGTTTGGAATGCGACGATAGACAGGAAAACCAGTACTAAAGTAGTAATTTTGGTCCTGCAGCAGATCTGTCAGCCGGATTTGCGCAGGGCGGCGTGTTGCGGGTTGAACGTCAACACGGCCAGCAGCGAAAACAGCAGGGTCAGCCCCACGCACACCGCCAGCGCCAGGGCATTGAAGCGTTCATACAAGGCAAACCGCACCAGTTCCACGGCATGGGTGAACGGGTTCAGGGCACACAGCCAGTACAACCATTCACTGGACTCGCGCATCTTCCACAGCGGATACAGGGCCGAAGACAGAAAAAACAGCGGGAAAATCACGAAATTCATGACCCCGGCAAAGTTTTCCAACTGGCGGATCGCGTTCGACAGCAAAAGGCCCAGGGCACTGAGCATCAGCGCCACCAGCAACAACGCCGGCAAGGCCCACAACAGGCCCATGGCCGGCGGTCGCACACCATAGACCCAGGCGATCGCCAGAAACGCATACACCTGCAACAACGAAATCAGCGCCGTGGCCAACAGCTTGCTGCACAGCAGAAAGGTCCGGGGCAGGGGGCTGGTCAACAGCACGCGCATGCTGCCCATCTCGCGGTCGTAGACCATCGACAGCGAACCCTGCATGCCGTTGAACAGCAGGATCATGCAGGCCAGGCCCGGAATGATGTACACCTCGTACGGAATATAGGTGTCGTAGGGCTCGATGATCGCGATGCCGAGGGCCGCACGAAAACCCGCGGCGAACACCAGCAGCCATAACAAGGGCCGCACCAGCGCGCTGAGAAACCGCGTGCGCTGCAGAACGAAACGCAGCCATTCGCGCAGCACGATGCCGCTGAAACATTGCCAGTACGCATTCATCGGGCAGCTCCGGAAGTCGTGAGACGGGTGAAGGCCGAACCCAGGTCGCCGCCATGTTCCAGGCTCAGCGCATCGGCCTGCCCACTGGCGACCAGCCGGCCTTGATGGAGAATCAGCAAGTCATCGCTGGGCTGCACTTCGTCGAGCAAATGGGTGGTCCAGAGCACGCTGATGCGCTGCTCACGGCACAGGTTGCGAATGTGCTGGTTGAGCGCCAGGCGACTGGCCGGGTCGAGTCCGGCGCTGGCTTCGTCCAGCAGCAGAAGACGTGGCTCATGCAGCAGGGCGCGGGCAATTTCCACCCGCCGGCGATGCCCGCCATTGAGTTCGCGTACCCGTTCGCGCCGGCGTTCGGTCAGGGCCTGGCGGGCCAGTTCCGCCTCGACCCGCAGGGCGCTCTGGCGCCTGGACAGGCCATGCAGCGCCGCGTGATAACGCAGGTTCTGCTCGACGCTGAGGTCCAGGTCGAGGGTGCTTTGTTGAAACACCACGCCTAACTGCCGGAGCGCCGGGCGTGGCGTTCTGGACAACGAACAGCCACCGATGTGGATGTCACCGTGCTGCACGTCATAGAGCCGGGTGAGCAGGGCGATCAGGGTTGATTTGCCGGCGCCGTTAGGCCCCAGCAGCGCCGCGAAGCGTCCCGGAGCCAGGCTGAAACTCACTTGGCGCAAGGCCTCCCGGGCACCGTAGGCGAAGCTCAGGTCGCTGACCTCCAGGGCGTTCATGGGGTCACCACCACGCCCCAGGGATAACGGCCGACCTTCACCGATTTGATGACCTTGAGGCTTTCGACATCGATCACCGAGACGTCACCGCTGACGCCGTTGGTGGCCAGCAACTGTTTTTGATCCGGGGTAAACGCCATCTGCCAGACCCGTCGCCCCACCAGCAGGTAGTCGAGAATTTCGAAGGTCTTGGCATCGATCACCGCTACATGGTTGGCCGGGCCCAGCGCGACGAAGCCGTACTTGCCGTCGGCGCTGAGTTTGACGCCCACCGGTTGGACCTTGTCCGGGTGCACGCCCTTGATCTGGAAGTTCAGGGTCTTGAGGATCTTGCGGCTGGCCACGTCGAGAATGGTCACGGTGCCGCCGATTTCCGCCGAGGCCCACAGCTGCGAACCGTCCGCTGAAAACTCGACGAAACGCGGGCGCTGATCCACCAGGGTGCTGTCAGCCAGGGTCTGGGTGCTGGTGTCGATCCAGTGCAGCATGTTGGTCGTTTCGCTGGTGTTCACCGCCCACTTGCCATCGGGACTGACGGCCATGCCTTCGGGTTCGACGCCGACGTTGATCTGGCTGAGGACCTTGGAGGTTTCGGTGTCGATTACCGTGACCAGCGCATCGTCTTCGTTGGACACATACAACCAGCGATTGTTGGGGTGCAGGGCGAATTGCTCGGGATCCTTGCCCGACGGCAGTTCCTTGATGATCTTGCGCGTGGCCACGTCCATCACCTGCACCCGGTCCGAGTCGCTGGCGCAGATGTACAGCAACTTGTTGTCATGGGACAGCAGCAGGCCACGCGGACGCTGGCCGACGGGCAAGGTCTCGGTGACTTGCAGGGTCTGCATGTCGATCAGGCTCAGGCTGTTGTCCTTTTCGTTGGAGACCCAGGCGGTGCTGGCCGCGGCGTGTCCCGCAGCGAGCAGCAGGGCGCAGGAAAGCAGGGTGCGGCGCATGGCAGATTCCTTATTGTTGTCGTTGTAGTGAAAAAAGGATCAGGGAAAGCGGCAGCTGACCTCGGGCTTGTCGTAGCCCAGGCTGTCCATTTCGTTGAAGGGGTGCAGAAAGCCATCCTGCGGCGAGGTGCTGACCAGCGCACGGGGTTGCACGATGGGGATCGGCTGGCGCAACTGGCCGTTCCACGGCCGATAACTGAGCTTGCGCCCCTTGAAGCCGTCCAGCGGCAGTTGATCGCTGATTTCCAGCTGACGGATCGCCATGGGCTCGGTCTGGCGCAGTTTGCTCACGGCGCTGGCAATGCTGCGCACGGCCATCCATGCGGCGAAATCACGGTCGTTCATCCAGCGCCCGGTCAGGGCTTCGAAACGTTTCTGTAACTGCGCGGCACCGTAGGTTTCCACGGTTTTGTGCCAGCCCACCGGGGTCAGGCCCTGGGTGCCCGCCACCGGGCGCGGATACCAGGTCTGGTACGGCACGTATTCACCAAAGTCGCCGCGTTCGTCGGCCACCAACACCACGTCGTATTCAGCGGTCTGGGTGAACAGCGGCATGTCGGCCTGGGCGCTGCGTCGTTGATCGTTGTCGAAACTCCAGGCTTTTTCCGCCACCAGTTGCACGCCGAAGCGTTTGGCCGCGCGGCGCAGGGCGGCGGCGTAGGCTTGATCGTCTGCGGTCGGGCCGACGATGAGCAGTGCTCGCTGCCATTTGCGCACCACCAGGAATTGCCCCAGGGCATCGGCGAGCATCGCCCGGCTGGGCAGGCTGTGCAGCACATTCGGCAAGCAATCGGTGGTGCGCAGGCTGTCGTCCGGGCTGCCGGCGTTGAACAGCAGGCTGTCGGGAAGTACCGCACTGAGCCGGCGCAGGGTCTCTGCCGGCGCATTGACCACAAACAGGCGCAGGCCCTGTTCGTGCTGGGCCTGGGCGGCATGGATCAACGCATCCGGGCTGTCGACGCTGGCACTTACCAGGCTGTAGCTGTGGTTGAGAAAACGCCCGGTGCTGTTGCTGTCAGTGATCGCCAGTTCAGCACCGCGCAACCCGGCATCGGTCGGTTCGGGAATGACGTTCGACAGCAGCGGACCCGGGTCGGGGCGATAGCCCAGGTAGCCGATACGCACCTGCAACGGCGCATCGGCGGCCTGGCTTTGAGTCGCCAGCCCCGCCGCGCAGGCAATCGCCAGCACGTAGAACAAGGCGTAAGGGGCAAGCTGGCGCATAGGGCACTCCATTACAGGTAGCGCCAGCATAGGAAGCCTGAAGGCCGGATGAAATATGCAGAAAGTACCAGCGAGGCAGTACCAAGGTAGTAGCTCGCACCGCGCGGTGCGGTTTTAGCATGGGCTAAAACGGCCATGACCCTGGAGGCAATCGATCATGCGAATTCTTAAAGCGCTGCTCCTGCCGTTTTTACTGGTCCTGAGCCTGATCGGTGTCGACAAGCTTCACGGCCCGCGCCCCGCGCCGTTGCTCGTCATGCCCGCGACACCGGGACGCTAGGCATGTCGGCCCTGTGGCGGATCAACCTCTGGGTGTGCGGTTTTTTCGCCCTGGTCACTTTGGCGTGCATGGGGTTGCTGGTGCATCAGGCACTGGCGGATGTGGAGCGTGAACTGCAATCCGCCGAAGCGGTGGTCGAGTACCTGAGTGAAACCGCCGAGCGCGATCCTGCCAGCCTGCAACCACGGCTGACGCGCAGTTTGCGTCACGTGCGGGTGCGCTGGCTCGAGCCGGGCGAAGCGGAACGGCTGCCGGTGCAGGACGGGCTCGATGCCTGGCTCGGACGGCTGTTGTTTGCCGAGGCCCGACACAGTGAACGGGTTCTCCAATTGCAGGACGGCCGCCGCGTGCAGATCGTGGTCGATCCACGGGATGAAATCGACGAAGTCTGGGATTCTCTCCAACAATTGCTGAGCCTTTGCGGCCTGGCGTTAGCGTTGAGTCTGCTGACCATTCGCTGGGCCGTACGTCGGGGCCTGGGCCTGCTCGACGACTTGCTGCGCGCCCTGCAGCAGGTCTCCGGCGGCCAGCTCAATGTGCGTTTGCGTGCGCAGGGCCTGCCGGAGGCGCGGCAACTGGCGACGCATTTCAACCGCATGACCGACGCACTGGAACAGGCGCGGGCCGACAACACCGAACTGACCCAGACGTTGCTGGCGGTGCAGGAACAGGAACGCACGCAACTGGCGCAGACCCTGCACGACGACCTCGGACAATACCTGGCGGGGATTCGCGCCCAGGCCTGCCTGCTGCGGCTGGTGGCGGATCAGCCAGACACCGTGGAACGCACAGTGCGTGAGCTCGAACACAACTGCGAACACCTGCAACAGGGCTTTCGGGCGCTGGTGCATGGCCTCTATCCGGTGGTGTTGCAACATCTGTCATTGTCCGAAGCCTTTGGCTTGCTGGTCGAGCAATGGCAAGGTCGGCAGGGGATCGATTGCCAGTTGAGGGTCAGCGCGCAGTTGCCGCCGTTGTCCGCACCGGACAAGACTCATCTCTACCGCCTGTTGCAGGAAGCCCTGACCAACATTAGCCGTCACGCCGGCGCCAGTGAGGTGCGGGTTCGCCTGCAACATCATGGCGGCCATCTGCGCTTGCTGATTCGCGATAACGGTCGCGGCGCCCAACAGCCACCCCGCTCGGGTGTCGGTTTGCATTCGATGTTCGAGCGCGCCCGCAGCCTGGGCGGCGAGCTGCGGGTGATCAGCCGGCCCGGCGCCGGTTGGGCGCTGGCCTTGAGCATGCCTTTGGAGGTGTCATGAATATTCTGTTGGTCGATGACCATGCGGTGGTCCGCCAGGGCTACGCGAGTCTGTTGCGCGCGGTGCTGCCGGCAATGGACGTGCGAGAAGCGGCGACCGGCGAGGAAGCGCTGGCCAGGGTGCAGGAGGCTGTGCCGAATCTGGTGATCATGGATTTCGGTTTGCCGGGGATCAGCGGCCTGGAAACCACACGACGCCTGCGTCAGCGCCTGCCACAGTTGCGGGTGCTGTTTTTCAGCATGCACGACGAGCTGCCCCTGGTGCGTCAGGCACTGGACGCCGGTGCCTCGGGCTACCTCACCAAAAGCTCGGCGCCGCAAGTGCTGATCGAAGCGGTGCGGCGGATTCTCGCGGGCCATGCCTACATCGAACAGCCCCTGGCCACCCAACTGGCCTGCCACCCGCAACAGGACGCCAGCGATCCGCGTTTGCAGAGCATGACCCAGCGCGAGCTGGAAATTTTCGTGATGATCGCCAAAGGCACCCCGGCCCGGATGATTGCCGAACAGCTGAGCATCAGCAGCAAAACAGTCTCCAATCACTTGACGTTGCTCAAGAGCAAGTTGCAGGTCTCGTCCCATGCCGAACTGGTGCACCTGGGCATCGACATGGGGGTGGTACGGGTGGCCGGCTGATTCACCGCCTTGTGCCTGTGTAGGAGCGAGCCTGCTCGCGAAGAACGTCAACGAAAACGCGGGCGAGCCTGATGCCCCGTGGCGCTCTCGGGTTTTTCGCTTGTGCCTGTGTAGGAGCGAGCCTGCTCGCGAAGAACGTCAACGATAACGCGGGGAGCCTGATGCCCCGCGGCGCGCTCAGGTTCTTCGCGAGCAGGCTCGCTCCTACAAAAGAGCAAGCATCGACATCTGCTTGCGAAGAACGTCAACGATAACGCGGGGAGCCTGATGCCCCGCGGCGCTCTCGGGTTTTTCGCGAGCAGGCTCGCTCCTACAAAAGAGCAAGCATCGACATCTGCTCGCGAAGAACGTCAACGATAACGCGGGGAGTCTGATGCCCCGTGGCGCTCTCGGGTTTTTCGCGAGCAGGCTCGCTCCTACAAAAGAGCAAGCATCGACATCTGCTCGCGAAGAACGTCAACGATAACGCGGGGAGCCTGATGCCCCGTGGCGCTCTCGGGTTTTTCGCGAGCAGGCTCGCTCCTGCAGAAGAGGGGGGGTTAGCGATTCCAGGTGGTCGGGCAGCCGCTGCAGCCCTCCATGTTTGCATCCTGAAAATTCGCGTAGTGCTGGCGCGAGCCGTTGAGGTTGGCGCCTTCCAGGTTGCTTTCGCCCAGCTTGGCTTCTTGCAGATTGGCATCACTGAGATTCGCGCCTTTGAGATCGGCCTTGCTCAGCCAGGTCATTTCCAGATCGGCGGCCCGCAGGTTGGCGTTGTGCAGTTTGGCCCCGGAGAGGCGGGCGAATTGCAGGTAAGCGCCGCTGAGGTTGGCGTCCTGGAGCTGCGCGCCCTGGGCGAACAGGCCCCAGCCCTGGATCGCGATCAATGTTGCGCCGCTGAAATCAGCTAACCGCAGATTGCTTTGCTGCAGGCTGGCGCGAGTCAGGTTGGCGCCCTGCAGCCGGGCTTTTTCCAGATTGGCCAGGTCGAGGTTGGCGTGGCGCAGGTCGGCATCGCGCAGGTCGGCGCCGGCCAGGTTCATGTTGCGCAAGTCCTGATTGCTCAGGTTGGCGCCCCTGAGATTGGCGCCGGGGCACTGACTGTGTTCGGCGAGGGTGCAGCCGTTGATGACCAGCGGGGCGTCGTCGCCCTCATCGGCCTGGGCCAGGGAAAAACTCAAGAGCAGTAGGAAGGGCAGGTATTTCATCACGAGACCTCTGGTGTTCCGGTGGCGAGGGAGCTTGTCGACGTGTCGAATCGTCCCGCTCGGCGGCGCAGCAGTCACAAGACCTGAGCGCAGGGTGTGGCTGAAGGAATGCCGGGGCCGCTTCGCAGCCCGACGGGAGCAAGCTCCCTCGCCACAAAGGCGGCCCCGCATTCTCGGAAGGCTTACTTCTGGGCGGTCTTGTTATCCCAGCTCGGAATCTTGAACACCCAGAACGACCCGCCCTGTGCCACGGGTTTGGTCAGTTCGGCCATGTCGCCGCCCCACAACGGTACGGCGCCGCCATAACCGACGGTCACGCCGATGTACTGCTCGCCATCCTGTTCCCAGGTGATCGGTGGCGAGACGATGCCGCTGCCGGTCTGGAACTTCCACAGCTCCTTGCCGGTTTTGGCGTCGAAGGCCTTGAAGAAGCCGTCGCCGGTACCGGTGAACACTAGGTTGCCCTTGGTCGCCAGTACGCCGGCCCACAATGGCAGATGCTCCTTGTGCTCCCACACCACTTTGCCCGTGGTCGGGTTCATCGCCCGCAGGGTGCCGACGTGATCGTCGTACATGCGCTTGATGCGGAATCCCATGCCCAGATACGCCGAGCCCTTCTTGTAGCTGACCTCTTCGGTCCAGTATTCCTCTTTCCACTGGTTGCCCGGAATGTAGAACAGCCCCGTGTCCTGGCTGTAGGCCATCGGGTTCCAGTTTTTGCCGCCGAGGAACGGCGGCGAGACTTCCACCGGTTTGCCTTTGGTCTCGCCCGGCAGTGGCTTGGCCGGACGCTGGCCCTCGTTCTCTACCGGGCGTCCGGTCTTGAGGTCGATGTGGCTGGCCCAGGTGATGTTGTCGACGAAGGGAAACGCGTTCTGCAATTTGCCGTTGTTGCGATCGACCACGTAGAAGAAGCCGTTACGGTCCGCGTGGCCGGTGGCCTTGACCGTTTTACCGTCCTTGTCCTTGTAGTCGAACAGCACCAGCTCATTGTTGCCGGAGAAGTCCCAGGCATCGTTCGGGGTGTGCTGGTAGAACCATTTCACCTCGCCGGTACTCGGGTCGACGCCGACCTGGCCCGAGGTGTAGAGGCTGTCGTAGTCGTGGGGATTGCCGTCCTTGGAGGTGCGCGCCCAGGTGTTCCACGGCCCGGGGTTACCGGCGCCAACGATGATGGTGTTGGTCTCCGGGTCGAAACTGGCGCTCTGCCAAGGGGCGCCACCGCCATGGCTCCAGGCCTCGACCTTGCCGGTTTCGGTGGTCGGGTCATTCGGCCAGGACGGTGCCTTGACGTCGCCGGTCGGGGTGCTGTCCTTGCCGTTCAAACGGCCCATGTGGCCTTCGACGAAGGGCCGCATCCAGACTTCTTCGCCTGTGTCCGGGTCGCGGGCAAACAATTGCCCGACGACGCCGAACTCATCACCGGAGCTGCCGTGAATCAGCAGCACCTTGCCACTGGTCTTGTCTTTGATCAGCACCGGGGCGCCGGTCATGGTGTAGCCGGCGGCGTGGTCGCCGAACTTCTTGTTCCAGACCACCTTGCCGGTGTTCTTGTCCAGGGCGATCAGCCGTGCATCGAGGGTGCCGAAGTAGATCTTGTCGCCATAGATGGCGGCGCCGCGATTGACCACGTCGCAGCACGGGCGAATGTTGTCCGGCAAGCGATGGTTATAGGTCCACAGGCGCTTGCCGGTCTTGGCGTCCAGGGCAAATACCCGCGAGTAGGAACCGGTGACGTACACCACGCCTTCGCTGACGATGGCCTGGGATTCCTGGCCGCGTTGCTTCTCATCGCCGAACGAGTAGGACCAGGCCGGCGTCAGCTTGAACACGTTCTTGTCGTTGACCTGGGCCAGCGGGCTCCAGCGCTGGGCGTTGGTGCCCATGCCGTATTGCAGCACATCCTTGGTGGTCAGGTGATCGTTGGCAATGTCTTCCCAACTCACATTGCCGGTGGGGGCAGCGGGGGCTGTCGCGGCGTAGCTGGCCGCGCTCAGGGACACACTGCCCACCAGCAGAAAAGCCTGCACGGCGAGTGTCAGCGGGGAAAGGGCGGGTAGCGATCTTATTGTCATGGTTGCAGTTCCCAGTGGAGGTTTTGGCCTGCACAGGTTGGTGCGCGCAGCGTTTGCCGGATACGGAAAAAGTCCCGCTGTGGCCGGGAAGACTTCCCGTACCGCACCTGATTTGGGTGTGCGCCACAAGCCCTACTACCAAGGTACTGGGCCGCGACCACCAAAGCAGCATGGGGCCAGCGCGGCGGGGTTCCTAAGATGGTTGCCATAGCCTCTGCCAAGAGGTTTTGCGTGCAATCCTGAGGGCATAACAATGACAACAAAACGCAACGCCTTGCTCGTTGCCGGACTGCTGGCCGGCTTTATCAGTGCAGGTTCCGTATGGGCCCACGGCAACGTGGTGCCACAAGCCGTCGAAACCAAAGGCCTGACGCCCATCAAGGATGCCGGGGTGAAGGTGGATGGCGATGGCTGGGCCGCCGTGAACCCGTACCGCAATTCTCCTGAACACGACAAGGCCCTGGAAATCGGCTCATCGGCCTATAACCAGAACTGCGCGGCCTGTCACGGCCTGGAAGCCAAGTCGGGCGGTATCGCACCGGACTTGCGCATGCTCGATGTTGGCGACGCCGGTGATGAATGGTTCGTCGAACGGGTACGTCACGGGGCCGTGCGTGACGGTCGGGTCTACATGCCGAAAATGGCCGACTACCTGAGCCAGGAAGCCCTGTGGGCGGTCCGCACTTATCTGGACAGCGTCCACGTCGAGGAATAACCCATGCGCCTGCTCGCGGTGTTGATCAGCGTTGTGTGGCTGTGCTGCCAGCCGGTGCAGGCGCAGGTGCGCAACTATGACGAAATGATCGCCGCCGGGGAACTGAAGGTAGCGGTCTACAAGGACTTCGCGCCCTACAGTTTTGAAGACGCCGGGCAGCCCCGGGGTGTTGATGTCGAACTCGCCCAGGCGCTGGCCAAGGCACTGGGTGTGCGCCTGACACTGATCTGGGCGCCGGCCGGGGAAAAACTCGACGACGACCTGCGCGACTACATCTGGCGTGCCAGCCAACTGCACAAGCAGCAACTGGCCGATCTGATGATGCGCGTGCCCTACGACCGCGATTACGCGCAGAAGCGCAACGAATTCGGCGAGATGGAAAACGGTCATGTGGTGATGTTCGGGCCTTACCAGAATGAGCAATGGCAAGTGGCCTACGACCGTCGGCGACTGGACAAGGTCGGCAGTGTCGCGGTGTTCGAGCAGCACCCGATCGGCGTCGAAGTCGACAGCGTGCCGTCGTTCTACCTGACCTCGGTGTTCAACGGCATGCTCGCCGGCAAGACCCATCACTACCCGGGCGTACCCCAGGCGTTTGCGGCGATGAAGGCCGGTGAGGTCGACGCGGTGATGGCCATGCGCGGCGAGATCGACTGGCAGGTGCACGAGGCTGCCGACCCGCAAGTGGCGCTGGCGGAAAACGCTTATCCGAACATGGGCAAACAGCTCTGGGAAATCGGCATGGCCGTGCACGAAAGCAACCGACAACTGGCCTATGCCGTGGAAGAGGCGCTGGAAGGCCTGATCCGCGAGGGTTCGGTGAAAACGATCTATGGCCATTACGGCCTGCGTTATGACGTACCCGAGATGTATCAATAGGAGCGGGCAATGACCTGGCGAGCGAGTTGTCTGTTGGCCTGCTGTTTGAGCCTGGGCCAGGCCGCACAGGCTGCCGGGATTGAATCGGGCAAGGACCCGGTGCCGTCGGTCATGTGGTCGTTCTATCACAAGCAAATGCTGGGCGACGCGCCGTTCGTGTTCGATGAACGGGTCAAGCTGCTGGCACCGCCCTTTGCCGAGGACGCCCGACAAGTGCCCGTGGAAATCGACGCCCGGGCGTTCAAGGGCGAGGTGGTGCGAATACTCGCCTGGGCCGAACTCAACCCTTTACCGAAAATCGTCGACTTCGAGCCGGTGTCCGGTGTGTTGCCGTGGCTGTCGGTGCGTATTCGCGTTGAACAGGCGACCCCGTTGCGCGCCGCGGTGCTGACCCGCGACGGGCTGTGGCATGTCGGTTCGACCCTGATCGACGCAGCGGGCGGAGGCTGTACCGCGCCCAGTGTGGTGCGTACCCAGCCAGGCTGGGAGGAACACATAGGCGAAGTACTGGGCGGTCGTTATCCACGGGGTGATTTCAGCCGCTTGCGATTGCAGGTGGCCCACCCGATGGACAACGGCATGGTCAGCGGCATTCCGGAGTTTTTCATCAACCATGCCGAACTACGGGACTCGAACAATCAAGTAATGGCCCGCCTGGAACTGTTTCCCGCGGTCAGTGAAAACCCCAACCTGGCCTTTGATATTGAAGGGGCAGGGCAGACGCGCCTGGTGTTGCGCGACAACAGCGGCAATGAATTCGATGCGTCGATACCCTGACCCCAAGGAGCGCGTCATGCGCTGGATGCTGTTGTTGTTCATGAGCCTGAGCCTGCCGGCCATGGCCGATCTCGACTATGCGCTCAAGCCCCGGCAGATCGCCGAAGACACCTGGCTGCTGGAAGGCAGCACGGACAATTTCGCCACGGCCAACGGCGGCAACATCGTCAATACCGCGTTCATCGTCACCGAACGTGGCGTGGTGGTGATCGATACCGGGCCATCGAAGCGCTACGGCGAAGCCATGCACCGGGCGATTGCCGCCGTCACGGATAAACCGGTGATCGAGGTGCTGCTGACGCACCATCACCCGGACCACGTGCTGGGCAACCAGGCGTTCACCGATGTGCCGATCGGTGCGCTGGCCGGCACCACCGAACTGTTGCATCAACAGGGTGATGCCATGGCGCAAAACATGTATCGGCTGGTGGGTGACTGGATGCGCGGCACCGAGGTGGTGTTGCCGACCCGGACGCTGACCGCCGGCGTGCAACGTTTTGGGAACCACGATCTGCAGCTGCTGAGCCTGGGTGGGCATACGGGTGCGGATCTGGCTATTCTCGACCAGAAAACCGGTGTGCTATTTGCCGGGGATCTGGTGTTTTATCAACGGGCGCTGACCACGCCCAACAGTCCGGGGTTATCGGTGTGGCTGGCGGACATCGCCACCCTGCAAGCGTTGCCCTGGACGCTGATCGTGCCCGGCCACGGGCCGGTGGCCAGCGATCCACAGCCTTTCGAGCAGATGCGCGATTACCTGAGCTGGCTCGACCAGTTGATGCGCGACGGCGCCGCCCAGGGCAGCGACATGGCCGAGATGATCCGCAGCCCCATTCCCGAACGTTTCGCCGGGATCAGCCTGAGCCGCTATGAACTCATCCGCAGCGTCAGCCACCTGTACCCGCGCTATGAGCGCACGCAAATGAAGCGCGTCGATTCCGCCACGCAGCAATGATCAACGCCCCTTTGTAGGAGCGAGCCTGCTCGCGATGGTGGTCAACGATTACGCTGGAAACCTGACACCCCGCGGCGTTCTCAGGTTTATCGCGAGCAGGCTCGCTCCTACACGGGAAGTGCGCCATCTCCACACCCAACCCCCTACCAAGGAACTAGAAATCTCCACACAGCGGGTCATTGTTGTAAGGGCGGCGGCGCCCAAGAATCTGCATCACACCGGGAAAATTTCCCGGGCATAACAAAAACCGCAGAGGTAGCCGTCATGACTCAACCCGCACGTCGCCAGCCCTTCGTCTTGAGCCTGTTGCTCAGTGCCATGCTGTTATCCGGCCAGGCATTGGCCGGCGTCACCGATCAAGACATTCTCCAGGACCCCAAGAACCCTGAGCAGATCGTCACCAACGGCCTGGGCGTTCAGGGTCAGCGCTATAGCCCGCTGGATATCCTCAACGTCGGCAACGTGAAGGAGTTGCGGCCAGTCTGGGCCTTCTCCTTCGGCGGTGAAAAGCAGCGCGGTCAGCAAGCACAGCCGATGATCAAGGACGGCGTGATGTACATGACCGGCTCCTACTCGCGGGTCTTCGCCGTGGATGCGCGCACCGGCAAGAAACTCTGGCAATACGATGCGCGCCTGCCAGATGACATCCGTCCCTGCTGCGACGTGATCAACCGTGGGGTGGCGTTGTATGGCGACCTGGTGATCTTCGGCACCCTCGACGCCAAGCTCGTGGCGCTGAACAAGGACACCGGCAAGGTGGTCTGGAGCAAAAAAGTTGCTGACCACAAAGAAGGCTACTCGATCAGTGCCGCGCCACTGGTGATCAACGGCAAATTGATCACAGGCGTGGCCGGTGGCGAATTCGGCGTGGTGGGCAAGATCGAAGCCTATGACCCGAAAAACGGCGACCTGCTGTGGACCCGTCCCACCGTTGAAGGCCACATGGGCTACGTCTACAAGGACGGCAAGGCTGTGGAGAACGGTATCTCCGGCGGCGAGGCCGGCAAGACCTGGCCGGGCGACCTCTGGAAAACCGGCGGTGCAGCACCCTGGCTGGGCGGCTACTACGACCCTGAAACCAATCTGCTGCTGTTCGGCACCGGTAACCCGGCGCCGTGGAACTCGCACCTGCGCCCTGGCGACAACCTTTACTCCTCGTCGCGCCTGGCGCTCAACCCGGACGACGGCACCATCAAATGGCACTTCCAGAGCACGCCCCACGACGGCTGGGACTACGACGGCGTGAACGAACTGGTGTCGTTCAACTACACCGAGGGTGGCAAGGAAATCAAAGCGGCGGCGACCGCCGACCGTAACGGCTTCTTCTACGTGCTGGATCGTACCAACGGCAAATTCATCCGCGGCTTCCCGTTCGTGGACAAAATCACCTGGGCCACCGGGCTCGATAAGGACGGCCGGCCGATCTACAACGAAGCCAGTCGTCCTGGCGCACCGGGCACCGAAGCCAAGGGCAGTTCAGTGTTCGTGGCACCGGCCTTCCTCGGCGCGAAAAACTGGATGCCGATGGCGTACAACCGCGACACCGGTCTGTTCTATGTGCCGTCCAATGAATGGGGCATGGACATCTGGAACGAAGGCATCGCCTACAAGAAAGGCGCGGCGTTCCTCGGCGCCGGATTCACCATCAAGCCATTGAATGAAGACTACATCGGCGTGCTGCGGGCGATCGATCCGAAAACCGGCAAGGAAGTCTGGCGCCACAAGAACTACGCGCCGCTGTGGGGCGGGGTACTGACCACCAAGGGCAACCTGGTGTTCACCGGTACGCCGGAAGGGTTCCTGCAAGCGTTCAATGCCAAGACCGGCGAGAAAGTCTGGGAGTTCCAGACCGGTTCCGGCGTGCTGGGCTCGCCCGTGACCTGGGAAATGGACGGCGAACAGTACGTCTCGGTCCTCTCGGGTTGGGGCGGCGCCGTACCGCTGTGGGGTGGCGAGGTGGCCAAGCGCGTCAAGGACTTCAACCAGGGCGGCATGCTCTGGACCTTCAAGCTGCCGAAGGATCTGGTGGCCAAGCACTGATTGCGAATCCACCGCATAACCCCTGTAGGAGCGAGCTTGCTCGCGATGGTCGTCAACGATAACGCTGGATTCCTGATATCCCGCGGTGCTCTCAGGTTTTTCGCGAGCAGGCTCGCTCCTACGACCAAATAACGAGAGCCCCCCCTGCCAACGGCGCATTCGTCTGGCGCGCGGGGCTCTCTAGTATCGGTTCATCGCCTGTTGGTTCGACAGGCATCGACCCAGACAGAGGCCCACCATGATCTACGCGAAACCCGGAACACCAGGCTCAGTCGTTTCCTTCAAACCACGCTACGGCAACTTCATAGGCGGCGAGTTCGTCGCGCCGGTCAATGGCGAGTACTTCACCAATACCTCGCCGGTCAACGGTGAAGTGATTGCCGAGTTTCCGCGCTCCAGCGCCGCCGACATCGACAAGGCCCTCGACGCGGCCCATGCCGCCGCCGACGCCTGGGGCAAGACCTCGGCCCAGGACCGCTCCCTGGTGCTGTTGAAAATCGCCGATCGCATTGAGCAAAACCTGGAAATCCTCGCCGTCACCGAAACCTGGGACAACGGCAAGGCCGTGCGCGAAACCCTCAACGCCGACGTGCCGCTGGCCGCCGACCATTTCCGTTACTTCGCCGGTTGCATCCGCGCTCAGGAAGGCGGTGCCGCCGAGATCAACGAGCTGACCACCGCTTATCACTTCCACGAGCCATTGGGCGTGGTCGGGCAGATCATTCCGTGGAACTTTCCGCTGCTGATGGCGGCCTGGAAACTCGCCCCGGCCCTGGCTGCCGGCAACTGCATCGTGCTCAAGCCGGCCGAACAGACGCCGCTGTCGATCATGGTGTTTGCCGAGCTGATCGCCGATCTGCTGCCGCCGGGCGTGCTGAACATCGTCCAGGGTTTCGGCCGTGAAGCCGGCGAGGCCCTGGCCACCAGCAAGCGCATCGCCAAGATCGCCTTCACCGGGTCGACTCCGATCGGCGCGCACATCATGCATTGCGCCGCCGAAAACATCATTCCAAGCACCGTGGAACTGGGCGGCAAGTCGCCGAACATCTTCTTCGAAGACATCATGAACGCCGAGCCTGCGTTCATCGAAAAAGCCGCCGAAGGCCTGGTACTGGCGTTCTTCAACCAGGGCGAAGTGTGCACCTGTCCTTCCCGGGCGCTGGTGCAGGAGTCGATCTACGAACCGTTCATGGCCGAAGTCATGAAGAAAATCGTCAAGATCAAGCGCGGCAATCCGCTGGACACCGACACCATGGTCGGCGCCCAGGCGTCGGAGCAGCAATACGACAAGATCCTCTCGTACCTGACCATCGCCCAGGAAGAGGGTGCCGAACTGCTCACCGGTGGCGCGGCCGAACGTCTTCAGGGTGACTTGTCCAGCGGCTATTACATCCAGCCGACGCTGCTCAAGGGCACGAACAACATGCGCGTGTTCCAGGAAGAAATCTTCGGTCCGGTGGTAGGCATCACCACCTTCAAGGACGAAGCCGAAGCCCTGGCCATCGCCAACGACACCGAGTTCGGCCTGGGCGCCGGCCTCTGGACCCGCGACATCAACCGCGCTTACCGCATGGGCCGGGCGATCAAGGCCGGGCGTGTATGGACCAACTGCTACCACCTGTACCCGGCGCACGCCGCGTTCGGTGGCTACAAGAAGTCCGGCGTCGGCCGGGAGAACCACAAGATGATGCTCGACCATTATCAGCAGACCAAAAACCTGCTGGTGAGCTACGACATCAACCCGCTGGGGTTCTTCTAACCTCGTAATAACACCACCGAAACCTGTGGGAGCGGGCTTGCCCGCGATGGGGCCGGTACATTCAACATCAATGTTGACTGTCCGACCGCTATCGCGGGCAAGCCCGCTCCCACAGGTCCGATGGTATTGCTGAAAATCTCGTCACCCCCCCCTACCAAATCCCCCCCAAACCTCCTTCGAAAGTAGCATTCGGGCGCCCGGCGCCCCGTGCATTAATGGTTCTACCGGAATCGCCCGGCACAACAAGAGGATTGACCCATGTGGACTAAACCCGCGTTTACCGACCTGCGCATTGGCTTCGAAGTGACGATGTACTTCGCCAACCGTTGATGGTTCACCCGGCCAGCCAGGGTGTTGGCCGGGCCTGCCTTTAGGGAGCATTGCCCATGCACATCCGCGTTCTCGGTTCCGCCGCCGGTGGTGGCTTTCCGCAATGGAACTGCAACTGCCGGCAATGCGCCGGTATGCGCAATGGCAGCCTGCGCGCGCAACGGCGTACCCAGTCATCGATTGCCCTGAGCGACGACGGCGTGGCGTGGGTGCTGTGCAATGCTTCACCGGACATCCGTGCGCAACTCGAGAGTTTCGCGCCGTTGCAACCGGCTCGTCGCCTGCGCGACACCGCCATTGCTGGCGTGGTGCTGATGGACAGCCAGATCGACCATTGCACCGGCCTGCTGAGCCTGCGTGAAGGCTGCCCGCATGACGTCTGGTGCACCGAACGGGTTCATCAGGACCTGAGCACGGGTTTCCCGTTGTTCAACATGCTTGCCCATTGGAACGGCGGGTTGCACTGGCAACCCCTTGGCCTGGATCGCCAGCCATTCAGCATCCCGGCCTGCGCGCATTTGCAGTTCCGGGCGATTCCCCTGGTGAGCAACGCGCCACCGTATTCACCCAATCGCGGCAACCCGCAGCCAGGCGACACCATCGGCCTGTTCATTGAAGACCTGCGCAGCGGTGCGTCGCTGTTCTACGCGCCAGGCCTGGGGCAAATTGACGAAGAGGTGCTGGGCTGGATGCAGCGCGCCGATTGCCTGATGGTGGACGGCACCCTGTGGCGCGACGATGAAATGCGCGTGTGTGAAGTCGGCCAGAGCCTGGGCAGCGACATGGGGCATCTGTCGCAAAGCGGGCCCGGCGGCATGCTCGAAGTGCTGGAAGGCTTCCCCCGTCAGCGCAAGGTGCTGATTCACATCAACAACACCAATCCGATCCTCGATGAAGACTCGGCCGAACGGGCGCTGCTGGAGCGGCGGGGCATCGAAGTGGCGTATGACGGCATGAGCATTGAGCTGTAGCCGACGATGTGGCCAGACCAGACACCGCAGGGCTTCCAGGAGAAACCGCAATGACTGATGCAGCAATGACCCCCGGCGAATTCGAGCAAGCCCTGCGTGCCAAAGGCGCCTATTACCACATCCATCACCCGTTCCACCAAGCCATGTACGCCGGGCGCTCCACGCGTGAGCAGATCCAGGGCTGGGTTGCCAATCGCTTTTACTATCAGGTGAACATCCCGTTGAAGGATGCCGCGATTCTGGCCAACTGCCCGGACCGCGACGTGCGCCGGGAATGGCTGCAACGCATCATCGATCATGACGGCGCACCCGGCAGCGAGGGTGGCATCGAGGCCTGGTTGCGTCTGGGCGAGGCGGTGGGGCTTGAGCGTGAACGGATTCTGTCCCAGGAACTGGTGTTGCCCGGTGTGCGGTTTGCCGTGGACGCCTACGTCAATTTTGCCCGTCGTGCCTGCTGGCAGGAAGCGGCCAGCAGCTCGCTGACCGAGCTGTTCGCGCCACAGATCCATCAATCGCGACTCGATGCCTGGCCAACCCATTACCCGTGGATCGATGTCGCCGGCTATGACTATTTCCGCACCCGCCTGAGCCAGGCCCGACGCGATGTCGAGCACGGTTTGCGCATCACCCTGGCGTATTACACCACCGCCGAGGCGCAGCAGCGCATGCTGGACATTCTCCAGTTCAAGCTCGACGTGCTGTGGAGCATGCTCGATGCCATGAGCATGGCCTATGAACTGGAGCGTCCGCCGTACCACACCGTGACCCGCGACAACGTCTGGCACCGGGGGATAGCCCTGTGAGCCCGATCCGTCGCGACCAGACCTTGTCCTTGCGCCGGGGGTTTCGCCTGCAATGGGAACCCCGCCAGGACTGCCACGTGCTGCTGTACCCCGAAGGCATGATCAAGCTCAACGCCAGCGCCGGGCAGATCCTTGAACGGCTGGACGGCCAGCGCAGCGTGGCCACGATCATCGATCAATTGACCGCGAGTTTCCCCGGTGTGCCGGGGATCGACGAGGATGTGTTGGCGTTTCTGGAGGTGGCCCATGCGCAGTTCTGGATCGAGTGACGCGCTACCGGGGCCGCCGCTGTGGCTGCTGGCGGAACTGACGTATCGCTGTCCCTTGCAATGCCCTTATTGCTCCAATCCTCTGGACTTCGCCGGGCAAGGCGAGGAGTTGAGCACCGAAGAATGGATTCGGGTGTTCCGCGAGGCGCGGGAAATGGGCGCCGCCCAATTGGGTTTTTCCGGTGGCGAGCCACTGGTTCGCCAGGACCTGGCCGAGCTGATCAAGGCCGCCCGGGACATGGGGTACTACACCAACCTGATCACCTCGGGCATCGGCCTGACCGAACAGAAAGTGCGTGACTTCAAGGTTGCCGGGCTCGATCACATCCAGATCAGCTTCCAGGCCGCCGACGAAGCGGTGAACAACCTGCTCGCCGGTTCGCGCAAGGCCTTCGCGCAGAAACTGGCCATGGCCCGGGCGGTAAAAGCCCAGGGCTATCCGATGGTGCTGAACTTCGTCACCCATCGGCACAACATCGACCGCATCGAACAGATCATTGACCTGTGCCTGGAGCTGGAAGCGGATTTCGTCGAATTGGCCACGTGCCAGTTCTATGGCTGGGCCGAGCTCAACCGCGTCGGGCTGTTGCCGACGCGCGAGCAATTGCAGCGAGCCGAGCGCATCACCAACGAGTATCGCGAACGTCTCGAGGCCCAGGGGCACCCGTGCAAGTTGATCTTCGTCACCCCGGACTATTACGAAGAGCGGCCCAAGACCTGCATGAACGGCTGGGCCAACCTGTTTCTCGACATCACCCCGGACGGCACGGCCTTGCCTTGTCACAGTGCCCGGCAGTTGCCGGTGCCGTTTCCCAACGTGCGCGAACACAGCATCGAGCACATCTGGAACCACTCGTTCGGCTTCAATCGTTTTCGCGGCGATGACTGGATGAAGGAGCCGTGCCGCTCCTGCGATGAGAAGCACAAGGACCTGGGCGGCTGTCGTTGTCAGGCCTTCATGCTGACGGGCGATGCCGCCAACGCCGACCCCGTGTGCAGTAAGTCGCCCCATCACGGGGTCATCCTCAAGGCGCGGGAGGAGGCCGAGGCGCCGGGGCTGGGCATGGAACACCTGACCTTGCGCAACGAGAAGGCTTCGCGGCTGATCTATCGCGGCTGATTGGCTGTAGGAGCGAGCCTGCTCGCGATGGTGTATCAGTAAAAGGCGCGGCGACTGACACTCCATCGCGAGCAGGCTCGCTCCTACAGGGGCATTGGTTGACGCGAAAATCCAGGTACACACCCAACCCCCCATCAGGATCTGCAGTGAATCCGGCCATTGGTCTGATTGCATTCGCAGCTGGATGCTTTAGTGTGAGCGCTACCTTTCAAAACAATAAAAAACAGGCTTTCCAATGAGCCAGAATCTCAGCCAGCTGCGTAAATTCGTTTCGCCTGAAATCATCTTTGGTGCCGGTTGCCGGCACAACGTCGGCAACTATGCCAAGACCTTTGGCGCCCGCAAGGTCCTGGTGGTCAGCGATCCCGGGGTGATTGCCGCCGGTTGGGTGGCCGATGTCGAGGCCAGCCTGCAAGCCCTGGGCATCGAATACTGCCTGTACAGCGCGGTGTCGCCCAACCCGCGTGTCGAAGAAGTGATGCTCGGTGCCGAGATGTACCGGGAAAATCACTGCGATGTGATCGTCGCCGTCGGCGGTGGCAGCCCGATGGATTGCGGCAAAGGCATCGGCATTGTCGTCGCCCACGGTCGCAGCATTCTCGAGTTCGAGGGCGTGGACACCATCCGCGTGCCCAGCCCGCCGCTGATCCTGATTCCGACCACCGCCGGCACGTCGGCGGATGTTTCGCAATTCGTGATCATTTCCAACCAGCAGGAGCGCATGAAGTTCTCCATCGTCAGCAAGGCCGTGGTGCCCGACGTTTCGCTGATCGACCCGGAAACCACCCTGAGCATGGACCCGTTCCTGTCGGCCTGTACCGGCATCGACGCGCTGGTGCATGCCATCGAAGCCTTCGTGTCCACCGGGCACGGGCCGTTGACCGATCCCCATGCGCTGGAAGCCATGCGCCTGATCAATGGCAACCTGGTGCAAATGATCGCCAACCCGACGGACATCGCGCTGCGCGAGAAAATCATGCTGGGCAGCATGCAGGCCGGGCTGGCCTTCTCCAATGCGATCCTGGGCGCGGTGCATGCCATGTCCCACAGCCTGGGCGGCTTTCTCGATCTGCCCCACGGCTTGTGCAACGCGGTGTTGGTGGAGCACGTCGTCGCGTTCAACTACAACTCGGCACCGGAACGTTTCAAGGTGATTGCCGAGACCTTCGGCATCGACTGCCGTGGCCTCAATCACCGGCAGATCTGCGGGCGACTGGTGGAGCACCTGATCGCGTTGAAACACGCCATCGGTTTCCACGAAACCCTCGGGTTGCACGGGGTCAGCTCCGCGGACATTCCGTTCCTGTCGCAACACGCGATGGACGATCCGTGCATCCTGACCAACCCGCGCGAATCCAGTCAGCGTGACGTCGAGGTCGTGTATGGCGAAGCCCTCTGACGAGCAACAACGGGCGCTGGCCGGGCTGCTGGGGTTAGGCAGCCATTCGGCGCGCAAGAGCCATTACCCCGAGCTGGCCGCGCGCCTGGACGAGCTGGAAGCCGAGCGCAACCGCTACAAATGGCTGTTCGAAAACGCGGTCCAAGGGATTTTCCAGGCCAGCCTGCAAGACGGCATGCGTGCGGCCAACCCGGCACTGGCGCGCATGCTCGGTTATCAGGACCCGCAGGAAGTCCTGTTTTCCCTGACCGATCTGGCCAGCCACCTGTTTTCCGGTGGCGTGGCGGAGCTGCAAAGCATTGGTGAAATCCTCAGGCAGCAACGCAGCCTGCACGGTTACGAAACCCGTTTGCGGCGCAAGGACGGCAGCCACCTCGATGTGCTCATGAACCTGCTGCTCAAGCCCGATCAGGAAGGCCTGGTGGAAGGTTTTGTCGCCGACATCACCGAACGCAAACTGGCCCAGCAGCGCCTGCAACAACTCAACGACGAACTGGAACAACGGGTCAGTGCGCGCACCGATGAACTGCTGGAAGCCAACCGCAACCTGCAGCAGCAGATCACCCAGCGTCAGCAGATCGCGCAGGCCTTGCGCGATGCCCGTGATGCCGCCGAGGCGGCCAATCGCAGCAAGGACAAATACCTCGCCGCTGCCAGTCATGATTTGCTGCAACCTTTGAACGCTGCGCGCTTGCTGATCTCGACCCTGCGCGAGCGCAAGCTGCCGGAGGTCGAGCAGGTGCTGGTCGAACGCACCCACCAGGCACTGGAAGGCGCCGAAGACCTGCTGACCGACTTGCTCGACATTTCCCGGCTCGATCAGTCGGCGGTCAAGCCCGACGTCGCCGTCTACCGCCTCGACGAACTGCTCGGGCCGCTGGTGTCGGAATTTCAGTCGGTCGCCGAGGCCGCGGGGTTGAATCTGCGTGTGCACATGGGCCATTACGCCATCAGTACCGACTTGCGCCTGATGACACGGATCCTGCGCAATTTCCTCAGCAATGCCTGCCGCTATACCGACGAAGGCTGCATCCTGCTGGGAGCCAGGCGCCGGGGTGAGATGCTGCGCCTGGAAGTCTGGGACACCGGGCGCGGCATCGCTGCGGATCGGCTCGATTCGATTTTCCTCGAGTTCAACCAGTTGGACGTTGGCCGCGCCGCCGACCGCAAGGGGGTGGGCCTGGGGCTGGCCATCGTCGAACGCATCGCCAAGATCCTCGGCTACAAGATCGGCGTGCATTCGCTGCCGGGGCGCGGCTCGATGTTCAGCATCGATGTACCGATTTCCGCGGAAATGCCGTTGCCTGTCAGCCTGGCCGCGCCGCAGCCCGGGACGGGCAATCCGCTGCCGGGCCGGCGTTTGCTGGTGCTCGACAATGAAGTGAGCATTCTGCAAAGCATGAGCGCGTTGCTCGGGCAGTGGGGCTGCGACGTTGTCACCGCCACCGACGAAGCCTCGGCGATCGATGCCTTGCGCGGGCAGGCACCGGAATTGATCCTGGCGGACTATCACCTCGATCACGCGGTGGTCGGTTGTGATGTGGTCCGGCATCTGCGCGAACATTTTCATCAGACCATCCCCGCCGTGATCATCACCGCCGACCGAACCGATCAGTGTCGGCGTGCGTTGCAACGCCTGAATGCGCCGTTACTCAACAAACCGGTGAAGCCCGGCAAGCTGCGTGCGGTGTTGAGTCAACTGCTGGGTTAGAGCGCTCGATAGTGCAGGGTGAAACCGAGTTCGGTGGATTGTCCTTGTTCGAGTAAACGCAGCCCCGGCCGACCGGGCAGGTGGTGGGCGTTGACCGGGTGGCTGACCGGCTCGATGCAGAAAAAATCCAGGCCTGGCGGGCAATAGAGCAGGTAGTAATCGCTGCCGCTGGCCTGGCACTCCAGTTCATAGCCCAGGTCCGGTTGCTGAATCAGGCAATGGCCGTCCCATTCGCAGAAGCCATTGTCGACCAGCGTTTCCGGCAACGCCCCGGGGTGCTGGAAATCCCATTCGGCAGGCAACTCGCCAAGCCGTGTCGGCAATTTTGTCGCGTCGCAAAACCACACCTGGCGCGCTGCCGCCTGCAATCGGGTATGGGGGGTTCGCGGCAAGTACGGGTGCAATCCCAGGCCATGCCAGGCTGCGCGTTCGGCCAGATGGGTGACGCTCAGTTCGATGCTCAGCTTGCCTTCGCTCAAATGGAAGCGCTGGCGAGCGCGATAGGCGAAGGGCGTGCTGCTGTCGAGTTGCAGGACCGCTTCATTTGCTGTCAGGGACACCACTTGCCACGCCTGCTGCCACGCACTGCCATGAATCGGCAGGGGATCGGTGAGGCTGTTGGGTGACAGCGACTGCCAGCCATCCGGGCAATCGAAGCCGCCCTCGGCGATGCGGTTTGACCAGGGCGCCAACGGAAAACAGGCGAGTTTGCCGGGCAGGTCGGTGTTCAGCGCGTGGGCGTCGGTATGGCGCAACAAGGGCTGGCCGGTATCGCGCACGGTCCAGTTGACGATGCTCCCGCCCAGTTCAGGGGCGAGGGTGAGGCGGGTGAATTCGTCTTCGAGTTCGAGGGTTGCTGACGTCATGGCCTTCTCTGCTGGTTGATGAGCTGTTGTGGCGAGGGCGCAAGTGCCCTCGCCACAAAGCGTTTTGCGAGTCTTCGTTACAGCACCAGATGCGGCAACCACAGTGACAGCGCGGGAATGTAAGTCACGGCGATCAGCACCAGGAACAGCACGCCGTAGAACGGCAACAGCGCTTTGACGGTTGATTCGATACTGACCTTGCCCACGGCCGACCCCACAAAGAGTACCGCGCCCACGGGCGGTGTGATCAAGCCGATGCCCAGGTTGACCAGCATGATCATGCCGAACTGCACCGGGTCTACGCCAATACCCAGAATCACCGGCATCAGAATCGGCGTGAGGATCAGGATCAGCGGCGCCATGTCCATCACCGTGCCGAGCAATAGCAGCATGACGTTGATGCACATCAGGATCACGTAACGGTTATCCGACAGCGTGAGGAACATCGTGGTGATCTTCGCCGGGATCTGCATCAGGGTCATGATGTAGCCGAAGCTGGCGGCGAAGCCGATCAGGATCATCACGATCGAGATCGTCCGCACCGTGCGGTGCATCAGTTTCGGCAGTTCACTCCATTTGTAGTCGCGGTAGATGAACATGGTCACGAAGAACGACCACAGCACCGCAATCGCCGCCGACTCGGTGGCGGTGAAAATCCCCGACAGAATGCCGCCGAGAATGATCACCATGGCCATCAGGCCCCACAGCGCTTCACCGCAGATCTTCAGCGCTTCGCGCATCGGAATGACTTCGCCCTTGGGGTAGTCACGCTTCTTGGCGAAGATCAGGCACAGCACCATCAGGCACGCGCTCATCAGCAGGCCGGGCACCACGCCGGCCATGAACAGCGAGGCAATCGACACCGTGCCGCCAGCGGCCAGTGAATAGAGCACCGAGTTGTGGCTCGGCGGGGTCAGCAGCGCTTGCACCGAGCCGCTGACGGTGACCGCCGTGGCGAACTCCCGTGGATAACCGCGACGTTCCATTTCGGGAATCAGCACCGAGCCGACCGAGGCGGTGTCCGCTACCGAAGAGCCGGAGATCGCCCCGAAGAAGGTCGAGGCCATGATGTTGACCAGCGACAGACCGCCACGGACAAACCCCACCAGCACCCCGGCAAACGCCACCAGCCGCCGGGACATGCCGCCTTCGGCCATGATCGCGCCCGCCAGAACGAAGAACGGAATCGCCAGCAGGGAGAATTTGTTCACGCCGCCGGCGACCTGAATCATCAAGGCCTGGAACGGAATATCAATCCACCATGCGCCGATCAGGGCCGAAAGCCCCAGGGCGTAGGCCACCGGCATGCCGATCAGGATCAAGGCGATAAAACTGCCCAGCAGAATCAATGCGTCCATTCAGGCAGCCCCTTCGTTTTCTTCAACCAGGTCGAAGCGCACGACCCGCCGATTGCTCTGGTCACCGAGCAGGAGTTTTTCCAGCACAAAGATCAACGTCAGCACACCGCCAATCGGGATCGGCATGTAAGTAATGCCGACACGCAGGGTCGGCAGGGCGCTCATGAACTGGTTCCAGGTCGACAGGCACAGCTTGGTCCCCCAGATCGCCATGAACAGGCTGATGGTCGCCATCAGCAATTGCGCAAACACGCTCATGGCTTTGCGCAGGTTCGGTGGCAGGCGATCAGTGAGCATCGCCACCGCCATGTGGGAGCCGGAACGATAGCTGGCGGCGGCGCCAATGAAGGTGAACACCATCATCAGCAAAATGGCGGTGGGCTCCGGCCAACTGGAACCGGTGCCAAGGACGTAGCGGGCAAACACGCCCCAGGGAATGATCAGGGCAATGGCCAGCACGGACAGGCCCGCGATCCAGATACAGGTCATGTAAATCCTGTCGTTGATGCGCAGCAGTAGATTCTTCATCGGGTTTCACCGTAACCGGGCGCGCACTGACAGACACCCCTGTCAGTGGCGCCGGGCCTTTCTTGAATGCAGGGAGGGATTACTGAACGGCTTCGATGCGCTTGATCAGGTCGGCATAGGGCGCGCCGTATTTCTCGCGGATCGAGGCGGTGGCCTCATAGAAAGGTTTCTTGTCGACGGTGATGAATTCGACGCCCGCCGCCTTGAGCTTCTCTTCGCTGCTGGCCGATTTGGCGTCCCACAGGACGCGCTCCTGTGCCTGCGCGGCCTTGGCGGTTTTCTTCACCAGTGCCTGTTGCTCGGGCGTCAGCTTTTCCCAGGTGATTTTCGACATCACGATCGGTTCTGGCAGGATCAGGTGCCCGGTCAGGCTGTAGAACCTGGCGTTCTGGTAGTGATTGTGTTCGAGCAGGGTCGGCGGGTTATTTTCCGCGCCGTCGATCACCCCGGTCTGCAACGCACTGAAGATTTCACCGGTGTCCATGGCAATGCCGTTACCGCCCATGGCATTGATGGTTTCGATGAACATCGGGTTGCCTTGCACGCGGATCTTCATGCCCTTGAGGTCTTCCAGGCTGCGCACCGGTTTCTTGGTGTAGAGGTTGCGCGTGCCGCCGTCCATCCAGGCCAGGGCGACCAGGCCGAACTCGGAGTCGGTGATTTTGGCGAGGATCGCGTCGCCGACTTCGCCATCGATGACCTTGCGCATGTGCGCCTGGTCGCGGAACACGAACGGCATGTTGAACACGTTCACGTCCGGCACCACCGGCCCGACGATGCCGAGGCTGACCCGGGCCATCTGGATGGCGCCGACCTGGGCTTGTTCGATCACTTCTTTTTCCGAACCGAGCACACCACCGGCAAACATCTTGAAGGTCAGTTTGCCGTCGCTGTCGGCCACCAGGGTTTTACCCAGTTGTTCCTCGGCCACTACGGTCGGGTAGCCGGCGGGGTGAATGTCGGCGAATTTGATTTCCAGCGCATGGGCGGCGCTGCTGAGGGAGAAGGCGAGGGCTGCGGTGAAGGGGAGTGCAGCGGCGAGCAAGGTGCGTTTGAAGTCCATTGGGGGTGTCTCCTGTTTTATTGTTTTTGTGTTCAAGGCACAGCGTTGCAGCACGAGCGGTTGCGGTCAGACGTTGAAAAGTGGCTCCGGCAAACCCTTTACGCCGGGGTTGAGGGCGAACACGCCACCGGCCAGTGACTGATCGTCGTGGTCGTCTGCGGGGCGGATCGAAGTGACGAACAAGGTGTCCAGGCGGCTGCCACCGAAGGCACACATGCTCGGTTTTTTCACCGGTACGGCGAGGGAACGGTCCAGGCGTCCGTCCGGGGTAAAGCGGTGAATCAGCCCGGCGTCGTTGGCACAGATCCAGTAGCCACCCTCGGCATCGACCGCGGCACCATCGGGGCGCCCGGCATAGTGATTCATGTCGACGAACAGCCGGCGATTGCTCGGCGTGCCACTGTCGATGTCGTAGTCAAAGGCCCAGATCTGCTGGACGGCGGGGTGGGAGTCGGACAGGTACATCGTGCGACCGTCCGGACTGAAGCCCAGGCCGTTGGGCACGATGAGGCCGCTCAGTTGGGCATCGACCGGTCCGCGTTGTCCGGCGCTGTAGCGGTACAGCCTGCCCTCGGCGGCGTTGGCACCCATGTCGAGCACCATGCTGCCGACCCAGAAACGCCCCTGACGGTCACAGCGACCATCGTTGAGGCGCATGTCGGGGCGGCTGTGATCGATGCCGGCCAGGGGCTCGCTGTCGAGGCTGCCGTCGTTGTGCGGGCGCAGCTGGAAGAAGCCGCTCTCCATGCCGGCGACCCAGCTGCCGTCAGCGTGACGGGCAATGCACGCGAGCATTTCCGGGGTTTTCCACGCCGACACCTGGCCGGTGTCGGCGCTCCAGCGCTGCAGGCCGCCGGCCGGGATATCGACCCAGTACAGGGCATTTTCTTCACCGACCCACACCGGGCATTCGCCCACCGCGTTGCGGGCATCGACAATCAGTTCAGCTGGCATGGCAACTCATTCCCTTGGTTTTTGTTGTGGGGATCAAGCGGTAAGCACTGGCGGTTCAGTCGCCGAACGGGCCGGCCACGCAGAAGGCGCCACCCTGGTAGATCCGCGTCGGATCATCGGCGGCTGGAAGCGGCTGTGCTTCGACCTTTTCGCGGAACACTTCGGAGCTGTCGTTCGGCGCATAGCCCAAGACCGTGGCGTAACGGTTGTCCCACCAGACGTTCTTGTTGTCGGACGCACCATAGACCACGGTGTGGCCGACGTTCGGGGTGTACAACGCTCGTTCGAGCAGTTGGGTCAGGTCGCCGAAGCTCAGCCAGGTGCTCATCATCCGGCGGTTTTGCGGTTCCGGGAACGAAGAGCCAATGCGCACGCTGACGGTCTCGATGCCATAGCGATCGAAGTAGAAAGTGGCCATGTCTTCGCCGTAGGACTTGGACAAGCCGTAGTAACTGTCCGGGCGACGAGGGGAGTGGGCGTCGATGACTTCATCTTGCTGGTAGAAGCCGATCACGTGGTTGGAACTGGCGAAGATCACGCGCTTCACGCCATGACGGCGCGCGGCTTCGTAGATGTGAAAGACGCCGCAGATGTTGGCGCCGAGGATCTCTTCGAACGAACGCTCGGTGGACACGCCGCCAAAGTGCAGGATCGCGTCCACGCCTTCGACCAGTTGATGCACGGCTTGCTTGTCGGCCAGATCGCACGGCACGACTTCTTCACGGTCGTCGATGGCTGGCGCGATGTCGGCGATGTCCGACAGGCGAATCACATTGGCGTAGGGGCGCAGTGTTTCGCGAAGGACCTTGCCCAAGCCACCGGCGGCACCGGTCAGCAGCAGGCGATTGAAAGGGGCGCGGGCAGTGGGAGTGGTGGTCATGGGGCGTCCTGGACAAGCAGTGGTGGTCATTGAATTTGTTGTAGGTTGTCGTACGACTAGCAAGAGTATCGTAAGGCTTTCCGTTTCTTGTCAACGTGTCTTGCGTCGAATTTGACGAAGGGTGGGGTCATCTTTCGATGGCAAGTTACACCTGTGGCGAGGGAGCAAGCTCCCTTGCCACAAGACCGGTATCAGCCGATCCGTTTTACAACAACGAAATCGGATAGCTGATGAAGAGGCGGTTTTCGTCGAACTCGTTGGTGCTGAAGTTTTTGCGGATGCTTGCGTTACGCCATTTGACGTTGAGGTTTTTCAACGGGCCGCTCTGCACCGTGTAGGCCAGTTCCGATTCACGGCCCCATTCCTTGCCGTCGGTGATGGTCCCGGTGTGCACGTTATCGCCACTGATGTAGCGGTTCATCAGGGTCAGGCCCGGCACGCCCAGGGCCACGAAGTTGTAGTCGTGACGCACTTGCCAGGATTTTTCCTTGGCATTGTCATAGCTGGAGTTGTAACTGTCGTTGGCCAGGGTGCCGCCGCTGGTGCCGTTGACGCGCATCCACACATCATCGCCCGTGAGCTTTTGCAGGCCGACATAGAAGGTGTTGCCGCCGTACTTGGCCGAGAGCAGGGCGAACGCGGTTTTGTTATCGAGGTCGCCGGCCAGGGCGCTGCCGTCTTCCTTGCCGATGAAGTAGCCGAGGTTGGCGCCGAGGGTCCAGTCGCCAATGGGTTGGCTGTGGCTCAGGTTGAAGTATTGCTGTTGATAGATGTCGCTGAGTTCCGCGTACCACACGCCGATCTGGGTGCGTTTGTCGTTGAAGGCATATTCACCGCCGCCGAAGTTGAAACGGTCCGACGTGAACGCCGCTTTACCGTTCATGAACATGTCTTCCATGCTCGCATCGTTGCGCGGGCTGTTCTGCCGGAACTGCCCGCCGTAGAGGGTCAGGCCGCTGATTTCGGTGGAGGTGACCTGACCACCACGGAAGGTTTGCGGCAGGGAACGACCGTCGTCCGAGCGCAGGATCGGCAGCACCGGCATCCATTCACCGACCTTGACTTCGGTCTTCGAGATCTTGCCCTTGAGCGCCACGCCCAGACGGCCGAAGTTGTCGGCCGGGCGGCCGTCGCTGTGGATCGGCAGCAGCTGCGTACCACCGGTGCCCTTGCCGCCATCGAGCTTCTGCGAATACAGACCCAACACATCCACACCGAAGCCGACCGGGCCCTGGGTGAAACCGGATCTGGCGTCGAGGATGAAGTTCTGTGTCCACTCCTCAGCCTTGCCCTGGGGGTAGGCCGGGTTGGTGAAGTTGCGGTTGAAGTAAGCGTTGCGCAGGTTCAGCGTGGCTTTGGCGTCATCGGTGAAACCTTCGGCGTGACTGGTCATGGGCAGGGCGATGGCCAGGCTGCTGCAACCGATCAGGCTCAGGGCATGACGGCGAACGAAGTGTGGGCGTGGGGCACGGGGGGACGGATTGCGGGCGGGCTTGCTCACTGTAACGCTCCATTTCTTTTTTGTTTTTATAGTTGTTATACGTCGTCGTACAACATTGGAGCGATTATTTACGTGGCGTTTCTGTGTTGTCAATCAGAAGTTGTACGATGACCTCGGCTGCAAATGCTCATGTGGGAGCCTGCTCGCGAAAAACGCGCGGGCAATGCGGGGTGTTCAGATACCCCGCGTTATCGTTGACGTCCATCGCGAGCAGGCTCGCTCCCACAAAGATTTGCGTGGAACCTGTAGGAGCGAGCCTGCTCGCGAAAAACGCGCGGACAATGTGGGCATCCAGACAGCCCGCGTTATCGTTGTCGTCCATCGCGAGCAGGCTCGCTCCTACAAAGATTTGCGTGGAACCTGTAGGAGCGAGCCCGCTCGCGAAAAACGTGCGGACAATGCGGGCATTCAGACAGCCCGCGTTATCGTTGACGTCCATCGCGAGCAGGCTCGCTCCCACAAAGATTTGCGTGGAACCTGTAGGAGCGAGCCCGCTCGCGAAAAACGCGCGGGCAATGCGGGTATTCAGACAGCCCGCGTTATCGTTGACGTCCATCGCGAGCAGGCTCGCTCCCACAAAGATTTGCGTGGAACCTGTAGGAGCGAGCCTGCTCGCGAAAAACGCGCGGACAATGCGGGGTGTTCAGATACCCCGCGTTATCGTTGACGACCATCGCGAGCAGGCTCGCTCCCACAAAGATTTGCGTGGAACCTGTAGGAGCGAGCTTGCTCGCGAAAAACGCGAGGACAATGCGGGCATTCAGACAGCCCGCGTTATCGTTGACGTCCATCGCGACGGTGCGACGATTCGACAGGCTCGCTCCCACAAAGATTTGCGTGGAACCTGTAGGAGCGAGCCCGCTCGCGAAAAACGCGCGGACAATGCGGGTATTCAGACAGCCCGCGTTATCGTTGACGTCCATCGCGAGCAGGCTCGCTCCTACAAAGATTTGCGTGGAACCTGTAGGAGCGAGCCCGCTCGCGAAAAACGCCAGGACAACGCGGGCATTCAGACCGGCCCGCGTTATCGTTGGCGAGCATCGCGAGCAGGCTCGCTCCCACAAGAATCTGCGTGGACCCTGTAGGAGCGAGCCCGCTCGCGAAAAACGTGCGGACAATGCGGGCATTCAGACAGCCCGCGTTATCGTTGACGTCCATCGCGACGGTGCGACGATTCGACAGGCTCGCTCCCACAGGCGATTGGGTTGTCAGCCAGCAATCATTGGCGGCATGGTGCCCAGCAACGACACCGCCGCCACCGCGCCGATGCCCAGCAACCATTCGGCGATCACGCTTTTACGCAATGCCGACAGGCGCTGTTCGCAGTCCTTGATCCGCAGCCGGTTGAACAACGCCAGGCCGAGCATCGTGGCGATCAGCATGACCTTGATCAACAGGATCAGGGCAAACCCGGACAGCAAGGGCGTCGGCCAGAAGGCGCCGGTCAGGACCCGTACGTTGATCAGACCGGTGATCAGCAATCCCGCCACCACGATGTAACCGACGCCACTGAATCGCTGCAACAGCGCCCGGATGTCATGCCCGGCAGGGCGGCGCAGGATCATCACCAGCAGCATCAGGCCGCCGAGCCAGATGCCGACGCAGGCCAGGTGCACCAGTTGATTGAGCATCAGCCATCGGCCTTCGACGCCATCGAGCATGGCGCCGTGGCCGACCGGCGCCAGGGTTGCCAGTAGCGAACCGCCGAGGATGAGGCGCAAGGGCAGGTGGGTGCGCAGCGGCGTCAGCAGCAAGGCCAGCAGCAATCCGTTGAACAGCAGGTGCCAGCTCCAGACCTGGCCAAAGAAGGTGCTGCCCAGCACCAGGCGCAAGGTCGAGGGTTCGAGCGCCGCGTCCCAGGCGCCGGCCATGCTGGCGGTGATCAGCAGCAGCCAACATACGCCGCTGACCAGCGCCAGTGCCGCCAGCCAACGGCTGATGCGTGTCAACGTCCGGTCCAGGGTGCTCTCACGGCCCAGCAACAGAGGCTTGTATACCCAGGCACCGAACAGCATCAGTACCACGGTGAAATGCAGGAAGCGGCACAGCACCAACGCGCTCGCCATGTATTACTGGCCCACCTTGAAGCTGTAGGCGCCTTCGCTTTTATGGGTATCGACCGACACGGCGTGCCATTCGACTTTATAGGCACCTGCGCTCAACGGCGCAGCCGGTGTCACCACCAGGGTCTTTTTGTCACTGCCCTCGGTGGCCAGGCTTTTCACCGCAACGCTGGCCCCGTCCTTGCTGATCGTGACTGTGGTGAAGGCCGCTTCAACGCCTTCGGAAAACACCAGGCGCAATTCCGTCGGCGCGCTCACGGTGCTGTCGGCGGCGGGTGTCTCACTTTTCAGATGGGCGTGGGCGAACACCGCCGAGGTGGCCAGCAGGGAGCCGAGCAGGGCGGCGGTGGAGAGGGTTTTTTTGAGCAGCATGGTCGGGTTCCTGTCAGGCCGTTGCGAAGTGGGCGTCAGTTTAGCCGTCAGAGGCCTGTTGTACGAAGTTTGGTTTTCCCCTGTCGCCGCGAGGTAGAGCGGATGCTAGTCTTGTTTAACGCTGTTGTCAGGGAGCCCTCATGGGCAATCACAAGATCGAGATTCGTCGCAGTAACGTCGAGAAAATTCTGCTGGGGGCCGAGAAGGTCTTCGCCGAGAAAGGCTTCGGCAGCACCGCCATGGCCGACATCGCCGCCGAAGTGCAACTGCCGCGCTCCAACCTGCATTACTACTTCAGCACCAAGACCGAGTTGTACAGCGCCGTGCTGTTCGACTTGCTGGAAGTCTGGAAGCAGGACGCGCTGTGCTTCGAGATGTTCGACGACCCGCGCGTGGTGCTCAGCAGTTACATCCGCGCCAAGATGAACCACTCCCGCAGCCGTCCCTACGGTTCGAAAGTCTGGGCCAACGAAATCATCCACGGCGCCCCGACCCTGGGGGAGGCACTGGATGCGAGCCTGTACGACTGGGCCAAGATGAAAGAAGCGAAAATCCGCCAGTGGGTGGACGACAAACGCATCCTGCCGGTGGAGCCTTCGAGCCTGCTGTACATGATCTGGGCCTCGACCCAGCACTACGCCGACTTCGACCACCAGGTGAACATCCTCAACGACCATCAGCCGCTGTCGGACATGCAGTTCGAACGGGCGATACAGACCGTGACCAGTGTGATTTTGCGCGGGATCGGGTTGGAGCCCTGAGGTCGGGTGGTGTGGCTGCTGGCCTCTTCGCGGGCAAGCCCGCTCCCACAGGGTTTCAGGTCGTACACAAAGCCTGTGTACACCAGAGAAACCTGTGGGAGCGGGCTTGCCCGCGAAGGCGTCGTTTCAGGCGCGGTACCTCTCAAGGACTGACGTGATAGGGATTCCTCGGATCATGGTTCCAGTCCAGAAACGGCTTGCCGTTTTCCACCGGCACCATCTCGATGCAGTCCTGCACCGGGCAGGTGATCTGGCACAGATTGCAGCCCACGCATTCATCATCGATCACTTGATACTTGTGCGTGCCGTCCGCCTGCTTGAGGCTGGCCACCGCCTGGTGCGAGGTGTCTTCGCAGGCGATGTGGCAGCGGCCGCAACCGATGCAGGCGTCCTGGTCGATTTTGGCGATGACCTGATAGTTGATGTCCAGGTACTTCCAGTCGGTGGTGTTGCCCACGGCACGCCCGGAAAACTCTGAAATGCTGGCGTAACCCTGACTGTCCATCCAGCGTGACAGGCCGTCCTTCATCTCCTCGACAATCCGGAACCCATGCAGCATGGCCGCCGTGCACACCTGCACCGAGCCGCAGCCCAGGGCAATGAATTCCGCCGCATCGCGCCAGTTGCCGATGCCACCGATGCCGCTGATGGGCAGGCCTCGGGTCTGCGGGTCACGGGCGATTTCGGCGACCATGTTCAAGGCGATCGGCTTGACCGCCGAGCCGCAGTAGCCGCCGTGGGTGCTCTGGCTGCCGACCATGGGGTTGGCGACCATGCGCTCCAGGTTGACGCTGGTGATCGAGTTGATGGTGTTGATCAGCGACACCGCATCCGCGCCGCCACGGTGCGCCGCGCGGGCCGCCACGCGGATGTCGGTGATGTTCGGCGTCAGCTTGACGATCACCGGCAGCGAGCAATAGGTCTTGCACCAGCGGGTGACCTGTTCGACGTATTCCGGCACCTGACCGACCGCCGCGCCCATCCCGCGTTCCGGCATGCCATGGGGGCAACCGAAGTTCAGTTCGATGCCGTCGGCACCGGTGGCTTCCACCAGCGGCAGGATGTGTTTCCACGATTCTTCGACGCACGGCACCATCAACGACACGATGAGCGCGCGGTCCGGCCAGTCCTTTTTGACCTGGGTGATTTCCCGCAGGTTGATCTCCAGCGAGCGGTCGGTGATCAGTTCGATGTTGTTGAAGCCCATGACTTCACGGTTAGGACCGAAGTGCGCCGAGTAGCGCGACGATACGTTGACCGCCGCCGGGTCTTCACCCAGGGTTTTCCAGACCACGCCCCCCCATCCGGCCTCGAAGGCGCGGACCACGTTGTAGGCCTTGTCGGTGGGCGGCGCGGAGGCCAGCCAGAACGGGTTGGGGCTTTTGATGCCGGCGAAGACAATCGAGAGATCGGCCATTTACGCAGCCTCCACGTTGAGCATCAGTTGAGCGTTGATGGCCTCGGCGGCCCGTTTGCCGTGCTGCACCGCCTGCACGGTGAGGTCCTGGTCGAGGCTGGTGCAATCGCCGCCGGCATACACGCCGGGGACGCTGGTGCGCAGCTGTTCATCGACCTCGATACGATCGCCCTGGCGCTTGAGTTCGCGGGCCAGCGGGTCGGCGAGGGCGCTGCTGTCGAAGGCCTGGCCGATGGCTTTGAAGATGGCGTCGGCGGCCAGTTCAAAGGTTTCGCCGGTGGTTTGCAGACGATCTTCGACCAGATGCGTGCGCGCGAAACGCATGCCGCGCACGCGGCCGTTGGCATCGAGCAGGACCTCTTCGGGTTGTGCCCAGGTCATCAGGCGCACCTGATTGGCCTTGGCGATGTCCTGTTCGTGGTGCGTGGCACCCATGTCCTCGGCGCCACGGCGGTACACCAGATTGACGTCACGGGCCCCGAGGCGCGCCATTTGCACGGCCATGTCGATGGCGGTATTGCCGGCGCCGAGCACGATGCAACGATCAGCCAAGGGCAGTTGAGTCAGGTCATCGGCCTGGCGCAGCTCGCGGATGTAGTCGGTCGCGGCCACCAGCCCCGGCGCGCTTTCATGGGCCAGCCCCAATTGCTTGCTCGCCGCCAGACCCAGGCCGAGGAACACCGCATCGAATTGTTGATGCAGTTCAGTCAGGCTCAGGTTCTCGCCGAGTTTTTGCCCGTGACGGATCTCGATCCCACCGATCTGCAGCAGGAACTCCAGCTCCTTCTGCGCATAGTCATCCACCAGTTTGTACTTGGCGATCCCGTATTCATTGAGGCCGCCGGCCTTTTCCCGTGCCTCGAAAATCACCACGTCATGGCCGTGCATGGCGCTGCGATGGGCGCAGGACAAACCCGCCGGCCCGGCACCGACCACGGCGATGCGTTTGCCGGTGGCGGCGGCGCGGGGGAAGGGGTGTTCGCTGAAGTGCGCGTTGTCCACGGCGTAACGTTGTAGCAGGCCGATCAGCACCGGTGCGCACTCCTGAGCGTTGTTACGCACGCAGGCTTGCTGGCAGAGGATCTCGGTGGGGCAGACCCGGGCGCAACTGCCGCCCAGGATGTTCGCGGAGAGAATTTTCTGCGCCGCACCCTGCACGTTGTCCTGATGGATATTGCGGATGAACGATGGAATATCGATCTCGCTCGGGCAGGCGTTCACGCAGGGCGCGTCGTAGCAATACAGACAGCGCGAGGCTTCAAGGTGAGCCTGGCGGTCGTTGAGCGGCGGTGCCAGGTCGGTGAAATGACTGGCGAGGACGGCCGCCTGCTCAACAGGATGGGGGAGGTGGTTCAGGGTCTTGATCACGGTATTGGCCTCACGGTGATGGCGGTGCTGCCTCTGTCGGGCATTTTTTTGTGTGGTTCGGGCTGACGCCATCGCCAGCAGGCTGGCTCCCACAGGGATTTCAGGTGTTCACAAAACCTGTGGGAGCGGGATTGCCCGCGATAGGTCGAAGGCCGATTTCAGCGTTTCACGGCAACCGGCTGATTCAACTCGGCGCGCTTGCTCAGCAAATCAAACACCGCCGGATACGCCGGCCGCTCGATGTAGCGCCCGGCTCCGCGTTCGGCCCGCAGATCGCCGTCAGCCCAGACCACCCGGCCCTGGCTGATGGTATGGCTGGGCACGCCGCGCACGGTCTTGCCTTCGAAGATGTTGAAGTCGACTTGCTGGTGGTGGGTCTTGGCGGAAATCGTGCGCGTGCCCTGCGGGTCCCACAGCACCAGGTCGGCATCGGCGCCGACGCGGATCGCGCCTTTGCGCGGGTAGAGATTGAAGATTTTCGCGGTGTTGGTGGAGGTCAGCGCAACGAAGTGCTGCATCGACAAACGCCCGGTGTTCACCCCTTCGTCCCAGAGCACGGCCATGCGGTCTTCGATGCCGGCAGTGCCATTGGGGATCTTGCTGAAATCGTCCTTGCCGGCGGCCTTCTGCTCGGCGCAGAAGCAGCAGTGGTCGGTGGCGGTGGTGTGCAGGTTGCCGGCTTGCAGGCCATGCCAGAGCGCTTCCTGATGCCCGACAGGACGGAACGGCGGGCTCATCACGTAACCGGCGGCGGTCTGCCAGTCCGGGTGTCGATAGACGCTGTCGTCCAGCAACAGGTGCCCGGCCAGTACTTCGCCGTAAACCGGTTGGCCCTTGGCGCGGGCATAGGTGATTTCGTCGAGGGCTTCCCTGGTCGAGACGTGCACCAGGTACAACGGTGTGCCGAGCGTTTCGGCGATGCGGATCGCCCGGCTCGCGGCTTCACCTTCCACTTGCGACGGACGCGACAGGGGATGCGCCTCCGGCCCGGTCATGCCCTGGGCCATCAACTTGCGTTGCAGGTGATAGACCAGCTCGCCGTTTTCCGCGTGCACGGTGGGCACCGCGCCGAGCTCCAGGCAGCGTTCAAAACTCGCCACCAGCGTGTCGTCGGCGGCCATGATCGCATTCTTGTAGGCCATGAAATGCTTGAAGCTGTTGACCCCGTGGTGTTTCACCAACTCGGCCATTTCTTCGCGGACCTGCTCGCTCCACCAAGTGATGGCGACGTGGAAGCCGTAATCGGAAGCCGACTTCTCGGCCCAGCCACGCCACTGATGGAACGCTTCCATCAGTGATTGTTGGGGGTTGGGAATCACGAAGTCGATGATCGACGTGGTGCCGCCGGCCAGACCGGCCGCCGTGCCGCTGTAAAAGTCTTCGCTGGCCACGGTGCCCATGAAGGGCAGTTGCATGTGGGTGTGCGGGTCGATGCCGCCGGGCATCAGGTATTGGCCGCTGCCGTCGAGTATGTCGGCACCTGTGGGAGCCTCGAGGTCTTCGCCGATGGCCTTGATCACGCCGTCTGCGCAATACACATCGGCGCGATAACTTTCATCATGGGTAATAACGGTGGCGCCACGGATCAACAGAGACATTCCGAGTTCCTCGCAGGCAATGACCGGCTGATGCCGGCTCTCAATGTTTTATATGAAGCGAGTTGCACAGGTGTATTCCTGTCATCGCTGTCAAGATTGAAAGCTAGCTGGTGTTATTGAAATCAGCAAGAATAATTTTTATAAGCTTATATAGGTTTTAAATCATTGATTTTTAAAAGAAAAAATTCAAAATCACCAAAATGGTGAGGCCTCTCACCATTTTGACGCACTTGACAGGATTCAAATATGGTCAAGATTTCTTATGTGAAATCAGCTGTTTGAGGATGGTCTATGGTTGATGCGCAACGTTTAAAAAAAGATTCACGCACCAGATTGAGTCCTGACTGTTCGGACAACTTGCTTGGCATTCGGCCTGAGTGGCATGGCAAGTGACCGAAGACTTAATGGTTGAATAAATAAAATTGATAATAATCAGTTGTTTATAAAACGTTTATGGAACTGCCCGATGCGTAAGCGGGGTATCCGGCACGTTTATTGATGCCGCCAGCCCTCGATGAGCAATACAAAACAACAATGGAGCGGCCATGCAACAGATCAGATCACACGTGACCGAGCGCGACGGCTTGTTTGAGTTGGAGGCCGGCAGCGACGTCCTCGACAGTCCCCGATACAACCACGACATGGCACCGACCAAGGTGCGCGAACGAACCTGGAACAAATGGCACATCACGGCCTTGTGGATCGGAATGGCGGTTTGCGTGCCGACCTACACCCTGGGCGGCGTGCTGACGGCCTATTTCGGGCTGAGCGTCGGTGAAGCGCTGCTGGCAATCCTGTTTGCCAACATCATCGTATTGATCCCGCTGACCCTGAACGCCTTTCCCGGCACCAAGTACGGTATCCCGTTTCCGGTGTTGCTGCGCTCGTCCTTCGGCGTCCTCGGTTCCAACATTCCGTGCCTGATCCGCGCCTTGGTGGCGTGCGGCTGGTTCGGCATTCAAACCATGTTCGGCGGCCTGGCGATTCACCTGTTCCTGGGGTCGGTGTTCGACGGCTGGAAATCCCTGGGCGGCACCGGTGAAGTCATCGGCTTCATGATCTTCTGGGCGCTGAACCTGTGGGTGGTGATTCGTGGCGCCGAGTCGATCAAATGGCTGGAAACCCTGTCTGCGCCATTGCTGGTGGCGGTAGGCGCAGGCTTGCTGGTGTGGGCCATGCCCAATGTGTCGATGACTGAACTGCTGGCGATTCCGGCCAAGCGTCCCGAAGGGGCCGGCGTGGCCAGTTATTTCGCCGCCGGATTGACCGCGATGGTCGGCTTCTGGGCCACGTTGTCGCTGAACATCCCGGACTTCAGCCGCTATGCGAAAAGCCAGAAGGACCAGATTGTCGGGCAGATCATCGGTTTGCCACTGACCATGTTCCTGTTCGCCTCGCTGGGCGTGGTGATGACCGCCGCGTCGGTGAAACTGGTGGGCGTGACTGTCTCCGATCCGGTGACGCTGATCGGCCATATCCAGAGCCCGGTCTGGGTCGCATTGGCCATGGCGCTGATCATCATCGCTACCTTGTCCACCAATACCGCGGCCAACATCGTTTCGCCGACCAACGATTTCCAGAACATCGCCCCCAAGGTGATCAACCGCACCAAAGCCGTACTGCTGACCGGGTTTGTCGGCCTGGCGCTGATGGCCCATGAGCTGCTGAAAAAACTGGGCCTGATCGTTTCTGACGTGAGTCTGGAAACCGTCTATTCCAACTGGTTGCTGGGCTACTCCAGTCTATTGGGGCCGATTGCCGGGATCATGGTGGTGGACTATTTCCTGATCAAGAAACAGCAACTGGACCTCGCCGGGCTGTACCGCGATGACGTGTATCCGGCGTGGAACTGGAATGGGTTCCTGGCGTTCGGTGTGCCGGTGGCGCTGACGCTGCTGTCGCTGGGCAGCGATGCCTTCAGCTGGTTCTACAGCTACGGCTGGTTCACCGGCTCGGCCCTGGGCGGGTTGATTTATTACGGGTTGTGCTCGATGCGGGCGCAGCCGTCGGCCGTGAAATCGGTGGTGTAGCGGCTGGCCCAATCGCGAGCTGGGTACGCGTTACCCCTGTGGGAGCGAGCCTGCTCGCGATGACGGCCTCAAACACACCGACGAAATGCCTGACAGAAACCATAAGAATTGCTTGAGGAGATCATCATGAACGCTGCTGTAGAGGTTCTGCAGTCCACCCATCAGCACATCAACCGCGACCGTCTGTGGCAGTCGCTCATGGAACTGGCCAAACTCGGCGCCACGGTCAAGGGCGGTGTTTGTCGCCTGGCCCTGACCGACCTTGATCGCCAGGCCCGGGATATTTTCGTCAAATGGTGTGAAGAGGCAGGCTGCACCGTCAGCATCGATGCCGTGGGCAACATCTTCGCCCGGCGCCCCGGGCGCAACCCGGACCTGCCGCCGGTGATGACCGGCAGCCACATCGATACCCAACCCACCGGCGGCAAGTTCGACGGCTGCTTCGGCGTGCTGGCCGGGGTCGAAGTGCTGCGCACCCTCAATGATCTGGGCGTGGAAACCGAAGCGCCGATGGAAGTGGTGGTCTGGACCAACGAAGAAGGCTCGCGTTTCGCCCCGTGCATGATGGGCTCCGGCGTGTTCGCGGAAAAATTCACCCTCGAGGAAACCCTGGCCAAGGTGGACGCCGACGGCGTTACCGTGGGCGAGGCGTTGAGCGCGATTGGTTACGCGGGGGCACGCGCGGTCAGTGGCCACGCGGTGGGCGCCTATTTCGAAGCGCATATCGAGCAAGGCCCGATTCTCGAGGACGAGCACAAAACCATTGGCGTGGTCATGGGCGCGCTCGGGCAGAAATGGTTCGACCTGAAACTGCGCGGCGTCGAAGCCCATGCCGGGCCGACGCCGATGCACCTGCGCAAGGACGCCCTGGTCGGTGCCGCGGTGATCGTCGGCGCGGTCAATCGCGCCGCCCACGGTCATCAACCCCACGCCTGCGGCACGGTCGGTTGCCTGCAAGCCTATCCCGGTTCACGCAACGTCATTCCCGGCGAAGTGCGCATGACTCTGGACTTCCGCCATCTCGATCCGGCACGGCTGGACTCGATGATCGCCGAAGTCCGCGAAGTCATCGAAACCACTTGCGAGGAGCACGGCCTGACCTACGAACTCACCCCGACCGCCGACTTCCCGCCGCTGTACTTCGACAAGGGCTGCGTTGAAGCGGTGCGCGGTGCGGCGCAAGGATTGGGCCTGTCGCACATGGACATCGTCAGCGGAGCAGGGCACGACGCGATCTTCCTCGCTGAACTCGGACCCGCCGGTATGATCTTTGTCCCCTGCGAAGGCGGCATCAGCCACAACGAAATCGAAAACGCCGCGCCGGATGACCTGGCGGCCGGTTGTGCGGTGTTGTTGCGGGCCATGCTGGCGGCTTCGGCGGCGATTGCCAGTGGGCAATTGGCCGCTTGAAGCGCAACAGACCGTAACCCTCGGCATCCCGTGAAGGCAGTGCTGGTCGAACGCGTGCAGGAACTTCGCACGATTGCAGGCTCTGGCGGTCGTACTTGTCACCGGAGTGCAATTGCTCCGTCGCAGGTATGGAGATGCAATGAGCCAAGACGTCCTGACCACAGAAACCAGCCGCCGCCAATTGCAGCAGATCATCACGGGCTTGTCCGACGGGGTGATCCTGCTCGATCTCGACCAGACCATCGTCTGGGCCAATGATGCCGCGCTGGCCATGCACGGCATTGAGCGGATCGGAGAACTCGGGGCGAACGCCAAGGAGTACGCGCGCCGCTTTGCCCTGCGGTATCGCAACCATCACCCGGTGCCGGTGGCCAGTTACCCGATCAGCCGTGTCGCCCGTGGCGAGACCTTCAGCGATATGCTGGTCGAGCTGACCCCGGTTGATGACGAAGAACGTACCTGGGTGCATAAGGTGCGCAGCCTGGTGGTCACCGACAGCCACGGTGAGCCGGAGTCGTTGGTGCTGATCATGGACGATGTCTCCGAGTGGGCCAGCGCCGAGCAGCGCTTCGAGAAAACCTTCGCCGCCAACCCGGCCCCGGCGGTGATCTGCCGGCTCAGCGATTTGCGCTACATCAAGGTCAATGCCGGTTTCCTCGAAATGACCGGTTATGCCCGTGATCAGGTGATCGGTAGCTCCACTTATGAACTGGATATATTGGACCAGGCGCAAAACAAGGACCTGGCCAAGCAACGTTTGCGTGAAGGCGCGACCATTCCGCAAATGCAGGCCGAACTGCGCGTGGCCGGTGGGGGAAGCAAGCAGGTCATCGTCGCCGGTCAGCCGCTTGAGCTCAACGATGAGCCCTGCATGCTGTTTTCCTTCGTCGACGTGGAGCCGCGGCGCAAGGCTGAAGTCGCCCTGCGCCAGAGCGAGGAGCGCTTTGCCAAGGCGTTTGGCCTGACGCCCGTGCCGATCCTGGTGTGCAGTGCCAGCGATCAGGTGGTGATGGATGTGAACGAGGCGTTTCTCGAATCCCTCGCGTATCCCCGCGAGGAAGTGCAGGGCAAGACCATCGCCGACATCGACTTCATCCACGACAAGGGCGCGAGGACAAAACTGTTCAGCGCCCTGGAGAAAACCGGACGTCTGGATCGGGTTGATGTTCGCGTTCGAAAGAAAGATACCGAATTGATGGATTGCGCGGTTTCCGCTGACACCGTGAACATTCAGGACAGTGCCTGCTACCTGCTGGTGTTGATGGATATCACCGAGCGCAAACGCACCGAGCTGGAGCTGGTGTCGGCCATTGAAGAGGTGATGAAAGACGCTTCCTGGTTCAGTCGCACGCTGATCGAAAAGCTCGCTAATGTGAAGCAGGTCAACTCGCCGCAGTTGCCCAGCGTGTCCTTCACTGACCTGACGGCCAGGGAGCGCGATGTTCTGGAGTTGATCTGCGAGGGCCTGGCCGACAAGGAAATCGCTGCGCGCCTGAAGCTGGCACCGAACACGGTGCGCAACCACGTGGCAACGGTGTACTCCAAGCTTGATGTGCACAGTCGCAGCGAAGCGATTGTCTGGGCACGCGAGCGTGGGTTGTTTTCCGGCACATGGAGACAGAAGGGCCAACGGTAGGTGCAAATGCACTAGGTGATACGGTGCAAATTCACGTTCTGGCCAGCAGGTGGCAAGCCTTAGGCTGAGCGCGTGCGAATGACATTTTCGGATCATTCGCACGCTCCGAAATCGCTAAAAGGACCAGCCATGCACCTACAACGTTATTTCTGCGCAGCCGTTTGCCGCCGAGGGCCACCGCAATGATGAGCCTGGCGCAACTGCGGACGCAGCTTGAGCGAACCTTTTCACCATTGGCCTGTGAATGTGCGGTCACGGGCGAACACTCGTTGACCATCAAGCTCTATCACCCGGTGACCGGGCAAGTTGATCTGGTGGTCAGCGGTTTGAACATGACGAGGCTGCAGACGCCCGAATCGATCGCGACGCTCCTTGAAGAGCTGCGTTATGAACTGGAGAGCAACAGCCTGCAACGCCCCGACCCGGTGGTGTAGGAATCGCCAGGTTTTCCCGGTCTTAACGGCGGATTACGCGATAAGAATGTATAAAAGTGATATTTCTGCACCTGCCCCGTGAACTTTTGGGCGGTGTTTTGTTGTCACACCCCTGTGTACATCCTTTTCTCGCGGGTCATCCTATGAAAAGTCTTGGGAAACGCGTTTTTGCTCCAGCGTCGCTCGTACTCTGCGCCCTGATTCTCTGCGGCTGTGCCAGTCCGCCTCCGCCACCTCCCGCCGCACCGCCTCCACCCCCTGAACGCACCTGCCAGACCCTGGATAAAACCGATGTCATGGGCGATGTGAAGGCCGAAGGCGAAGTGACCCGGGTCACGACGACCACCCGCTGCGTGACGCAGTAAAGCGGGCACAAAAAAGGCAGTCCCGAGGACTGCCTTTTGCGCATCTGCTGAACCGGGATCAGGACAGGAAACCACCGTCCACGTTCAGCGATACACCGGTGGTATAGCTCGACGCATCGCTCGCCAGATAAAGCACGGCGCCGGCCATTTCGCTCGGGTCGGCCACGCGCTTGAGCGGAATCTGAGCCAGCGCGGTATTGAGGATGGCCTCGTTCTTGACCAGCGCCGAAGCGAACTTGGTGTCGGTCAGGCCCGGCAACAGAGCGTTGCAGCGAATGCCGAACTGCGCACATTCCTTGGCGAACACCTTGGTCATGTTGATCACGGCAGCCTTGGTCACCGAATAGATGCCCTGGAACACGCCCGGCGAGACGCCGTTGATCGAGGCGACGTTGATGATGCTGCCGCCGCCGTTTTCACGCATCAGCTTGCCGGCTTCCACCGACATGAAGAAGTAGCCGCGGATGTTCACGTCGACGGTTTTCTGGAAGGCGCTCAGATCGGTGTCCAGCACGTTGCAGAACTGCGGGTTGGTCGCCGCGTTGTTGACCAGGATGTCCAGACGCCCGAATTGTTCCTTGATGGCGGCGAAGACCTGGCTGATCTGCTCCATTTCACCGATATGGCAGGCGATGGCGGTGGCCTTGCCGCCCGCGGCGATGATTGCGTCGGCCACGTGCTGGCAGCCCTCGAGTTTGCGGCTCGAAACGATGACATGGGCGCCTTGCTGCGCCAGCAGCTTGGCGATGGCTTCACCGATGCCACGGCTGGCGCCGGAGACGAATGCGATCTTGCCGTCGAGGTCGAACAACTGAGTCTTGGACATGGGATTCCCTTATGAAAAGTCTTGTTTTCGAGTCAAATGCCGGGTTGCGGCCAATGCTGTTCAGTTGAGCCCAGTCAGTGCGCGTTATCGTTCACGATTTTCGCGAGCAGGCTCGCTCCTGCAGGGATCGCGTACGGTCACAGGCTGGATTTCTGGATGACCTGCAGGCTCATCTGCTCCAGCAGTTTGTTCATGTGAATGAACTGCGCGAAGCGTTTGTCCTGGGTCTGGCCATGGTAGAAGCGGTAGTAGATCTGCTGCACGATGCCGGCCAGGCGGAACAGGCCGTAGGTGTAGTAGAAGTCGAAGTTGTCGATCCGGATGCCGGAGCGCTCGGCGTAGTAATCGACGAACTCGCGGCGGGTCAGCATGCCCGGCGCGTGGCTTGGCTGGCGACGCATCAGTTGCACCGGCGCCGGGTCACCGGCTTCGATCCAGTAGGCGAGGGTGTTGCCCAGGTCCATCAATGGGTCGCCGAGGGTGGTCAGTTCCCAGTCGAGCACCCCGATGATCTGCATCGGGTTGTTCGGATCGAGGATGACGTTGTCGAAGCGGTAGTCGTTGTGGACGATGCTGGAGGTCGGGTGATCGGCTGGCATCTTGTCGTTGAGCCAGGCTTTGACTGCTTCCCACTGTGGCGCGTCGGGCGTCAGCGCTTTCTCGTAGCGGTCGCTCCAGCCTTTGATCTGGCGTGCCACGTAGCCTTCGGGCTTGCCGAGATCGCCCAGGCCGTAGGCGTTGTAGTCGACCCGGTGCAGCTCGACGAACTTGTCGATGAAGCTCTTGCACAAGGCTTCGGTTTTCGCCGCATCCAGGCCGAGCTCCGGCGGCAGTTCGGAACGCAGGATGATCCCCTTGACCCGTTCCATCACGTAGAACTCGGCGCCGATCACTGATTCATCGGTGCAGTGCACGTAAGCCTTGGGGCAGTAGGGAAAACCCTCGCGGAGCTGGTTGAGGATGCGAAATTCGCGGCCCATGTCGTGGGCGGACTTGGCTTTGTGGCCAAAGGGCGGCCGACGCAGGACGAACTCCTGTCCGGGGTATTCCAACAGGTAGGTGAGGTTGGACGCGCCACCGGGGAACTGGCTGATCTGCGGCAAGCCGCTGAGGCCGGGTATGTGCGCCTTGAGGTATGGGTCGATCAGGCTGGCATCGAGTTCTTCGCCGGTACGGATACGAGTGGACTGGTCAGTAAGCGCCATGCTTATCCCTTCTGCTTATTCTGGAGGCCTGAAACTATTGACTAATCTAATGCGCCCACCCGGCACCCACAACCATGAACGGCCCTTATAGGTGAGCGTGTTGCCGGGCAATCATTATTTTTGATACGCCTGTTTGAATTGTCCTACAGGACCGCGTTACTGATGCGGGTCGGCAATTCAACCGGGGTGAGCACCGGTTGCCCGGAAAAGAACGCCACGAGGTTGCGGCCCACCAGTTCAACCGTGCCTTCGATCGCTTCCGGGGACAATCCGGCGACGTGCGGGGTGAGCACCACATTGGTCAGTGACTTGAGTGCATCCGGCACATGAGGTTCGGCATCGAAGACATCCAGTGCGGCCCCGGCGATGCGGCGTTGTTCCAGGGCGCTGATCAGGTCGGCGGTGACCACCACGCTGGCCCGGGCAATGTTGACCAGAAAGCCCTTGGGCCCGAGGGCGTCGAGCACCTGGCGGTTGATCAGGTGTTTGGTGGTCAGGCCTCCCGGAGTGGCGATAACCAGAAAGTCCGAGGCGCGCGCCAGTTCAGTGGGCGTGGAACAGAAGGCGTAGGACACGTCGCTGCGATGTTGCCGGTTGTGGTAGCTCACGCTCATGTCGAAGCCGTTGGCGGCGCGTTTGGCGATGGCCATGCCAACGGCGCCGAGGCCGAGGATGCCCAGGCGTTTGCCGGACAGGGAAGGGCGCATGATCTTCGGCCACTCGCCCCGGCGCACGGCAGCGTCGCAGCGCGGAACATCGCGTACCAGTGACAGCAGCAAGGCCATGGCATGGTCCGCCACTGAAGAGGCGTTGACCCCGGCGCCATTGGTGACGGTGATGCCGCGGTCGGCCGCCGCTTGCAGGTCGACATGCTCATAACCGGCGCCGATCACGCATATGATCTTCAGATTGGGCAGGGCAGCGATTTCATCGGCATACAGGCCCAATGGGCCGCGGGTCAGGACCGCGTTGATCTGGCCGCTGTGCCGGGTGATGGCCTCGGCGCGTTCGGCAGGCGTAGGCGCCAGTATCAGGTGAAAGCCCTGATGTTCGAGGATGGGCAGATAATCATTGATGGTTTCGACCAGTACCAGAACGGTTGCAGGCATGCTTGGCTCCCTGTGGGCATCGGTATTTCGGACTCGAACATCGGTGGAGATTGCTGGCTGCCGGACGTCCTGGCAATCAGCAACATCGGTGCCGCGTCACTCAGTGTAGGAGCTGGCGCGGCAGGCGAGGGTTTTCTGTGGGGTGGCCAAGCATTCAGCGTGGGGCAGGGGATGCAGGCACCGCGCCGAGAAAGCCCTTCGCCGCCTCCAGAATTTCATCCGACAGGGCGTCGCCGCGCGTGGCGCGGGCCAGCGTCAACGCACCGACCATCAGCGAATATTGCACCAGCGCTTGCTGGCGGTTACTGGCGGCGTCGTCCGAGTCCATCAGCTGACTCAGGGTGTCGAGCAGCCTGTTCAGGCCGGTCATGAACGTCTCGCGCAAGGCGCTGTCGGCGGACTCGTGGCACATGTCACCGGCAAACGCCACCACCGGGCAGCTGTCACCCGGGTTGTCGCGGCTGGCGGTCGACAGGTAGGGTTCGACCAAGGCGCGGCGTGCAGCGGCGTGGTCCTCGGCCGTCCCGATCCGCTCCCGCCAGCGGCCTGCCACTTGTTCGAACGCCCGGTCACTGGCTTCAACGGCCAGCGCCTCCTTCGATTCAAAGTGACCATAGAACCCGCCATGGGTCAGGCCCGCCGCGCCCATCACATCGACGACGCTGATCCCATGCAGGCCGCGCTCGCGAAACAGCCGCGTGGCCGCCTCGACGATGATTTCGCGGTTGAGGTCGGCTTGCTTGCGGGAGACTCGGGGCATGGGTGGGCTCATAAAAATTCAAATGGGACATCAGATCGCGTATTTGGCAATGCCATTACCGCACGACCCGTTCTCTTGCTTTAATCATAAATACATGATGTCGGACCTTTATCAAGCGGGGGTTGCGCTTTGGCGATGAAACACCAATGCGCCAACCCTGTGGGGGCGGGCTTGCTCGCGATAGTGATCGATTCAAAAACGGTGGCGCCTGACGCGCCGCCATCGCGAGCAAGCTCGCTCCCACACCATAGGCTTTCAATATGCGTTGGAATGGATGTGCAGGTTTTGTTGAGGTTTGCGCGATTAATTTCAGCGATGTTGAATTTTTTTGTCAAAAAAAATGGTACTAGGTTAATTGGCGTCAACATGAATTGGTACTGCACCACAAACGTGTGGGCGGAGAGATAGCGATACAGTCACAGTCGTTTTATAATGGGATGTATGGAAACAAGAAATTTTGAGTGTGCGCGTTTTTACGAAGTAGCGTTTTACGCGAGGTATTTGTCGCTTTTGGTTGGTGCAGGATATTTCATATGCTTGTACGCATCAATATCGCTTCTCAGGATTAATTTGATTCTAGAGGTGGGAGCTAATGGATTTGTAGTCGAGGTCAGACGACCACTGTTCAAAAGTGAGCGAGTATATCCTTGCGAGGTGGAAAGCATTTCATCTGCTTCTGGGCAAGTAACATAATCTCGACAAAGGTGTTCGATTTTATGATGTGCTTTCTCAGAGATGTAGCGTTCGCCGTAATGTGTTTGATGTTCTATAAGTCCTGCTTTTAAAAATCGATTATAGAAGGTTTCGCTCGATATTTTGTATTTTCTGCATAGTGCTGTGATGGGGTGATCGAGTGAAGAATGGTCTTTTCGAAGAGGTCTTATGTTTTTTGTGTTCGTTTTTTTCGGTGTTTTCATTTTTGCTAGTTTATTAATTAGCTTGGGTGTAATGTCCGATTTTCTGAAAAAATGAGTTAGACCGTTTTTAGCCAAAGGTCCGGCAATCGGCGAAACGCCATTTGCTACTAGCACTAACGCAACACGCGTTTGCGCAATATGGAGTAAGGAAGAAAGCTCGCGAGGCCTGAATGTAGAGTTGCTGAATTGCAGCGCATCCTGCTTCGCAACAAGGTATTTACCGTGACGGCCCTTGACATGGCAGGGCATGATGCCCAGTCGTATCAGGTTGTGTATATCACGGCGTTCAATGGACAAAAAATTTGCACATTGCTCGCCACTTAACAGATCGATATTTTTCGAGGGTTCGACGAATGGAAGATTGGCACTGAATTTTTTACGTAAGTCGCTGGATGCGGCGAGTGGAGGAGGGCGCAGAAGTTGTTCGATTAACTGTGCATGGTCTGTTCGAAGGATTATTGATGGAGCGCCAGAAAAATTACACTCCGGTATCCTGATGTTGATTGCCTCTATTGCATGGGTGACCTTGTACAACTTTACTTTCAGTTCACGAGCGATTTGCTGGGCACAGACGTATTTTTCATCAAATGACTGAGCCCAAAATTTACCGATCACTTGACAGGAGTATTTGGACTTGTGAATCGCTCCGAAAATCTTGGTCTTTCTAGCAAGTATTGGGATGGATTTGATTGGTAGGCCGGTGAGTGCAGCAAAATCCTTTATTGAGATAAGCTGCTTGTCGCGATTAACAACTGATTTGTCCTTTTGGGTGGGGAGAGTGTTAAAGCTGGAATGCAATGCGCAATTCAAGACTTTCTGTACTGAGTCTATCCTTCCGGTTGTTGGCATGTGTCGGTATTCTTTTAGTTTTAAAAAAGCAAAGCGGTGTTTGATTTTGTACCAGGCTTGATAATTTATTCCAAGATGGGTTAGCAGGGTGCGCAACGAGATCCGGAATTCTGCAAGTGAGGAACTTTGTTGCGATGGGGTTGCAGCCAGGCGTTGCCGCGTTTTGGAGAGAGTGAGTATGTTCATGCAGGGCTGCAGGATGGCGGTGATAATATTTATGTCCTCGTAGGATCTGCAGGGCAGGCAGCAATGTATTGATTGAATGATGTCTTCTAAGTCGTCGCGGTTAATGGCGATGGCCAGGCGTGTCAAGTGTGTCTTTGTGGTGGGATTGGAGGTGTAGGTGTTCTTTTTCAGGCTTTTCAAGGTGTTTTGAATTGAATGGAATGTCGCCGGTTTGCCATCGCGGAAGAGGGCAAGTAGGAAGTGAGCGTCTCTCCTGTCCTGAGCCGCTGCATCAGGACTGTTGAGTGAGTGCTTGCAAGCGCATCGTCCTTCCAGCATCTGGCGCCAATTCAACGTTTTACCACATTCAGGGCAATCGATAAGGTACTGTTTGTCGTGAAAGGGGCAGGCTGCGAACAAGGTTATATCTTTCGGGTAACGCTCCCAGCCTTCTTTGAAGCATTCGGAACAAAAAGCTGTTGCGTTGAAGCGCAGGTTTATTTTCTCTACTTCAATGCCGTGAATCATGGCGTTGGTTAGCTTTAAAAATGGGTGGCTGGGTGGGTAGAAGTTTGTGGTAAGGCGATCAGCCGCATGGGGTGCGCATAGGTAAATGGCGCGTGCGGCAGGTGAGTTAGCAAGTATTACATTCGCGCGAATCAATTGTGCTGTCGCTTTTCTCAAGTATTCAAAAAGCTTATAACAAGTGGGAAAGCCATTTGCTCTTGCAGTGCGCTGTATCGCACTCGTGGGGCTTTCATTTTCTAAAGGTAATGGTAAGAATGCCAAATATGAGATCATTTTTTTATTCTCTATTTTTCTAGCAAACACGCGAATTTTTTTCGAAAAGAGTGTCCGTCTTTTATGCGCCGTGATGGTGGCCGGTAATGTCAGTCGCGCCCATGACGTCGCTTATTGGCAAGGTCTACGGACCACGAATCAGTGCAGCAAAAAATTACCCTCAGGTGATTGGCGTGTCGCTTGTCTAGGACAGGCAGTAGCTCGCGGCAATTTTCGAAGCCACTTGCTTGGGTGGTGCGCTGCCTGCCGCTGATTGGGATTTCGTCGGGCAGAGGAAACGGTCCGTAAGAAAGACCGACGTTTTCATGGTTCACTGTTCGCCATTTCGAGCAAGCGGTTTCTGTCAACCTCAAAGGGATTGCCTTCCGCCAACATACAATGGTCGTGACGGGTGATTTCAAAAGCATCTGAAAAGTCTTCACAGCGCAAAGTTCCGTCACCGCGATACAGGGAGAAGGAAAATGCATTCGACAAATGCAGTCTTAGATCCTCCATTATGCCGCCGGAGGCAAAAAATAATGGAAGCGTGATTTCAGGCTCATGCAAATGGACGCCTGTCTTCAAATGGCCAATTTCATACATCTTCTTATCCAGCCCTCGAAGCACAAGTTGCAAGTCTGAGCCCGGCTCGGTTAGATCGAGTTGAAGGGGTGTGAGGCGGGCAAAAAAAGGAAATCGGCGACGAAGTATGTCTTTTTCGTAAAAGAAGCTTTCAATGTCTGGTGTGCCAAGTATGACAAACGGGATGCGGGTACGATCGACAAGTCTTGCGACACAGTTGATTACATCAATGCGTGCCTGTTCGGCTTTTTTGTCTGCAAGCATTTGGAATTCATCTAAAAATGCCACCTCCACATTTTGTAGGAGGATCTGTCGGATAGCGCGCTGAGTCAGTTCGAACGCATCCCCCGAATAGGCTTCAAATTTCAAGGATTCCAAGAGAGCTTTGGCAAAGGATTTTATCGTCGCTTTGGTGGGGAGCCCGCAATACATCGTAGGTCGTCTGTTCCGTACACCGCCATTATCTTCCTCTGAACTCTCCGGGGGGTAAGTCGATATGATCTGGTTTGCCAAAGTGCTCTTCCCGCATCCAGACGGTCCTACGAGAACTACGCAAGAAGGAATACCTCGCATCTGCGTGGCCTGAATAGATCGCATGACAGTCATGTAGGCAAGGTTATAGGACCGGTAATTGATGATTTGAGATTCAAAAGACTTCAACTGTTCGGTGATATCAATCATTTTTCATAACCTCCGTGATGTCGCCTACAGCGGGCGCGGTGTACATACCAAAGAACTTCGCGATATCGGTGGTAGGGAGATGAGCGCCACTGGGCGGTGCGGGACGGCGTGCGGTATCTGACGTAGGGTGTGCCAGACCAATTTTTTCGTCCGTTTGAGCGGCTTTACGGCGACCCCGTTTGTGCTCGTAGTCGTAGCGATCTTGCATAGTGCGAGTTCTGTGCTCGCGTGCCTCTCTGAAGTCGAACTCCTTGGCCTCCTTATTTTGAGTGGCGTTTAGTAGAAGATGCAGATCCAGAGTAAGACCGTCCTGATAACTCATTTCACAGCCCTTGGCGTGAAACACCTTTTCGGGATACTCAGGGTGGGTAACCAGCACCTGCCCCAGGTCGCTTGAGTCGTAGAAAATGGTGAGAAGCTGCTCCTTGGTACCCAGATCGTGGAGGTTTTTTAGTTCACCGCAGCTCCACTGAAGGTTTTTGAAACGGACTCTGCCTTCGACGAGTTTGGAGCTTGTCTGACTCAGAAAGAGGCGGGACATGTCTTCGGAAGCAACACGCCGTAAGGGCGGTTGCTTGTTTGCTAACATGGCCCACATTTTGTTTGGCGACGTACCAATCCCGCGATGCCGACGCTTGTGATAGACATTTTCCAGCCAATCCTCGAAGCGCTCCTTGACGACCTCAAGGGTGTAGATTGCCTTTTTCTCTGAGGGATAATCGCCTCGTTCCTTGGGGCAGGAGAAGGTGGTGCCACGCAGTCTGTGTGTAAGCCCCGTGGTCAGCGTTTTAAACCAACGCTCTACGTATGGTTTTTCGTTAGGGCGGCGCACTCGGCAGTAAGTGATATTGGGGCCGAGCAAGGGGAACAGCCCATCGAGCGCATCTTCTTTGGTGTTCTCCGCACCATTATCCAGTCGATATTCTTCGCCGATACCCACCCGGTGGATGGAGTCCTTGAGTGCGCGGATCGTCTTCTGTGCCGAGGGGGGATTGATCGAGATGTCCCAACCGGTCACTCGTCGAGACGCGACGTCCAGCAGGATGGTGAGCGCGGCTTTGCCAATGGTGTCCCCATACTCATTGACCAGTTCTATATCCAAAATATGGGTATCCCCTTCAATCCGCTGCAGGAGACGGTATTGACGCCTGAGCTTCACGCTCCAGCGGCTGGCCTTGATTGCTTCCTGCTCGCCTTTTTGTTTCAGCAGGCGGCGGAATTCACCACTTTCCCTGATCCTTCGACGGAGGGTACTGTCGGACGGCACGACGATCTGGTCAGTCAGCGGTCGAAGGGTATTGTATTGTTCAAGCCCGGACTGGATCGCCCCGATGATGTCGCTGACCGATTCCGGTTCCTCAATGTAGTAGTACTTGTCCAGGCAGTCCTCGATTGTCTCTCGAGTGATCTCCGGCAGTCGCTCCCATTGATCCTTATGCAGCTTTTTTAAGGGAATCAAAGCGGTCACCGATGCATTGCGCTCCAGATAGCGGTGCACCCAGTTGCGCAGCGTGTTGAAACACGGCGGGCTGGTGTCTCCGATGATGTCTTTTACCTCGGCGATCAGCGCTTTACAGTCTTCCCTTGGCAACCGACTCTTGAATCGTTCGACGGCGGCTCGCACGTATGCAGTACGACGATCAAGTGCAGCTCGACTTTCCGGATTGAGGGCTGCCACGATCTGGTGGTATCGGCCGGAAAATGGAGCTTCACGCACCTGTACAAACCGTTGGCGTTTGGCTGCTTGCTCCAAGCGCTCGAGCGTCTGCAAGCGCATATTTGACGGTTGCGTGGTGCTGTGCAGTTCAACGAATCCGCGCGATACGCTCGCGATCACGTAGACATGCCCGTTGTAGCGATACTCCTCACCAACAATCAGTTCGAGGTCACCCACATCGTTTTTCATGTTCGCGCGCTCGGTAATGTGAGGGCTGTCGTGCGCGTAATGGGAAGACGCAGGTCAGCCGTTGCCTCGCCATAGAAGAGCTGGTAGGCGATGTCGCTGAAATCCGCACCGGCGTCTAAGAGCTCCTGGACCGTGCAGTTGTTGCGATGTTTAAGGATATCCAGCGCGACGCTGGAGTCTTGTGCCTTGAAGCTGAACGAATAGCCGTAGAGGTAACGCCATTGAAGCAGTTCGCAGTAGCTGATGTTCGTGTACGGCTGACAAGGACAGAAGGGATAACCCATCTCCCCAAACCAGTCTTCATGACGAACAAGCTGGTCTTCACAGCCGTCGGACATAAATCGGGTGGTTTCGAAAAAGATCAGCCCCAAATCATCGCCGTAGGCACATACGGCAGGGGTGTACCGAAATGCCCGGCTGGGTTGTATCAACGTGTACGGGGTCGGCTGGTAGTAGCGGATGTCGCGTCTGCGCTCCAGCATTAAGCAGAAATCCAACAAGGTGGGCGACATCCTTAAACAGTTGTCATTTTTTCTTGAATGGATCACCACCAATTGCTGGAAATGCGATCCGTGTCGCCTCGGTTTGAGGAGTTCGACCTTGATATCGCGAACAGAATCGGGCTGGCGAAAGAAGAGTTCGGTCTTCATTGTCTGAACCTCGTCCGGGTAATTAGGACGTCGGCGATAAACGCACCGCCTGGTTTCGTTGCCATTCCTGTCAGCGCAACTCAGGAATGTAGAATCAGGACAAGCGCAGTGAACTGCACGCCTGTCCTGATTCATGTCCACAGGGCTGAAAGCAGCAGATGGCTGCATGGCCGTTTAAACGACGCGACCTATCAAAACGGGGCAGCGTTTGTCCCATTTCGATATAAACATTGCCTGATATTCAGTGAGCGCAGCGCACATCACAGGCAAGTCGTTTTTTAAACCAGACCTGTCAGTACATATACCTACCCACATGGAGCCCAGTCGCAAGTATCGCGTAGTTTGGGTGGTGGTTACTGTTTAAGCTCGGGCGGCGACTGTTCTGCCGTATGGATCGGCTGCCGATCAAACGGCTTGCTGCTTATGCCAGCGAACAGCTTGACGATTGTGCGCTTGGCAGCGCGCCCGTTGGACAGCGCAAAAAAGTAGTACTCGTCCATGAACAAGCACAATGTTTTGAGAGCCGGAATGTTCAACTGCTGATCGCCAGGGCGAGAGAGGTTCATCGCCTGAATTTCAGCCTGCATCCGCCGGGCCAATTCAGACTTCGTCGCCCCTGCTACGCAGTACAAGGACTCGAAATAATAGCCAACCAGGCGTTGAATTTCGGATGGTTGCTGCGCAAAGGACGCCCGAGATTTGCGCAGACGCTGGCCTTTGACCGGCTCTACGCGCACGTAGGCTGAAGCCGTGGCCTGGCGCTCCAAGTCTTGTTTTGAAGGACGGGCATCATATGACCCGACGTTGGCTGCGAGTCGCCTTGGTCCAATGGGCCGTAACCAGACGCAACCATTGTGAATGACACATACTTCGTAGGGGATACCGAGGTACCCGTAGCAGCGCTTGAGATGGCATTGGCTCGAACGGCCGGTGGCATCGGTAGAGGACTTCGACAGCATTTCCGGCGACCTGATCGTCGCCTTGGCCAGCGTTCCATCATAAGAGACGCGTTGGTCGATCGGACAGTCGTGTAGCAGATCCCATGCCGTCGAGATGAAACAGCGTAGCCCAAGTTGGCCGTTTGCTTTTTCTAGGTTTGAAGTGATCTGCCGGGTCTCGATGAGAATGGTGGCAGATGGGCTGTGTTTACCCGTGGTATTTACGCTCATGATGCGAAGACTCCTTAAATGAAAGAACCAACCCATGCTCTCGGCTGATCAAAGCGCAGCCGTCGCCGTTGTGTCCCGCCGCACTCCCGCTGGGCGTGCCGTGAAGCGGCCGTTTAGAATCAGCTCCAGCACGCCGATCAGGGCCGAGTACCAGGCGACGCTGCACACCCTGCAGGTGCAGCGCACCGCCATGTACGTTTTCGAACTTGAGGTGCCATCATTGGTCGGGACGGAACGAATTGCTCTGGTTAAACTGGATGACGCGCGCGCGCGATGGTGGTGGGGATGACTGGCAGTCGTCTCCATTTCCCGAGTGCGAGCCATTCAACGCATTGCTGCATTTGCTGCCTAAACACACAGACCTGGGAATAATTACCGCCTTTACCGTCACATCACTCATGTTCTTCTCCCATTGTTTAGCGTTGGAAGTGGCAACCGAATCGGGTTGTGCGGAGATTATTTGCCCCCTATTACCGGTAAGAAATGGCGTTCTGGCGCAACACCAAAAAAAATATATTCCCAACACCGCGGCGAAATTCGCCATCTTGGCGTAGTTTTTTGTTCATTTATGCCGATTCTGTCCAATTGGTAGACTTTTTTGGCCGTCTTTACGTTTCGTGTAACCTTGCCACTACCTTGCCAGCATCAAATTTTGTTTATGCGGTGCAAGCTATGCTGTTAGATAATTTTAACGCGCGGAGGACTGTCGAAGTGACGAGCCCCGTACATCGCCTCGCCCATCGACTCAAGGCGATTGTTTTTATCAATCAACTCATTTTTCTGGCTGGTATCAGTAGGACCCCAGGTGCGCTGGAGTGCTGGGGTGTAACCTTCGAGGCGCGGCTGGGATTGATCGGACCTGACGGTGGGGAACCGGGTAAGTGGAGGAATTATCTCACCGGGGTTTTGCCAAAAGGAAAGTTGCGGACTGCCTTGATCAACGAATTTCCGGTACTGGAGGAGGTGTTGGACAACCCCCTCTGGGCGGTTCTGCACTTGCTAGAAGTGTCGAGCGATCATGGCAAGACATTGGTGATGCAGCTCAGACTGCATGACAAGCCATTGCATGGACTGCAACGCCCGCGGTTGCAGCGCCGGATCACGACCGCCGACTGGCGGGATCTGGGGTTTTGGTTAGTGATTCTGGCCGGTGATCTGGATAAATACCGCTGGGCACGCGAGTTTGTGAAGGCGCGCTTTATGGTCTATCTCCATTTGATCTGTGTGCAACGCGAATTCACCGGCGCGGCGAAATGGCTGTATCCACTACTGGATTATCATTTCCGTGAGGGGCACTTGGTATCGATGGAGTGGTGGCCGGTAAATACCGAGAAATTTGAAAACTACGTACGCCTGTTTCGTGGGTTTCCGCGCTACTTGATGAAACAGGTGCAGATCGAAGGTGAACTTGCGCTCGGTTTTTTCTGCGCTGATCCGGAAGGGTTTGCGGCGGTGAGCTCCGGCTACGGCTTGTACTGGGATGCCGATTGGAACCGGCGGGTGTTGACCTCCAAGGAAAAGCGGTACTTATCTCCACCGCTGCAAATAAGCCTTGAAGGATTACCCGCGGACGGTAAACGCCGACGCAGAAGGGCAAGCGAGAAGAGGGCTGTTTGATGAGGCGGTCGCGATGCGGGCTATTTATCTATACGTGGTCGCCGGGTGCCTGGGTGCCAGTAGCTTGGGGCGGCGTGGGTGAAGGCGGCTGCGAATGGTCGGGCAGCGGTCAATCGGGGCCTGTCGGCGCTGATTGAGTCAACCGCTCCACCAGCGTTTGTAGCTGGGTAATCTGTTGTGTCTGGCTCCGCAGCTCGCGCTGGGTCTGCCTTTGTTTAAGCAATTGCTGCTTGGTCTTCTCGCGCAAAGTGGTGAGCTTGTGGGCGATGGCATGCATCTGACGCAGATCGCTCTGATGTTCGAGGTCGGCTGCCTGCACTTGCTCCTGGGCCGATTGCAGGGCCTGTTCCAGGCGGCGCGTCTCTTGATGCTGGCGCAGTTGTTCACCGCTCATGCGCTCCAAATCACGGTACAACTGGCTCAGTTCTTCCTGTTTGCTGAGCAATTGGTCGCGGTTTGTCCGTGCCTCACGCTGCAATTGCTGGAGTTGCTGATCGTGACGTTGGACCTCTTGTTCGCGCTGGAGCAGGTGCTGTTCCCGATAGTGGTCCAGTGCTTCCTGAGTCAGGCGGTGTTTATCCTCAAGGGAAACGATCTGCCCCGCCCTGTCCTCAAGCAGGCGCAGTTGTTGCTCATGGGCCTCCTGTAACCGCTGGCTTTCCACTTCACACGCCTGTAACTGGCTGGTCAAGGTCTGTTCATGGACCAGGCCAGCCTGTCGGGCTTGTCCCAGGGTGGCGTGGGCCAATTGCAGATGCTCCAGATGTGCTGCTTCCACTTCCCGTTGTTGCCTGGCTGCCAGTTGCTTACGGTCGAAGGCCGCTCGATCAGCCGCCAGAGCCTCCTCGGCTCGCTGTTGGACGCGCACGACTAGACTGGCGATGTAGCGGGTGAGTTCTTCGTCCAGCGGCATTTCCGGCGTAGGAGCCTCGGCCTCCCCGAGTTCCTTGAGATAGCGCTGAATGGTGGATTTCGAACCGGTATTGCCCAGCTCAACACGCACGGCGTCGATGCTGGGGTGCAGGCCGCGGGCGAGGAGGGCATTGCGTGCGATCTGAACTACTGCCTTATTGACGCCGCCGCGAGCCATGGCTTGGCCTCCTACGATTTCGTAGTGTTTTACGCAGTATGGAAGTACAGGTGTACAAAAGCCCGGAATGCAACGAACTGGGCGACGAAATAACTCTGGAGAATGCTGATTTCTCCAGAGTTATGCAGCAGTTTTTCGAAATGGGGCTTTTTCGCGGTACGCGAGGAGGGGAATCCCATGACAGACCCAGCGGATCGTTATCTACGGCCCGTACAGCGGGATAGCACCCAGCGACGCTATCAGGGCGTGCTGAGGTATTTCGAGCAGGGGTGGGGCGCCTGTTTGCCAGCGTCCGGTGCCACGGTGGTGCGGTATCTGGTGGAACATGCCGAAACGCTGTCCAGCAGCACGTTGGGCCTGCATCTGGCCGCGCTTGCGCAGTGGCATCGCGGCCACGGTTTCGATGATCCCACCAAAAGCGCAAAAGTACGCCAAGTGCTGCGCAACATCCGCGCGCAACACCCACGCCTGGTCAAACAAGCCGAGCCTCTGCCGTTGATCGAGCTGGAGCGCTGTGTCGCCGGACTGCAGGAACTGATCGCCAGTGATCACCCGGTGGCACGCCTGCGTGCTTACCGTGACCAGGCGCTGATTTTGATGGGCTTCTGGCGGGCGTTTCGCGCCGACGAGCTGTGTCGACTGCGGGTGGAGCACAATAGGTTATGCCAGGGGCAGCAGTTGGAGGTGTTTCTGGGCAGCAGCAAGACGGATCGAGAATTTCGCGGGCAGGTGGTCCTGTTGCCGGCATTGAAGCGTTTGTGTCCGGTGCAGGCCTACGAGGACTGGCTTTCGATCAGCGAGTTGCAGGAGGGGCCGGTATTTCGTCCGATTAACCAGTGGGGGCAGATCAGTCCCCAAGGGCTCAAGCCCGATGGGGTGACCTATGTATTGCGCGAGGCGTTTGCGTGCAGTGGTTTGGATGGTGAGGCCTACACGGGGCATTCATTGCGCCGTGGATTTGCTACGTGGGCGAATAACGATAACTGGAGCACCAAGCAATTGATGGACTATGTCGGTTGGAGAGATGTGAAGTCGGCCATGCGCTACATTGATACCACCGCTCCTTTTGGAGACCTGCGCCGTTAGAGGGATTTAGTCGGTATGCTTTTGGCCGGGTAGCGACGGTTTAGTTGCGACCGTCGCTTGTAAATTTAGACCTCCGTCTGCTCAGTCATTTCTAGAGCATCGTCGACCTCAACTGCCAAACCGTGGGCCTGAACAAGCCTTTTTCCGTGTGGGGTCAGCACCTCTGTGTTGGGATGTCCCGTCTTCAGAAGGTCGTAGAAAATGTGCTGTGTGTCATTGTTAAGCTCAAGTTTGCAGCGGCCATCGGCATATAAATAATCTGGGATCTCACGTTCATATTCTAGCTGACCGTGCTCAATCAACTTGCGAAGGATCAGCGACAGGTACAAGCAAGTGGTGGTCAACCGTTGTTGACCGTCAACCACATCCACCACTTTCAAGCGGCGGGTGCCGTAGTTGACTACCTCAGCGTCACGACCGGCATAAATCACCACCGTTCCGGTGTAATGGCCATGCACCTTTTCGTCAACAAGTGCATCAACATCTTGGACGAAATCATTCCACTGTTTCTCTACCCACGCATAGCCACGCTGGTAGTCTGGTATTTTATATAGGGACTCTGAAAACAAAGTGGTCATTGTTTTTTTATGCATGTCTACGTGTCCCTACCAGCGCAATAAAGTAGACGCCTAGCCATCAAGCTCAGCGGTTAGACCGTACAGGGTTCGTGAGAGGAGGAGACAATGACCATGCCGAGTGAGCGCACACGAGCGCTGATTCAGACGCGAGATCTCTTGGTCGAACTTGCACAAGATCCCGGGCTGTCAGAGTCCATTCGACGTCAGGCCCGCCAGCTGTTACGCCATTATCCCCATGCAAACGAGATACTAAGGGCAGGGCAGCTCGAAGAGCGACGGGTCGACCGGCTGACCGAGCCCTTCCTGAGCTCCAGTATCGATTAACCGTCTTGGCTAACCATGATCGGCCAAAAGTCGCTGATCCCGAACCATTGATAGGTAAGGGTTAAGCAGTTCTCTCCGATGCTTCCTACCAAACACGTTTAACCTAAGTCGTAGTGAAATATCAAAACGACACTGGTAATGTCTTGATTACGTTCGTCAAACCATTAAGGGATGGAGGCGAAAATAGAAGCCCTGGAGCCGCGAACCTCCAGGGCTTTGTTTTTTTGTTTTTCAACAAGGTAAGGGAATTCGATCAACATTTATTTTTGTTGTTTAAATACGGCACGGAAGCGATGCAGAAGCGGCTCTGTATAACCACTCGGTTGGTGCAACCCTTCGAACACGAGCGCACAAGCCGCCTGGAATGCTACCGAGCCTTCGAAGTCGGAAGCCATCGGTCGATACAGCTGATCGCCAGCATTTTGCTGATCCACCACATGCGCCATGCGCTGCAGGATCTTCAGCGTCTGCTGTTGGTCAATCACACCATGACGCAGCCAGTTGGCGATGTGCTGGCTGGAGATACGGAGTGTGGCGCGGTCTTCCATCAGACCAACATCATGGATATCTGGCACTTTGGAGCAACCCACGCCTTGCTCGACCCAGCGCACCACATAACCAAGCAGACCCTGTGCGTTGTTTTCCACTTCTTCGCGGATTTGCTCCGCCGTCCATTTAGCGTCAACAGCAACTGGCACGGTCAGCAGGTCATTGAGCAGGTCGTCACTAACAGCTGCCAGGTCAATCCCCTCGAGCTCTTGTTGAATCGCCGCTACGTCGACGTTGTGGTAGTGCAAGGCGTGCAAAGTCGCAGCAGTTGGGGACGGCACCCAGGCAGTGTTCGCGCCTGCTTTCGGGTGCGCGATTTTCTGCTCGACCATGGCCGCCATCAAGTCGGGCATGGCCCACATGCCTTTACCGATCTGTGCCCGGCCGCGCAATCCGCAGTTCAAGCCGACTAGGACATTGTTGTACTCATAGGCCTGTATCCAGGCGCTGCTTTTCATGTCGCCTTTGCGCAGCATCGCGCCAGCTTCCATGGAGGTATGCATCTCGTCGCCGGTGCGGTCAAGAAAACCTGTATTGATAAAGGCGACACGTGACGCCGCCGCAGCAATGCACGCCTTGAGATTGACGCTGGTGCGGCGCTCCTCGTCCATGATGCCCATCTTCAGCGTGTGGCGTTCAAGCTGCAGCACGTCTTCGATACAGCTGAACAAGCGCTCGGCGAAAGCAACTTCGGCTGGCCCGTGCATTTTCGGTTTGACGATGTAGACGCTGCCGGTGCGCGAGTTGCCTTGGCGCTTTAGATCGTGCAGGGCGATCAGGCTGGTGACCATGCCGTCGAGAATGCCTTCGGGAATTTCCCGATTGTTGCCATAGAGCACGGCCGGGTTGGTCATCAAGTGTCCGACGTTGCGAATGAGCAGCAGCGCGCGGCCGTGCAGTTTGAAGGCAGTACCGTCGACGCCAGTGTATACACGGTCCCCGTTGAGCCGACGGGTGACGGTTTTGCCGTTCTTCTCCAGCGTCTCTGAAAGATCGCCCTTCATCAGGCCCAGCCAGTTGCGATATACCCGTACCTTGTCGTCGGCATCGACGGCCGCGACGGAGTCTTCGCAGTCGATGATGGTCGACAAAGCCGATTCGATCAGCAGGTCTTTCACCGAAGCGGCGTCGCTACGCCCGATCGGGCTCGTCGGATCGATCTGGATCTCGATATGCAAGCCATTGTTGCGCAGAACGATGGCCGTCGGTGCGGTGGCCGTACCTTGGTAACCCACCAATTTTTCGGGCTGACGTAGCGTGGTGTGCTGATCGCCTTTGAGTATGACAGCCAACGCACCACCTAAGATGCGGTACGAAGTGGCGTTGGCGTGTGAGCCCGACTTCAATGGCAAGGCTTCATCCAGGAAGGCTTTGGCAAAGGCCACAACTTTGGCGCCACGCACCGGGTTGTATCCCATGCCCGATTCTGCACCGTTGTCGCTGCTGATCACGTCGCTGCCGTACAGGGCGTCATACAATGAGCCCCAACGTGCATTGGCAGCATTCAGGGCATACCGCGCGTTGATGGCGGGCACGACCAGCTGCGGCCCTGCCTGTTGGCTGATTTCGCGATCAACTTTGGTGGTGCTGGCCTGTACTTGCGCAGGTTGTGGTTGCAGGTAGCCGATTGAGGACAGGAACGCGCGATACGCCGGCATATCGGTGATGGGGCCTGGATTGGCTTTATGCCAGATGTCCAATTCCAGCTGCAAACGTTCGCGGTCGGCCAACAAAGCCCGGTTGGTCGGCGCCAATTCCTGGACCAGATCGGAGAACCCGCTCCAGAAGGTTTGGACGTCAATGCCTGTGCCGGGCAGGACTTCTTCATCGATAAATGCCTGCAGGGCAGGCGCGACCTGCAGCCCGTGAATTTTTACGTAATCAGTCATGGGTTCTTCTCTCAATTCAAGGCTCGGACGCCGGCTGCGGCAATCTGTGCATCCTGGTCGGCCTTGACGCCGGAAACGCCGACCGCGCCCACGACCTGACCCTCGACAACAATGGGTACGCCACCTTCGAGGGACGTCACCAGCGGCGCCGAGAGGAATGCGCTACGCCCACCGTTGACCATCTCTTCATAGCCTTTCGACTCGCGTCGACCGAGGGCCGACGTCCGGGCTTTTTCCGTGGCGATGTAAGCACCGATTGGCGCGCAACCGTCCAAGCGCTCAAGGGCCAGCGGATGACCGCCATCATCCACCACGGCAATGCAGACATTCCATTGGTTGAGCTGGGCTTCGCTGCGCGCGGCAGCGAGGATCAGGCCGACTTCTTTCTGGCTCAATACGGCTTTGCTGTTCATGGGTTTTCCTGTGAGTGAATGGCATCTTCGACCACCTCGATCCAGTGCCGTACCGGGGTGCGACCGGCACTGTCGAGGTGGGTTTGGCAACCGATGTTGGCGGTGGCAATAACGGTGGGTGAGCCGCTCTCCAACGCTTTCATCTTGTTGTCGCGCAGCTGGCGCGAAAGCGTGGGTTGAGTGATTGAGTAGGTGCCCGCAGAGCCGCAGCAAAGATGGCTGTCGGGCACGGCGGTAAGATGAAATCCCAGGCGAGTCAGAACGCTTTCGACCGCGCCGCCGAGCTTGAGGGCATGTTGCAGTGTGCACGGGCAATGGAAGGCCAGGCGTTGCTCGCTGCGAGCGCCAAGTTGCTCCAAAGGCTCCGTTTGCAGGACCTCGACCAGATCCTTGCTCATGGCACTGATCCGGGCCGCCTTCTGGGCATACGCCGGGTCATGCTTGAGCAGATGGCCATACTCCTTGACGAAAGCACCGCAGCCGCTGGCGGTTTGCACGATGGCTTCGGCACCACTTTCGATAGCCGGCCACCAGGCGTCGATATTGCGCCGGGCTCGCTCCAGCCCCGCTTGCTGGGCGTCGAGGTGGTAGTCAACCGCGCCGCAGCATCCAGCCTGGCTGATTGGCGTGATGCTGATGCCCAAGCGATCCAGCACCCGCGCGGTGGCAGCATTGGTGTTCGGGGACAAGCTTGGCTGCACGCAGCCTTCGAGCATTAACATCGTTCGTGCGAGCGTTCGCGTCGGCCTGGGCTTCGCTTGGGTAATGTGCCGCGGCAGTTTCAGTCTTACGGTTTGCGGCAGTAAGGGGCGCAAGCTATTGCCGATTTTCAGTAAGGGCTTGAACAGCAGTGGGTTGGGCAACAAAGCCCGCAAGCCATGGCGCAACATGCGCTGACCCCTGCTGCGCGGCACTGCCTGATCGACCACGGCACGACCAATGTCCAGCAAGTTGTGATAGTTCACGCCGGATGGGCAGGTGGTTTCACAGTTTCTGCACGACAGGCAACGGTCCAGATGTTGTTGCGTCTTGGCCGTGACTTCGTTGCCTTCCAGCACTTGCTTGATCAGGTAGATGCGCCCGCGCGGGCCATCCAGTTCATCACCCAACAGTTGGTAGGTCGGGCAGGTGGCATTGCAGAAACCGCAATGTACGCAACTGCGCAGGATGCTTTCGGCTTCTTCTGCGCGCTCCAGTCGCTGGGCTTTTTCGCTCAAGGTGGTTTGCATGATCAGATCTCTGCGTACATTCGGCCTGGATTGAAAATCCCTTGTGGGTCCAGTTGTGACTTGAGCGATTGCTGGTAGCGCAGCAACGGTGCCGCCAGTGGCTGGAAGGGCTGCTCGGCATTTGCATGGCAGGTGGCATTTCCTCCAGCTTGACTGGCAATGGCGCGGATGGTCTCGGCGTTGGCGCTGGATTTCAGCCAGCGCTGGGCACCGCCCCAATCGATCAATTGCTCGCCTGGCAGGCTCAAAGGGCCGGTGTGGGTCGGCAGTGACAGGCGCCAGAGCGGGCGGTCATCGGCAAAAAATGCCAGGCGCTGGGCGTTCAGTTCGCTCCAGTAACCGGCGTCGAGCAGTTCGCCGCCCAAACGATCATGCGCCGCCGTTACCGAGCCTTCGCCGCCCTCCAGACGCAGATTCAAGCGTTGTCCGTCATGACTGGCCGCGCTGATGGGGATGGGTTCCTGCCCCCACTGCGCCAGTTTCAGCAGGGCCTGCTCGGTGCTCATTTCCAGGGTGATACTGAGGCTGTGTCGCGGCTTTGGCAGGACCTTGAGGGACACTTCGGTCAGCAGCCCCAGGCAGCCAAAACTGCCTGCCATCAAGCGCGACAAGTCGTAGCCCGCCACGTTCTTCATCACTTCGCCACCGAAGCGCAGATGCTTGCCATGACCGGTAATGACGCGGGTTCCCAGCACGTAGTCGCGAACCGAGCCGGCCCACGGTCTGCGTGGCCCTGACAGGCCGGCCGCAACCATGCCACCAAGGGTCGCTCCGTCATCGCTGTGGGGTGGTTCGCACGGCAGCATTTGCCCGGCGGCGTCCAGCGTTGCGTTCAATTCGGCCAACGGCGTGCCGGCGCGTGCCGTGATCACCAGTTCCGTAGGGTCATAGGTCACAATGCCGCGATGCGCACGAGTATCGAGCAGTTGACCGCGCACCTCGCGACCCAGATGAGCCTTGCTGTTACCTCCCTGAATGCGCAATGGAACATGGTTGCGCAGGGCATGCTCAACCTGTTGCAAAAGCGCTGCGCCAGCGTCGTTGGAATGTTGGCCAGGCATTAGAAACGCTCCAGTTCAGGGAAGGGCAACTGCCCCATGTGCACATGCATGGCGCCGAACTCGGCGCATCGATGCAGGGTGGGAATGTTCTTTCCGGGGTTTAGCAGGCCGCTGGGGTCGAAGGCAGCCTTGACCGCGTGGAACAGCGTCAGTTCGTCACTGCTGAACTGGGCGCACATCTGGTTGATTTTCTCCCGGCCCACACCGTGTTCGCCGGTGATGCTGCCACCGACCTTCACGCACAGTTCGAGGATCTTGCCGCCCAGGGCTTCGGCGCGATCCAGTTCTCCAGGGGTATTGGCATCGAACAGAATCAGCGGATGCATGTTGCCGTCGCCGGCGTGGAAGACGTTGGCGACGCGCAGGTTGTATTCGGCGGACAACTCGGCGATTGCCCGCAGAACACCGGGCAGCTCGCGGCGCGGGATGGTGCCATCCATGCAGTAATAATCCGGCGAGAGGCGCCCGACAGCGGGAAAGGCATTCTTGCGTCCGGCCCAAAAGCGCACGCGTTCGGCTTCGTCTTTGGCCTGGCGCACTTCGGTGGCACCGGCTTGCTCCAGCACTCGTCGGACGCGCTCGCAGTCGTCGTCGACATCGGCCTCGACGCCGTCAAGTTCGCACAGCAGGATGGCTTCGGCGTCGACTGGATAACCGGCGTGGATGAAGTCCTCGGCGGCGCGAATGGCCAGGTTGTCCATCATCTCAAGGCCACCGGGGATGATACCGGCAGCAATGATATCGCCGACTGCACGACCGGCTTTTTCCACGGAGTCGAATGCTGCCAGCAACACCTTGACTGATTGTGGTTTGGGTAGCAGCTTGACGGTCACCTCTGTGATCACCCCGAGCATGCCTTCGGAGCCGGTGAACAGTGCCAGCAGATCAAAACCTGGCGAGTCGAGGGCATCGCAGCCCAGGGTCAGGCGTTCGCCGTCCACCGTGAGCATTTCCACTTTCAGCAGGTTGTGCACGGTCAGACCGTATTTCAGGCAGTGCACACCGCCAGCGTTTTCCGCGACGTTGCCGCCGATGGAACAGGCGATTTGCGAGGAGGGGTCTGGGGCGTAATACAAACCATGGGGGGCGGCAGCCTGAGAGATCGCCAGGTTGCGCACTCCCGGTTGTACGCGGGCAAACCGCCCGGCAGGATCGATTTCAAGAATTTTGTTGAAGCGCGCCATCACCAGCAACACGCCTTTTTCCAGTGGCAGTGCACCGCCCGACAGGCCTGTGCCGGCTCCGCGAGGAACCACCGGAACACGCTGCTGATGGCAGATCTTCAGCAGTTTTTCGACCTGCTCGATTTCGCGGGGCAACACCACCAGCATTGGCGTCGTGCGATAGGCGGATAAACCGTCGCACTCGTATGGTTTGAGTTCTTCGCGGCTGCGAAGGATTTCCAGGTCTGGTATTTGCTCGCGCAATGCCTGCAAAAGCGCTTGTTTATCGGTGGCGGGGAGAACCCCGTCAACGCGTTCGTCGTAAAGGATATTCATATTGGGGCAGACAACCCTTTCTTATTGTTGTGACCGGCCAGCGACGAAACAACCCCGCAGGCTTCGGCGTCCATTACTGTCATTCCCGCTTCGTTGGTCATCGTGATTTTGGCGATTGCACGGCCTTGATTGCCCAAAGTCTTGATGACCCAGTGGCAGGTGATCATGTCCCCGGTATAGGCCGGCTGCGTGAAGTGGAGGGTGATGCGGTCACCTACCCAGCCAATTTTCCTGCCGATTTCGGTGACCAGGCTGGCCGTCAACAACTCGTGGGAAACACGTGCTTTAAAAACAGCGGCCTCGGCACAACACGCATCGAAAAATGCAGGTTGATAGTCCCGAGAAAATCTCGTGAAAAGCTGGATGTCTTCAAGGTTAAAGCGGCGGGAAGCTGTGAAGCTGTCCCCAGCCTGAAGCTCCTCCGAGGCACGCTGTCTGAAGCGAGGCATTGGAAAATCCCTTACATGAGTTCGGCATCGTCCGGCGATTGCTCCAGCATCTCGCTGGCCCGTTGCTTTCCAATGATTGGGCAGTAGATTTCGCCAGAGATAATTGCCTGGAGATAACTCTTTTTCAGCTTCATAGCTTTCGTTTCACTCGAAACCTTATTGGCAAACAGGTCGACCAGCACAGCCTCTTCAAATGCTGGTGGGTTCTGAAGCAGCCCAATCAGGCCATTTGTTTGCTCTGCATTCAGGAATCTCGGTGCCATGCCTGCTTTTTCACAGGCCATCAAATATTGTTGATAGGCGTAAAGCATGGGGTGTACCTCCAGGATTCAGTCGAAGGGTGACGTTCATACTATAGCTGGCTTTTTATCAAAAAAATAACAAAATGTCAGTTATTGATGCCTTAGATGTTGACATTTTTTCAGGCGGGAACAAGAGTGGAGTGGCAGGTCATTTCGGCCTTTTTTCCTGTTATCACCAAATAGAGAATGCACATGAAAATCCTGGTCCCTCTCAAACGGGTGGTCGATTACAACGTCAAGGTTCGCGTCAAGGCGGACAACTCCGGCGTCGACCTCGCCAACGTCAAGATGTCGATGAACCCATTCTGCGAAATCGCAGTGGAAGAAGCCGTACGCCTGAAAGAGAAGGGCGTCGCGACTGAAGTTGTCGTCGTTTCCGTAGGCCCGTCCATCGCTCAGGAGCAGCTGCGCACCGCGCTGGCTCTGGGTGCCGACCGCGCCATCCTCGTTGAATCCGCCGAAGACTTGACGTCCCTGGCCGTTGCGAAACTGTTGAAAGCCGTTGTCGACAAGGAACAGCCCCGGCTGGTGATCCTTGGCAAGCAGGCCATCGACAGCGACAACAACCAGACCGGCCAGATGCTGGCGGCACTGAGCGGCTACGGTCAGGGCACGTTCGCTTCGAAAGTCGAGATCAGTGGCGACAGCGTGGCTGTCACCCGCGAAATCGACGGCGGTGCGCAGACCGTTTCCCTGAAACTGCCGGCCATCGTCACCACCGACCTGCGTTTGAACGAGCCGCGTTATGCGTCCCTGCCAAACATCATGAAGGCCAAGAAGAAGCCTCTTGAGACATTGACTCCGGACGCCTTGGGCGTTTCCACCGTCTCCACCAACAAGACCGTCAAAGTCGAAGCGCCGGCTTCCCGTAGTGCCGGCATCATGGTCAAGTCGGTGGCTGAGCTGGTCGAGAAACTGAAAAACGAAGCGAAGGTGATCTAAATGACAATTCTGGTTATTGCCGAGCACGACAACAAAGTGCTGGCTCCGGCCACGCTGAACACCGTTGCTGCCGCTGCCGAAATCGGTGGTGACATCCACGTACTGGTTGCAGGTCAGGGCGCTGGCGCCTTGGCTGAAGCCGCTGCACAAGTGGCTGGCGTGGCGAAAGTGCTGGTGGCCGATAACGCCGCCTACGCTCACCAACTGCCGGAAAACGTCGCCCCGCTGGTATCCGAGTTGGGCAAGGGCTACAGCCACATCCTGGCTGCTGCCACTTCCAACGGCAAAAACATCCTGCCGCGCGTTGCCGCAGCCCTGGACGTTGACCAGATCTCCGAGATCATCTCGGTAGAAAGCGCTGACACCTTCAAGCGTCCGATCTACGCCGGTAATGCCATCGCGACCGTGCAATCGAGCGCTGCGGTCAAAGTGATCACCGTGCGTGCTACCGGTTTCGACCCGGTTGCCGCTACTGGTGGTTCGGCTGCTGTTGAAGCCGTTGGCGCTGCTCACGATGCGGGCATCTCCAGCTTCGTTGGCGAAGAGCTGGCCAAGTCCGATCGTCCGGAACTGACCGCTGCCAAGATCGTCGTTTCCGGCGGCCGTGGCATGCAGAACGGTGACAACTTCAAACACCTGTACGCCCTGGCCGACAAGCTGGGCGCTGGCGTGGGTGCTTCGCGCGCCGCGGTCGACGCAGGCTTCGTACCCAACGACATGCAGGTCGGTCAGACAGGCAAGATCGTTGCGCCTCAGCTGTACATCGCCGTCGGTATCTCCGGCGCGATCCAGCACCTGGCCGGCATGAAAGACTCCAAAGTGATCGTTGCGATCAACAAGGACGAAGAAGCGCCGATCTTCCAGGTGGCCGATTACGGCCTGGTGGCGGATCTGTTCGAAGCCGTGCCGGAATTTGAACAGCTGGTCTGATCCATCTTGCAGCGAGGCGGGCGTGAGCTCGCCTTGCTGACCGTCGAAGGAGGCATCATGCGTTACAAGCTATTGGGAAGATCCGGCCTGCGGGTATCGGAGCTGTGCCTGGGTACCATGACATTCGGCAACCAGGGATGGGGCACGGAGGAAGCCGAAGCGGCGAGGCTTTACTCGCACTATCGCGATCAAGGCGGCAACTTCCTCGATACCGCCAATGAAATCTATGCAGGCGGTGCCAGCGAGCAGATGCTGGGGCGATTGCTGCAAGGCCATCGCGATCAAATGGTGGTAACCACCAAATATTCCCTGGCACTTCCGGGTGGCCAGGACATCAACGCCGGCGGCAATCATCGTAAAAGCCTGCATCGCTCGGTCGAAGCAAGCTTGCGACGCCTGGGTACTGACTATATCGATCTGCTGTGGGTACACGCTTGGGACGCATTGACGCCCGTCGAGGAAATGCTGCGAGCTCTGGATGACCTGGTCAGTCAGGGCAAAGTGCTTTACCTGGGCATTTCCAACACGCCGGCCTGGGTTGTGGCCAAATGCAATACATTGGCGCGTGCCAACGGCTGGACGCCCTTTATCGCCATGCAGGCCGAGTACAACTTGCTCGAGCGTTCGATCGAACATGAAGTGTTGCCGATGTGCCGCAGCGAAGGGTTGAGTCTGGCTGCCTGGTCTCCACTGGCCAGCGGGATCCTGAGTGGCAAGTACAGTGCTGAAGCGGCAGGGGGTGAGAGCAAGCGTCTGGATGTCGCGGCAATGAAGTCCCTGGACGAGCGGGGACTGCTCATGGCTGAGGCCGTAGGCAAAATCGCCAGGCAAATTGGCCGGACTCCAGCGCAAGTTGCCTTGAACTGGTTGCGTGCACAGCCGGATGTCATTCCGCTGTTGGGCGTAAGGACCCACGCTCAGTTAGTGGACAATATGGGGTGTCTTGAGTTTGATCTGGATTCGGCGTGCCTGGCCGAACTGGGTGCGTCAGGCAAGCCGGTTGCCCATTACCCTTACGATTATTTAAACAAGTATCAAAATCTGATCAACGCAGGTTTTCATTCGCAGATCGATATCGATCGTTAGGTTGGGTGCCCCTCACGGCTTAGCCGTGAGGGGTTTTGCTTCACGCTTCGATCTTGCCGTCTTCCTTGGATACCTGGGTGAACATCTTGATGATGTCACCCGAGGTCACGCAGCGACGGGTTTCGCCTTCAGCCAGCGGTGCCGGGCCACCGAACGATTGCGGACGGGTATCAATGTGGGTGGCCTGAGCACGCAGCGCGCCCGCCGTGCAGTTTTTGCGACCTCCCATCAGGCTGAACGCATCGAAGTTGTAGAGACGCATGGCGTTGCCATGGGTGATCTTGTCGATGGTGCTGGCCGGCAGGTGGGAGACGGTTTCGATCAGGCGATCGGGACACTCTGGCCAGACGGTATCGGAGTGCGGGTAATCGCACTCGTAGGCAACGTTGTCTTCGCCGATGTCTTCGAGGTTTTTCAGGCCGAACTTGTCATCGATAAAGCACGTGAGGAAATGCTCGCGGAACACTTCGCTTGGCTTCTTGCCCCCGAAATCGGCATAGGTCCAGGCGCGGTGGTGGTCGTGCACGAAGTCTGCGCGCTCCAGGAAATACGGAATCCAGCCAATGCCGCCTTCAGACAAGGCGATCTTCAGGTCCGGATAACGCTGCAAGGCCTTGAGGTGGAGCCAGTCGGCCGCCGAATTGACGATGGAAATCGGCATGGTGATGATCCATGCGTCAATCGGAGTGTTCATCGAAGCATGCGGTGCCTGGGCGCCGGAACCGATATGAATGTTGATGACGACCTTGTTTTCCGCGCAGACCTTCCACAGTGGCTCCCAGTGGGCGTCGTGCAGGCTCGGCTGGCCTTTGAGGGATGGGTTGTCGGTGAAGCTGATGGCGTGGCAGCCCTTGGCAACCACACGCTTGATTTCTTCGACGGTAGCCTGGATGTCCCAGTACGGGACAATGGCATTGGGAATGTTGCGACCCGGGAAGCTGCCGCACCATTCGTCGATGTGCCAGTCGTTGTAGGCCTTGAGCAGGGTCAATGCGTTTTTCTTGTTATCGAACTGGTGGAACAGGCTGCCATCGAAAGTCACGACGCTGGGGAAGTTCAGCGAAGCCAGCAGGCCGTTGGCGTTCATGTCATCGATGCGTGCCTTGATATCCCATGCGCCTCTGCGCATTTGCTCGAATGAAATGGGCTCGCAGCCATATTCTTCGCGGTTGCGCCCGACCACGGCATTCAACCCGATATTGCCAGCGCGACGGCCTTCGAAGAGCCAGTAGTCCGCACCATTCTTGTCTTTGAGCACTTTGGGAGCGAAGGCTTTTTGCTCCACGGTCAGGTGCTGATCGAACATGGTGGGAGGCTCTACGATGTGGTCGTCAACGCTAATCAGGATCAAGTCATCGACTTTCATTGGCTGCTGTCTCCATTTCGTATGCTGCCGCTGGCCAGGCAGGGCCAGCATCACGGGGCTGCTTCAGGTTTCTGTTTTTAGCTGGGAGAACATTAAGGCTTTTGCCGTGCCTCGGCAAGCAATAACCGACATATTGTTAGTTAATGGGCGGGTTGGTGACGGGCTGTACTCTTGTGCGCCACGTAAATTGCATGGAAATTCAGTGTAAATGATACTATGTCAGTTAATTTGTAACTTTATCTAACGGCGTAGGTGCAGTGCATGAAACGGTTTCAAGGGGCGGGCAGGTGGGTAGCGTGCTGGATATTTCTGCTGATCACCGTTCAGGCCGGGGCCGCAGAGCCTCAAGACGATGGTCAGGGGGCAAGGGCTCTGCTTGAGCGTGCAGTTCTTTATTATCAGGAGCACCACGAGAGTGCCATGGCGGCTTTCAGTCGTCAGGGGGATTTTGTCGACAACAACTGTTATGTGTTGGTGCTCAATACTAGTGGCGTAATGCTGGCAAGTGGCGGCCCCTCCAGTTACCTGATCGGGAAGAGCGTCGGTGAGGTCTTGCCAAAAGAATTGAAGACGGCTTTCTCCGAGGCCCTGAGGACCGAGTCAGGCCAGGGCGTGCAGAAGGCCCAATATCACTGGAAAAGCTGGAGTGGCGACCGCGACGAGAACAAGGTCGTCTACTACCGTCGCGTCGATGACAAACTTTTCGCCGTGGGCTACTTCATTTCACGGGAGTCTGCGGAAAATGCCCGGTTGATGCTCGACAAGGTTGCGGATGCCATCGCATCCAACCCTGCCTCGACGCTGGATGCCATCAATCAGGCGAACCCGGCGTTTCGTCAGGATGATCTGTACCCTTACGTGATTGATCTGAACAGTCGGCGCTTTGTGGCTCATGGCCTCAATAAGCGGTTGCTGGGCGTGGATTTCAGTACGCTCAAGGACGCCCATGGCCAGCCACTGGGGGCGCCGATTCTGCGTATTTCCCAGCGCAAGGGCACGGGAGAGTATCAATACCTCTGGATGAATCCTTTGACCAACCGGATCGAGAACAAGCATGCGTTTTTCCGCCGGGTGGGTGCTTATCTGGTCGCTGTCGGTTATTACCAGGACCAATAGCAACACGGAGAAGGGCGGCGCCGGATACCCGGCGCTGCGGCCTGTATCAGTCAGGCGGGGGTAGTCGTTTGAGCGAGGATGTCCTTGATTGACATTGAATCGTCGACAAGGCTTTGGATGTCAGGTTTGTGTCGTCCCTGAACGAGCTTCTTGATCAAGGCGAATTCCAATTGGCGATTGATGCAGTCTGCAGCAATCACCATGCCCTCGCGCAGGTAGAACACGACAAACGAACGCAAAGCCGGCGATCCGCGCAGGCAGGTCTGGTCGTGACCCTGTGACAAGCCGACAGTTTGCAGTTTCAGGTCGTACTGATCGGACCAGAACCAAGGGACGGAACGATAGGGCAAGGGCTTGGCGCAGATCGCCAGTGCCGCCGTCCGGGCTTGCTCAATGGCGTTGGGAATCGACTCCAGGCGCAGCCGGCGACTGTAGAGCTCGCTTGGATGGCTGCAACAATCACCAATGGCGTGAATGAATGGGTCGCTGGTGTGAGTGTTCTCATCGACCACAATGCCATTGTCGATTTCAAGTCCCGCTTGCTCGGCCAGTTCGGTATTGGCAATGGCACCGATGCCGACCAAAACCAGATCGGCCGGGAACACACTGCCATCAAGGAGTTGAACCGATTCAACCCGTTCACCCGTGGTATCGAGATTCAAACGATCGAGTTGGGCATTGAGGTGCAGTTTTGCCCCTTCAGCCTGATGAGCGTGCTGATAGAAGCTTGAGACATCTGGGGCTGTTACACGTGCCAGAAGCCGGTCCATGCTTTCTATCAAATTGACCTTGAGCCCTCGCTTGAGGGCCACGGCGGCGACTTCCAGGCCAATGTAACCTCCACCAATGATGACCAGGCGTTTGCCTTCGAGCATTTGTTCGCGCATCTGCTGCGCATGAGCGAGGGAGCGCAAATAATGCAGGTTCGCCAGAGGGCGCTCCGGGGCCAGGTCGGCAAGAGGTCTCGGCCGGCTGCCGGTGGCGAGAATCAAATGGCTGTAGCCCAGGCTGCTGCCATCGGACAACTCAATGGTCTTTTGCGCGGCGTTCAGGCTCACCACCTGAACGCCGAGACGCGTCTCGATGTTGGCCTTTTCATAAGCGTCGGCGGGACGAATGAGCAAAGCCTGATCATCGACCGTACCGGCCAGAAAACCTTTGGACAGGGGAGGGCGCTGATAAGGCAGGCTGACTTCATTGCCAATCAGAACAACGCGCCCGGTGTAACCGTTCTGGCGCAGCGAAAAGGCCGCTTCGCAGCCGGCATGGCCGCTGCCGACAATCAGGGTGCAGCTGGATTCAGGTTGGCTCATTTACAGTCTCCCGGCGACGGCCTGTTTCAGGCGATTTCCAGCATGGCGAAGTCTTCTTTGGTGGCGCCGCATTCCGGGCAAATCCAGTCTTCGGAGACATCTTCCCAACGCGTGCCGGCGGGAATGCCCTCGGCCGGCGCGCCGAGTGCTTCGTCGTAGATGTAACTGCAAAAAAAACACTGCCACTTTTTCATGATCGTCGTGCACCTTCTTAGCGCGTGGAAATGGAGAGCTGTCGTTTAAGTGTCACGCCACCCTGACGACGACTTTGGCGGACAGTTCGGGGACCTGGGCCATGGCAAAGGCTTCGGCAAACTGAGCGAAATCGAACGAGTGGCTGAGCATTGGGGTGATATCGAGTTGTGAATCGCTGAGCATCTCGATGACTTCCGGAAATTCATCGGGATAGGAGAGGGAGCCGATCAGTACGAGCTCCTTGATCATCACCTGGATCATGTTCAGTTGAACCGGCTTCTTGTGCGTCGCCAGTACCACGATCCGTGATTTTTCCCCGGCCATGTCCACCATTTGCTCCAGCAGCGGGCCGTGCCCGGCACAGTCGATGTACAACGAGGCGTCGACCACGGGTAGCCCGGTGAGCTTGGCGGTTCGCATGCCCAGATATTCCTGGAGTGTTGACTGCAAATCCGCACGACCGGGATTGATGACATGGTCAGCTCCCAGTTGACGGGCGCGCTCCAGTCGCTCGTCGGTCAAGTCCACGGCAACCACTTTGGAAACTCCGCGGTACTTCAAGGCGGCAATCACACCCAGGCCGATCGGGCCCGCACCGAAGACAACGGCACGGTCTTGAGTATTAACGCCAGCCTGGTTCAGGCCATGCATACCCACGGCAATGGGTTCGGTCAGTACGGCGCGCTGGAAGTCCAGCGAGTCGGTCAAGGGAAACAGCGTTTCGCCCAGTCGTGCATTTCGCACCAGCAAGTACTCGGCAAAGCCACCGTGGTCAGGGTCCCCGGTACCAATGCGGCTGGAGCCCTTCATGGGATCGACCACCACTCGCAGGCCTGGCTGGATATTTTTTACATCACTGCCGACGGCGTGAACGGTGCCGACCAACTCATGCCCCAACGGTAATGGCTGACCGCCCGGTCGACCAATGTATCCGTCGCGGGCAAAGCCAAGATCGCTGCCGCAGATGCCAAACATAGCGACCTTTACAATCACATCGAGCGGACCGGCCTCAGGCATCGGCACGTCGACAATTCGCAGATCTTGAATGCCATACAAGCGTACTTGTTTCATCGGGAGGCCTCGTTGAGTGGGTTCAGCCGGCCAGATTGGCGCGGCCCTTTACCAGGCGCAGCGGCGTATAGACCATCACCACGGTGCCGTCCTGTTTGACCACTTGGTTGCGGGTGCGCACAAGCCCCATGCCAGGCTTGCCTTTGCTTGCCCTGGATTCAATGACTTCGACTTCAACGTGCAGTGTGTCGCCGGCAAAAGTCGGTCCTTTGATATCCAGTTCCGTGTGCAGGAAAGCCACGCCAACGCCTTGCAGGGCGGTCTGGAAGAGAAGCCCCTCCGCGAAGCAGAACACTTGCCCACCCGGTACCAGGCGGCCATTGAAGCCGGCCTCCTTGAGGAACTTGACGTTGGTGAACAACACTTCGAGCATTCCGGTCGCGGAAATGAAGTTGACAATGTCGGCCTCGGTCACGGTACGCCCGAGTGTTTTGAAAGTGCGCCCTACCGGGAGGTCTTCCCAGGGAAAGCCAATGCCAATGGTTTCGAGTTCGCTCATCTTGTTATCTCGTGTCTGATTGCAAAGTCGGGAACGAGGGATCAGATCGGATCCCAGGTAGTCAGCTCTGGTGATGGCGTGTTCGCATAAAAGGAGGTCTGCATGGCCGGTATCGCGTGTTCGGCGATGGTTTCTGCGGTCCAGCCCTCGCTGCGATGCACCGAGCGGATGACCCGGGATTGCGAGAACAGATAAATCTCGTTAGCGCGCACACCGAAGATCTGCCCGGAAACACCGGCCCCCGCGTCGCTCGCTAGGTACACGGCCAACGGGGCAATCTTGCGCGGCTCCATGAGTTTGAGTTTTTCCATGCGCGCAGCGGCTTCGGGGGTGTCGGTCGGCACTGAAGCGGTCATGGCGGTCCATGCCCAGGGGGCGATGCAGTTCGAACGCACGTTGTAGCGCTTCATGTCCAGTGCGATGCTTTTGGAGAGCCCGACCACGGCCATTTTCGCTGCTGCGTAGTTGGCTTGCCCGGGGTTGCCGATCAGGCCACTGGTGGAGGTCATATGGATGTAGCTACCGCTGGCCTGTTCTTTGAAATAGGGGGCAGCGGCACGGGCGACGTAGAACGAGCCATTGAGGTGCACGTCGACCACCGCCTGCCATTCCTCAAGGCTCATCTTGAAGAAGAAGCGGTCACGCACAATGCCGGCGTTGTTGATGACCGTATCGATTCGGCCGAACTGATCCAGCGCACATTCGACGATGCGGTGCGCGGAGTCCCACTGGGCAACGCTCTCGACGCTGGCCACGGCTTCACCACCCGCCTGGCGTATTTCATGGACGACGGCCTCGGCAGCGCTGCCGCCATCCGGGGTGCGACCCAGATCATTGACGACCACCCGCGCGCCCTCGGCGGCAAAAGCGAGGGCATATTCGCGGCCAATCCCACTACCGGCCCCGGTGATAACGACGACTTTGTCTTGAACCATGGATGGCATGCCCGTCTCCTGCGTATTGAGTGCGGTTTCCGATAAGGTTTGCGTGTCTGTGTGGCATAGATATGCTATCACCAATAACTGTCATTATGTCAGTTGTTGATTTGGCGCGGCAAGCGGTTGCTTCACCCTTTATGCAGTGAATCGATAGGGAAACAACTGTTGCGTGTGCGAGGTAGTTTCTATAGGTTTCACTAATAGCTGTTCGATTGTTGTTTTTTGATTGCCAATTGGCGCTGACGAACCGGTTGATGCAGTATTTTTTGTTTTCGGGTTAGCGATACCCGCATTTTTTCGATTTGATGGAGCGAGACTCAACCCATGGCAAACGACGTCACGATGAACAAGCAAGGCCAGACGCTCGGACGCAAAGGCTTGGAAACCCGGCAGCGGCTGATGTCCGCCACCCGCCGATTGCTCTATACGCACCCGCTGCCGGATATCACCGCAGTGGCGATTGCCAAGGCGGCGAGTACGTCATCGGCAAGCTTTTATATGTATTTCGATGATGTGCAGGATGTGCTGTATGCGCTGAGTCTTGATGCAGGCGAAGAGATGGCTGAAGTAGCGCGCTTGCTTGAAAAGCCTTGGGACCCTGCGCGTTACGAGGAGGAAGCGCTGCGTATTATCGAATCATTGAACATGGTCTGGAGCCGTCACCGCGAGGTACTGCGTTATCGGAACCTGGAAGCCGACCGTGGCGACCCTCGTTTCGAAGAGCTGCGTATGAACACCTATATCCCGTTCATCGAACGCTTTGCCAAGCTGATCCTGGCGGTCAACCCACCTTTGGGCGGGCGCAAGAAAGGCGACGCGTATGCCGAGGCCACGGTATTGCATGCGGCAATGGAGCGCCTGGCAGCGCTGGATCCGGTGGTCATGGAACGAGGGCTTGGTGCCAAGCGTGTCAATGCGGCCATTGCTCGAATCGTCGTGCAGACCCTGATCGGCCAGCCTTCCGACAGCGGCAGCATGAAAGCGACAGCGCTGGCCAAGCCCAAGCGTGGTGCTTCCAAAGCCACAGCTGAAGACGCTGTAGCTCCGGAGGAGACTGAAGCCCAGCCTTGATTTCAGGTTGGGTCGAACTCGATGAAGCCGTGGCTCAGCACCGGCGCATCGCGTTCGCAGGCGTGCATCTTGAACAGCGCAAAACCCGGGCGCACATGCCACAAGTCGATGCTCATGGTTTCACTTGTCAGCATCGGCCCGGCATAGCGCACGCCAATGGCGCGCAGGCGATCGGGTTCATTGTCGCAGGCCATTAGCAAAGCACCTCGCCCGGCCAAACCAAAACAGCCCAATCCGCGCAGCATGTATTGCTGCGTGTCCGCTTGCGCCTGCGCGGCGACCGCAATGTCGGCCGATAACCGGAACAAGGTGTCGGCGCCCTCGGGGGTACGGATTTCCAGCGTGCAATCAGGACGGCGATCAGGAATCGCTTCCGGGCGCTTTGAGGGTTGCGGCTGGCCGCCAAAGCCGCCGTTACCACGCAATACCGTGGTCACTTCGATGCTCACCAGCGGATGACCCTGCTCATCGCTGAGCAGTTGCTCCTGCACCATCAAGGCACCTTTGTCCCCTCGATCGAACACGTCTTTGATCTTCTGGGTCAGCACCACACTTCCTTCTACCGGCAGAGGGCGATGCACACGCAGGCTCTCCTGGGCATGCACCATCTGCTGCCAGACGATCCCGCTGCGCGGATCTTGCTGCCAGAACTCACCATCAGCCAAGGCTACTGCGCTCATTGGCAGGCCGGTCAATGCCGGGTTGTCATCGATAAAGCGGCTATCGATTTCCCGCCAGCTGGGGTCGACGCCCGCACCGAAACCTTTGGCGAAGCGAATGCTGTCCGCTCTGCTGTAGGTGCGAGTGGAGGCCGCAAACGGCCAGTTCATTAGCGTTTGATAATCAAGGGACACTACGGTTACTCCAGGCGATGACGCGGTTGGGCAGGCCCGCAGGCCTGCCCGTCGGGGCTCAGGATTGGGCTTTCTTGGCGGCTTCCAGCGAGGCGCGCATGCCAGCGGCGGCTACGGCGTAGTGCTCGTTGGTCGAGGTGCTGAGGATATGGGTGTCGAAGTGCGCCATGATCGAATTGCGGAAACCCATGATGTCAGCCGAGCGATTGATCGAACGCTTGAGCATGCGCAGGCCGATGGGCGGTGCCTTGGCGATGTGCTCGGCCATTTTCATGGTGTATTGCTCAAGTTCCGCGCGTGGCACCACATGGTTGACCATGCCCCATTCCTTGGCTTCGGTTGCGCTGATTCTCTGCCCGGTGAACAGAAACTCCTTGGCTTTGCGAATGCCCATCACCCAAGGATGGACCAGTGTTTCCACCGAGGCCGCAGCCAGGCTATGGGCGACCGGGTCGCTGAAGAAGGCGTCGTCGGCAGCGATCATGATGTCGCACATGTTGGCGACCATGAAACCACCGGCGATGCAGGCACCTTGCACCTGAGCGATCGTTGGTTTTGGAAAGTCCCAGATACGCAGGGCGTTGCCCAGGTAGTGTTCGCTTTCCCACAGCCAGTGCTGCTCGGGCGAGAATTCGCCGCGTTTCTCCATGCCATCCATCAAGTCGTGCCCGGCCGAAAAGTGCTTGCCTATGGCGCCAATGATAAGTACGCGGACATTGTCGTCCTTTTTCGCCAGATCCAGTGCGTGGTCGAGTTCGGCGAGCAAGTTTTCCGATTCGGCGTTGGCGTTGCCTGGCCGGTTATGACTGATGCGGGCCACGTGGCCGATGATTTCGTAGCTGATGTCTTGGTATTCCATGATGGTTTTCCTGTTGTCAGTCATGCGTCGAACTCAACGTAACCGTTGTTGAGGATGGTGATGTCGCGCTGTGTAGCAATCACTCTGAAAGAGGCCTGGCAAGGGCCTTCGCGCCAGGCTTCGATACGCACCGTTTCACCGGGATACATGGGGGCGGCGAAGCGCAGGTTCAGCTCCCGCAGTCGAGCGGGGTCGTTGTCGCAAAGCAGCTTGATCAATGCTCTGCCAGCCATTCCATAGCTGCTCATGCCGTGCAGGATCGGCTTGTCGAATCCGGCGAGGGCGGAAAAGGCCGGGTCGATGTGCAAGGGATTCAAATCTCCTGACAGGCGATAAATCACGGCCTGCTCAGGACGGCTTTCCAGCTCGATGCTCAAATCGCAAGGCCGGTCCGTGGGGACTGGATGCGGTTTGGGCTGGCCTTCGGCCGAGCCACCGAAGCCGCCGTTGCCACGCATGAAGGTCGACCACTTCGAGGTCGCCAGTAGCGTTTCAGTGCGCGCGCAGTAGATGCGCCGCGACATGTACATCACCGCACCCTTGTCAGCACCCTTGTCGAAAATTTCGTCGACCTGGTCACGGCCGATCACTTCACCGTGAGCGGGAAGGGGCTGATGCAGGGTCAGGAACTGTTCGCCATGCAGGACCTTGCTCAGGTCAATTCCGGTTTCCGGATCGGCCAGCCAGGATGCGCCGCCGGCCAGGATGCTGGCCATGGTCGGCAACGCCTTTAAGCCAGGCTCGTAGACGTACTGCAGGTCCTCGGCGGCGAGAGGGTTGCAGGTAGCGGCACCGACACCCAATGCATAAAGGATGGTGTCGCGTTCGCTGTAGGTTTGTCTGGCCTCTGGAATGGGCCAGTTTTTTATACGTTGGTAATCGAGAGACACGTTTTATTCCTCGGCCAGGGTGGTTGCTGAGCCATAGCATTGCCTTTAACATTAAAACTGTCAAATAGTCAGTTATGCGGTGTAGTATTCATGTGAGGCCGCTAAAAACAGGCCGTTCGGCACAAATTAGTGACTGAGGTTCAGTTGGATGTCCGAGGCCTCGCTCATAACAAGAACGTTTTGGAGACAGACAATGGCTTTATTGAGTGGGAAAGTCGCAATCATCACTGGTGCCGGGCGCGGGCTGGGTGCTGCCTATGCAACGTTGCTGGCCGCCGAGGGCGCGGCCATTGTGGTCAATGACCTGGGCCGCGACGAAAACGGTGCCTATATTGCCGAGTCAGTGGCCCAGGGGATTCGCGATAGCGGTGCCCAGGCAGTCGCCCACACCCAGGACATCTCGACCGTCGAAGGCGGTCAGACCTTGTGCGCAACCGCGCTGGAGCATTTCGGTCGTGCCGATATCCTGATCAACAACGCCGGGATCCTTCGCGACAAATCGTTCCTCAAGTTGAGCGAAGCGGATTGGGATGCGGTCATCGCGGTCAACCTCAAGAGCATGTACGCCGTCACTCAACCGGTATTTGGCTGGATGAAGGAGAACGGTGGCGGGGTCATCGTCAACACCTCTTCCACGTCCGGGCTGGTTGGCAATTTTGGCCAGGCCAACTACGCAGCGTCCAAATGTGGTGCCTGGGGCTTCTCCAATGTGCTGGCGATCGAGGCTGCAAAATTCGGCGTGCGGGTCTGGACGCTCGCACCGGCCGCGGTTTCCGCGCTGACCGCGCCATTGATGGACGAAATCAGCAAGGCTCAGTTGGCGCCCGAGCATGTGGCCCAGGTGGTGCTGTACATGGTCAGTGAGCTATCCGGCCAGCGCACCGGGCATTGCCTGTTTGCCTCCGGCCAGAGCGTGCGAGAACTGAAGCTGGTGTCGGCTGAAGGCATTCGTGGTGGTGGCGTCGATCCGCAGTTCAGTGCCCAGCGCCTGGCCGCTGAAGAGGGCAAGGTTTTCCGTTCGGAAACTGCTCTGACAATCATGGATTTCGCTCGTTAAGCAAGCACCGATCAACTCATCTCGGACGCGCATTGTCCTGTGGAGAGCAGCATGAGCAATAAAGTTCTGGTCGCCGGTGTTGGCATGGTCAAGTTCACCAAGCCCGGCAAGAGTGAAATGTATGACGTCATGGGCGCACAGGCGATTGCCAGTGCCCTCAAGGATGCCGGTATTGAATATGGTCAGGTACAGCAGGCGTATGCCGGTTTCGTTTCCGGTGACACCTGCTCTGGGCAGACCGCGCTATACCATGCGGGGTTGACGCAGATTCCGGTCATCAACGTGAACAACGCCTGTGCGAGTGGGTCTTCGGCCTTGTTTCTGGCGCGTCAGGCGGTCATGAGTGGCGTTGTCGATGTAGCCTTGGCCGTTGGTTTCGAACAAATGAATCCCGGTGCCCTGGCGGGCAGTGATGCCGCTGCCCGCACGCCGATCACTGTGCGTATCGATGAGGCCACTCGACGCATCCGTGGCTGGGACGAGCTGGCGCCCACTGGGCCTCAGTACTTCGGTGGGGCGGGTGCCGAGTACATGGAAAAATACAACGTGAGTGCCGAGCTGTTCGGTCGCGTCTCGGTCAAGGCTCGCAGCCATGCCGGGCGCAATCCTTACGCACTGTTCACTGACCCGTTGACCTTGGAACAGGTCATGGGTTCGCCGGCCATTTTTGGTCCATTGACGCGCCTGATGTGCTGTCCGCCGACCTGCGGCGCCGCCGCGACAGTGGTGGTGTCCGAAGCCTATGCACGCAAACATGGCCTGGCCAATTGCGTGGAGATCGCCGGCATGAGCCTGACCACCGACGGACCGCAAAGCTACGAGTCCGGCAGCATGATCCAAGTGGTCGGTGCTGGCATGACCTCGCTGGCTGCTCAGCAAGCCTATGCGCAAGCAGGTGTAGGGCCGCAGGACCTGGATCTGGTCGAGCTGCATGACTGCTTCTCATCCAATGAGATCATCAGCTACGAAGCCCTGGGCTTGTGCGCCGAAGGTGGCAGCGAACGTTTCGTTCTCGATGGCGACAACACCTATGGCGGCAAGGTGGTCACCAATCCATCCGGCGGACTGTTGTCCAAGGGGCATCCATTGGGGGCGACGGGCCTGGCGCAGATCGCTGAAGTGTCCTGGCACTTGCGCGGGTTGGCGGGTGATCGCCAAGTACCTGGCGCACGACTGGGGCTGCAGCATAACGTCGGGTTGGGCGGCGCCTGCGTCGTCACCATTCTGAAAAAGATCTGACCTCCAGCGCTCCAGGCCCAAGGGCTCGTTAGTTTTGCTAAACGAGCCCGCTTTCTTCCAGTCGATTGATTTGTCTGCGCAGGTGTTGGCCGGCGTGGTTTCGTGAGGGCGATATGAGCGAGCAGTTGTCGCAGCACTATCAGGCCATCCTTCAGGGGCTTGGTGAAAATGTCGAACGTGAAGGGTTGCTGGACACCCCAAAACGTGCGGCCAAGGCCATGCAGTATTTGTGTAATGGTTACCAGAAAACCGTCGAAGAACTTGTCAACGGCGCGCTGTTCGAATCGGACAACGATGAAATGGTGATCGTCAAGGATATCGAGCTGTACTCGTTGTGCGAGCACCATCTACTGCCGTTCATAGGCAAGGCGCATGTGGCCTACATTCCGTCCGGCAAGGTATTGGGCTTGTCGAAGATTGCCCGCATCGTCGATATGTTCGCGCGCCGTCTGCAGATTCAGGAAAACCTGACTCGACAAATTGCCGAAGCGGTCCAGCAAGTCACCAATGCGGTCGGTGTCGCCGTAGTGATTGAAGCCAAGCACCTGTGCATGATGATGCGCGGTGTGGAAAAACAGAACTCGATGATGACGACCTCGGTCATGCTCGGACAATTGCGCGAATGTACCAACACTCGCCAAGAGTTTTTGCAGTTGATCAGAAGCCAGAAGTGATACGAAGAAACTGAGAGCGTGCCGGCCCTGCAAGCAAGGCCGACAGCATCTTGATGCTAGGCAGACTGTTCCATCGGTTGGGTCAGCCTGCTCCACAAGGCCGCGCCGTCGCGGGCCAAAATCTGTTGCCCCAGACATTCTGTCCAGTAGTGTTCGCTGCCGGCATCCGCACGCCATTGCCACAGGCGTCGGGTGTAGTAGTGCAGGCTGTGCTCGTCGGTCACGCCAATGGCACCAAAGACCTGGTGGGCCATGGCGGCAGCGCGTCCCGCGGCCTTTCCAACCAGTGCCTTGGCCACGGCCGCCGCCTGGAACGGATTGCCTGCATCGATCATGCGTGCCGCGTACAAACCGGCCACCTGGGCGGCGGCGGCCTGGGAGGCCAGCTCGGCAATCATGTGTTGAATGGCCTGGAACTTACCGATCGGTTTACCGAACTGCACACGGGTGTTGGCATAGTCGACACAGAACTCCAGCACCTTGGCCAAGGCACCGGCCATCTGAATGCTTCTGAGCACAGCGATCAGCGGCTGCAGCGTGCTCGTTCCAATCGTTGGCGGTGCGGCTGCAAACTGTTCGGGACGCGCACCGCACAGGCTCCATTGTGCGCAGGGAAGGCGATCGAGGGTTTCGACTATTTGCTGCTCACCTTCGCTGGCGCGAACCAGGCAGAGGTACAAATCGCCTTCGCGCTCGGCGAGCAATACGACATGTTCGACCTGCGGCAACCAGCTCAATTGCGGGTCACGACCCTGCAAGCGATCTTGCCCATCCAGTTGATACACGCTGGTCGATACCGCCATGGGGCCTTCTGGTACTTGCAGTCCGGCACAGGAAAGCGCCCAGGCTGCGATGGCCGTTTCCCCGACAGGCAACGGAACCGCATGGGCGCCACACAGGCGCAACATCGGTTCACTCTCGGTCCAGCTCAGGCCGGCGCCGCCATGCTGTTCCTGACACATGGCAAGGGGGATGCCCAACTGCTCGATCTCGACCCAGAGGGCTGTCGCCGGGCGGCCATCTTCAGCATCGACCCAGGTCTGGCGATCGATACGGTCAGTGAAGAGTCGGTTCACTTGTTCTGCGAGCATTTCGCTGATGTTCATGTCTTCACTCATCGCAGTCCAAGCCCCTTGGCAATGATGCCGCGCAAAATTTCGCGTGTTCCGCCACGCAGGGAGAAGCTCGGCACGTTCTGTACGAGGAAACCCTGCAATTCACTCAACTTGTTACCACTGACAAGGGTGGATGGCGTGTCGAGCAATTCGCGCACGAGCTCCGGGATTCGTTGTTCATGGGTATTGCCCAGGTCCTTGACCAGGGCGGCTTCCTTGGCAGGGGAGTGGCCATCCTGAAGTTGGCCAAGGATGGACAGTGACATCTCGCGCAACACCGTCAATTCCGCGTAGGCCTCTCCCAGTTTGCGTGCCGCCAGACGGTCGGCCTTGTGGTCGCCATGCAGGGCTTCGATGGTCAAGGGCAGCAGAGGAAAGCTGCTCATATAGCGATCCGGTTGGCTGCGCTCGAAAGCTAGCTCCGCCGTGGCCTGGCTCCAGCCATCGCCTTCCTGCCCCACCAGCATATCGTCGGGGACGAAGACATCTTCGAAGACGACTTCATTGAAATGCGCTTCGCCGGTCAGATCGTGGATGGGGCGTACTTCGATGCCGGATGAGCGCATGTCGATCAGGAACTGCGAAAGGCCTTTGTGGCGCTCCGAGTCAGCACTGGCACCCGTGCGGAACAGCCCGATCATGAAGTCGCACAGGTGTGCGTTGGTGGTCCAGACTTTGCGGCCATTGAGTCGCCAGCCACCGTCGACACGGGTAGCGCGAGAACGCAATGAAGCCAGGTCAGAGCCCGAGTCGGGTTCACTCAGGCCAATGCAAAACGAAGCCTGACCTTTGACGATGAGGGGTATGAAGCGGCGACGCTGTTCTTCGCTGCCCAGGCGCAAGAGCAGGGGGCCGCTCTGTCGGTCGCCGAACCAGTGCGCACCCAGCGGCGCGCCGGCGGCGAGCATTTCCTCGACCACCACGTATCGCTCAAGGCCCGAGCGCTCGTGGCCGCCGTAGGCTTTGGGCCAGGTCATGCCGATCCAACCGCGGCGACCGACTTCAAGGCTGAATTCGCGGTCGAAACCCGTCCAGGAGTGACCGATCTTCCAGCCTGACCATTGGCTGGCGCTGTCCTGCAGAAAAGACCGGACTTCCTGGCGTAATGGCTCCAGGGCAGCAGGCAATTGCAAGGGTTTGAAACTGAAGGTTGAAGTCACGGCAGATCCCTCAGATGACGTTGCGTTGACGCAGTTCAGCGATGTGCGCCGGGTTCATCCCCAGCCAGTCACCGAGAATTTCACTGGTGTGTTCGCCAATGGTCGGTGGCGCCGACTTGTATTGAACCGGCGTCGAGGAGAACCGCATCGGGCTTGCCGCGGTACGAATCGTTCCATTGACCGGGTGTTCCAGCGGCACGATCATTTCGCGTTCGATGGCATGAGGGTCGCGCTCCAGATCGGCCATGCTATTGATCGGGCCGCAGGACACGGTGGCGGCATTGAGGTGGGCGATCCACTCATCCTTGCCACGGCCACGCAACGCCTCGGTGAGCAGCGCCGACAGTTCCTGGCGATTGGCGACACGCGCACCGTTGCGGGCAAAGCGGGGGTCTTCGATCCACTCGGCGCGGTCCACGGCGGCGGCTAGCCGGGCGAATTCACGGTCATTGAAGGTAGCGACCAGGATAAAACCGTCATCCACCGCGTAAACGCCGTAAGGCGATGCGCTTGGGTGATCATTACCCGTGCGGCCCAGTTCCTTGCCGCCGTTGAACCAGGCAGAAAAGGTGTTGAGCAATGCGGCGACCTGGGAGTCGAACAGCGACACATCGATGTGCTGACCTTCACCGCTCTCATGGCGGTGATTGACCGCGGCCAGTACGCCGATGGCGGCGTAGAGACCGGCACAGATATCAGCCACTGGCACACCGACTCGCATGGGGCCATCGCCGGCGTGTTCGTCGCGGTGACCGGTCACCGACATCACCCCGGCCATGGCCTGGATCAGGTAGTCATAACCAGACCGGTTGGCGTAGGGGCCGGTCTGGCCAAAGCCAGTGATAGAGCAGTAGATCAGGCGCGGGTTGATCTCGCGCAGCTCTTCATAACTCAGGCCGTATTTGGCCAGGGTGCCGGTACGGTAGTTCTCCAGCAAGATGTCCGATTTGGCCGCCAGCTGGCGCAATAGCTCGGCGCCTTCGCGCTCAGCGAAATTGACGCTGATCGAGCGCTTATTGCGGTTGACCGATTGGCTGTAGGTGGATTCCTGGTGAGGTTCGTTCTCGGTGCCCTTGATCCATGGCGGGCCAATGCGACGGATATCGTCGCCTTCGCCCTGGCGTTCGACCTTGAGGACGTCGGCGCCGAGGTCGGCGAGTATCTGCCCGGCATAAGGTCCGGCGATGACCCGGGTCATGTCGAGTACGCGCAGGCCTGCAAGTGCTTCTTTGGCAATATTGTGCATAGTCATACCGCTATGGTGTACCCGCCATTGACCGAAAGGACCTGGCCGGTGATATAGGAAGCCGCTTCGGACAGCAGGAAGCAGACAGGGACTGAAACTTCTTCAGGAGAGGCGAAGCGCCCCAGCGCAATCTGCGCCAGGTAGGTTTCGAGAAACTTGGGATCGGTACGCACTTTCTCGGTCATGGCGGTTTCCACCATGCCGAAGCACACGGCGTTTGCGCGGATGCCGTGTTTTGCCCATTCCCGTGCAGCCGTCATGGCCATGCCGAACATGCCGGACTTGGCCGCCGAATAGTTGATCTGGCCGAGGCTGCCCCGGCGGCCCGCATCGGACGAGATAAACACGATCGAGCCCGGCGCGCTGTCGCCTGCCCGAGCGCGTTGCAATAGATGCTGACCGACCGCCTGGGTGAAGAAAAACGAGCCTGTCAGGTGCACATCGATCACCTGTTGCCATTGCTCCAGCGTCATCTTTTCGATCATGGCCGGCCGGCCAATGCCAGCGTTGTTGACCAGACCGTGGACGGCCCCGAAGTGACTGACGGCTTGTTCCACGGCTGACTGTACAAAGGCCTGGTCACTGACACTGCCAGCCAGTGGCAGATAGTGCTCGCCCAGCTCATGGGCGGCGCTGTGCAGGGCATCGGCATTGAGGTCGACAGCCGCGACGTTCGCACCCAATTCGATGGCCAGGCGGGCAATGCCCAGGCCGATTCCCTGACCGGCACCGGTCACGACAATTGTGCGACCAGCAAGTGACATCGGATTTTTCATGATCTATCGCCTAGTGGTGGTGTGGGTCGAAAACGACAAAGAACTGGTCAACTTCCTCGACGATGCGCGCCTTGACGCGCAGGCCGATCGTGACCTGTTCGGCGGGCATGCCTTCAATGCGCGTCATCATTCGAGGGCCTTCATCAAGGTCGACCAAGGACACGTTGTAGGGCTGTGCGGGAGGCTTGGGGCGGATGACCGTCGCTGAGTAGACGGTGCCAAGCCCGCTGGCTTGCACCCATTCCAGGTCGGTATTGCCGGTTCGCGGCTCAAGCACTCGAGGATAAAAAAAGCAGCGTTGGCTCGAGCGGCTGCGCTGGAGCATGAATTGGCCTTGCTTCAGAAATTCCTGAAAGTCGGCGTCGGGGCGAATAGTCGTCATCGAAAGCCTGCTCCATGATCACTAAACTGCCACAGTGTCAGTAATTGACGGTGTATGGCAGTGGATTGTCGATTCTTGTTGTCCTATCTGATATAAAACTGTCAAACAGTTAGTTTTAAATATGCGGTCATTCCTTTCGCCCGTCAAGCGCGGGGACTGCATCAGAGAAGGCGAGGCTTCGATGACAGACAGTTCGAATTCGTTATGGGCGCCGCTGCGATTTGCCTCCTTCCGTGCCTTGTGGCTGGGCGCGTTGGCAATGAACCTGGCGATCTGGATGCAGAACGTAGGCGCTGCCTGGCTGATGGTGTCGCTGACCAGCTCACCGATGCTGGTGGCGCTGGTGCAGACGGCAATCAGCCTGCCGGCGTTTTTCTTTGGGCTGCCAGGCGGCGTGTTCGCCGATATTTTCAATCGACGCCGTTACCTGCTGGTCACCCAGATAGGGATGTTTTGCACCGCCGCTACCCTGATCACTTGCAGCGCACTGGGCCTGGTCACGCCCTGGCTGCTGCTGGGGCTGACGTTTTGCTTCGGTATCGGTTTTGCCCTGCAAGGGCCGGCTTGGTACACCACACAAGCGGAGTCTGTGCCGCGACCCTTCATGGCCTCGGCTTTGGCGCTTTCGTCGTTGTCCTACAGTTCGGCGCGTGCTGTTGGCCCGGCGCTGGCTGGCAGCGTGGTCGCGATGTCGAATGTGGTCAGCGTGTTTGCCATTTGTGGGCTGCTGTTGCTGGGGTCGTTGCTGGTGGTGATCCGCATGAAGGTGCCGGCCCGTGATACCAGCCTGCCACCCGAAACGCTGTGGGCCGGATTGCGCGGCACGATGCGCTACGTGCGGCACTCAGCCGTCATGCGTGAGCAATGCTTGCGCACCTTTGCCTTTGTCGGTGCAGCCAGCGGCCTGTGGGCGTTGTTGCCAGTGGTCGCCAGCGAGTCGGGTGGCGCCGGGAACTATGGCGTGCTGTTGGGCAGTCTCGGCGTGGGCACCATGGTGGGAGCGTTTCTGATGCCCATGGTCCGCGCCCGGATGTCGCTTAACCTGATGCTGGCGCTGGCGGCATTGTTGTATGCGCTCAATTGTCTGTTGGTGGCGCTGGCGTCGAGCACGGCAGTGCAGTGTGTGGCGCTGTTTTTCGCCGGCATCGGCTGGCTCGCTGTAGGCACCAGCAACCTGGTCGCCATCCAGTCTTCGGTTGCACCGTGGATTCGCGCTCGCGCAGTGGCGATCTACATGCTGGTGTTTCAGGGCTCCCTGGCCATCGGCGGTGCGTTGTGGGGGGCGGCGGCCAGTCACTTCGACAGTCGCACAGCGTTGATGCTCGCAGCCATGGCGGTGGCACTGTCGATGCTGGTGATGTGGCGCTACCCGGCGTGGCTCGGTAACGACGACGAAGTCACCCCGTCGAGCGCCGAACTGCCGGCTTTCAATTTTGCCGGTCTCGAGCCAGGCGAGGGACCGGTGGCGGTGCAGATCGCCTATCAGGTCAGTGCGCAGAGTCGCGAAGAGTTCCTCCGTCAGATCAGCCGTATCGGTGCCCAGCGTCGCCGGGATGGCGCCAGCTTTTGGCGAATCTACCGGGAACTGGACCATCCGGATCACTACCTCGAGCGATTCATTGTCGATTCATGGTCCGATTATCTGCGCCAGCAAACCCGAACCACCCTCGCTGACCAGCAGGCTGAGGCGAAGGTCAGAGCCTTTCACTGTGGCGATGGCCCACCGAAGGTTTCGCATTTCATCGGTGAGCACCTGGTGCATTGAACTCATAAAAACAATAAGGGAAGGAGTGCAGCATGAAGGCTTTGTTCTATCCGGGAATCTGGCTGATGAACCGTCTGGGGTTCGCCATGAAATTCAGCCTGATCAGTGTTTTATTCTTCGTGCCTTTACTGGGGGCCAATACGTACCTGGTCGGCATTGCCTACCACCAGTGGCGGGTCAGTGCCGCTGTACTGGGCAGCCTCGCGGCGGTGCGGGAGTCTGTGCAGTTGCAGCAACAGCTTGACCTGCTCAAGGATCTGGCCCTGATCCGGCAGCGGGTGAGCCAGGTGGAAAAGAAAAGCGATATCACCCAGCGGATCGAACGGGCTGAAGAGGCTGCCGTTTCCACGATCAGCCGGCTGGACATTTCTGGCCTTGATTCGCAGTCGATCGAACGTCAGCGCACAGCGTTGGTCCAGGGGCTGCAAACCTTGCGCAAAACCGAAGGCGCAGCCCCCCGGTCGGAATTGAGCGCTCAGTTGGCGGCGCAAGGTGCGCTTCTGCTGGAAAGTATTGTCGAGCAGGCGGGGCTGAGCCAGAACGATGAGCCGCGCGTGCGTCAGCTCAGTACCCTGATCGCGGTGCAAGTGCCACGGCTGTCGGCGCTGCTGAACAATGCCCGGACACTGGGCTCGATCACCTTGGGCCAAGGCTACCCAAGTGCCGCCGACAGCATTGCCCTGGAGCAATTGATGGTGGGGATGGATCGAGTCGGTGTCGAAAGTGCGCAGAAATTCCAGGTTTTTGACGCGCACATTGCACGTTCGCTTGCACCCGCGCTGCAGGTCGGGTTGCAAAGCATCGAAAGAGGCAAGCAACTACTCGATGAGCAAATCCTCAATGCGGCGGAGCCAATGCAGCAGTGGCCCGCCTATTTCGATCAGATGACCGGCTTGAGTGACAAGGTTCAAGGGCTGAACGAAGCAGCGCTGGCTTCGCTCACCCAGTCATTGCAACAGCGGCTTGGACAGGCCCGCGGCGAGATGATCCTGTTGTCGGTGGCGTCACTCGCCATTTTGTTGTTGATCACCTACTTGTACGGTGCTTTTTATTTGGCGACTCGCGGCATCCTGGATGACTTGAGTCGGGTGATGGGCAAGGTTGCCAAAGGCGACATGACCGTGAATTTCGTGGTGCAGGGTAAGGACGAGTTAGCGGCGCTCGGTACGGTGTTCAACGGAACGGTTGGACAGATCCAGCACCTGATCAGGCAAGTCGATGGCGTAGTGTTGCAGGTCGGCCAACAGAGCGATCTGGTGCAATCGGTTGCCCGCTCCAGCGCCCGTGAGGTAACCGGGCAACGTGAGCAACTGGAAGTCGTTGCCACAGCCATGAACCAGCTTGCAGTGACTGCACGTCAAGTTGCACGCAACGCGGAAAGTGCGGTCAGCAGCGCCCGAGAGGTAAACCGGGAAACCGAGCAGGGGCGCCTGAGGGTGCGAGAGCAGGTCGGTGCAATCCAGCGACTGGCGGGGGAAATCGACGGGTCGATGCACTTGATTCATCAATTGGCGGCCGACAGCGAGGCGATAGGCCAGGTCCTGGAGGTGATCCGCAATATCGCAGAACAAACCAATCTGCTCGCACTCAACGCGGCCATTGAAGCCGCCCGCGCCGGCGAGCAGGGCCGGGGGTTTGCCGTAGTCGCCGACGAAGTGCGCACACTGGCACGACGTACTCAGCAATCGACACTTGAGATCGAACAGATGATCGGCAACTTGCACAGCCGGGTCGCTGAGACAGTCAAAGCCATGAGCAACAGCCACAAGACCGCGGGAACTACGGTTAGCCAGGCTGATGAAGTGCAACAGACACTGGAGAATATCGTCCGGGCCACAGGGCTGATTGTTGAACAGAGTCAGCTGATAGCCGTTGCGGCGGAGCAACAGACCCAGGTGTCGATGGAGATCGACAAGAGCCTTGTCGACATTAGTCAGGTGGGTGAGCAGACCTCCAGGGGCGTTATTCGGGCGGAGCAGGCGAGTCAGGATTTACATGGGTTGGTGAATGCTTTGCGTAAGGAGATTGGGGCGTTTCGGATTTGAGGGGCGCATTGCGAGTGGTGGGGGATCGGATAATGGCGATTTCGATTGCTGTAGTCGTTGTGGCGATTTGGTAGCCCTTTATGACCGGGTGGATAGGGTTTGATGTGGTCGTGGTGGAAGAGAATGGTCAAAAGCTGCCAAAACCTGCCGGTGACAACGGGAACGGTAAGAAAACGGCCAACAGGGGACGCTCAGTTCAGTAACCGCAGACTAAAAAACGCCATTCCGGCGTGTCTACAAAAGTAGGGACTATTCAAGTAGGCATGATATCAATTTGATCTTCCTCGTGATCCGATGAAACGAGAGGCACATGCGGCTGATCAGCTACCAATAATGACGGGTGGAGAATGCTCGCCGTTGCCTATCATCAGTGACTTACAGTCATACTGTCATTGTGCTATCCATCAGACTGCCAGGTCCGCTAGGATTGATCGCACCAGAACGGATTCCGGAGAGGAATCTGCAGGCCCCGGTGAGGAGCATTCACTTTCCTCCGGCACTCAGACGTATTCCAAGGACTATGCGGAATTGATCAATTTTCATACCGAACTCCCCGCTGATAAGGATCTATTCCCTGGCGGCAGCCACGACAAGGTGGCGACAGCGATGCACAGCTACATCATGGCGCCTAATTCCTCTCAGGTGATCGGCCTGGACGGTGAGTTTGGTTCGGGCAAAAGCTCGATTTTGACGATGCTTGGGTCGAAGCTGAAGGCTTCCGATGATAGCTACCGTGTTTGGCTGTTTGACTGCGAGCAAAACTATCAAGGCTCCACCAAAAGCAATTTCATCGAACTGTTTACCGAACAGTTGATGAAAGATGTAGAAGCCGGAAGCGCTGAGGCCGAGTCTCTGGCTAAAAGCCGGGATGTCGCTCTCGGGCGTGAGTTCGAATACACCAAGATCACCACTAGCCATGCAAGTGCTTGGGCGCTGGCACTGCTCGCAAGCTTGTTCTTTTCCACCAGCGCATTCAAGGAAATATTTAAGCTTACGAAGCCTGCTGCCGATGCCCTTTCAAAACCAGCGGTTGAGGTTTCAAGTGTATTGCTATTGGTGAACTGGACCGCATTGTTAAGTCCTGTTTTAGTCCTGTTATTTGCGTGGCTATTCAATAGAAAGAAGAAGGTAGGTAAAGCCAATAAAAAATGGAGTCTGCTCAGTCTATTCAAAGGCTCAAGCGAGGATACGATCAATGAAAAGATCGAAACCGCTAAGGAAGTGACACCGCTTGATTTGAAGCGAACCCTGTCTCATCAGCTCACGCTAGTGACTGCTCAGCACTATGTTGTGATCCTAGATAACCTCGACAGGTTGCCAAAAGATAACCTTCGTAGCGTTTGGAGCGATTTGGAAATCTTTACCTCGGTGGCGTCGGCTGAAAACCTGACCGTGATCGTGCCATTTTGCTCGAATAAAGTTGCGGCCTATCTTGGTGCGGATGCGGATCGAAAGTACGATTCGCGAGACTTCATTGCCAAGAAATTCCCAGTTGTTTTCCGTGCCCCACCTGTCATCACCTCCGGGTGGAAGGACGGTTTTAAGAGGCTGTGGGACCACACCTTCCCGGCTGCGGACGCGCAGCTGTCAGAGCAGTGCGCGCAGCTGCTCCATCGGCACAGTCCAATGGTAAATGGACTGGTCACACCCAGGCTGCAGAAAAAGTACATAAACGATATTGCTACCACCGCTTTGGTGGTGGGCGAGCAGATAAACCTAGTATGCATTGCGGCACATATTCTGCTTTGCAGGTATATCGAAGTGCCCATGGAGGAAATTCTCAGGCGAGACGGGATTTCTCAGGCATTTAGAACTGCGAATAAGATCGATGATGCGACGGCTGCAAAGTATGCTCAGACGCAGGCATTGTTAGGGGTGTTGTGCGGTGAAGGGATAGAAGAGGGCTGGCAGATACAGCTGCTTCAGATCCACTTCCTGACGACCAGCAAAATTGCGATTGCCGAGCTGATCGATGAGCCTCTGCTGAATGCCTTTGACTCGAGCGACGAAAACAAGCTGTTCTCGTTGACTTCGCTCTTTGGTTTTTCCGACGCTTTCAAGCGATATTTGGCCACCAACCCGACATTGTCGGTACTTCTGCCAGTCATCAGTGCAGCGCATGCCAAGCATGGCGGAGAATGGGCGGCAGATCTCATGAAGCAGCTCAACGCCGAGTGCTTAGAGGTGCTTCCCAAACAGAACAGGGGCAATACAGCTTTCTATCAGTCCGTTGAGAGGTGTATCGAGTTGGGTCTTGATCGCGGCTTGATCACCGCGCACGGGAAGAGTCTTGCAGACTCGATCGATGTACGTATAGGTGAGCCGTACGAAGAGACGGAATTTGCTGTGCTCAAGGCAGACCTTGTCGAATTCGATGCGTATCTGAATGCCGTCGGTGAGACATTCGACGGTATGGTCTTGGATCGAGTCGAATGCATAATGCACCTGCTGCCAACCATCAACGAGATGAAGGTCATTCGGGCCATTGATTTCGCGCCGAGCGAAAAGGCCTATCCGAATGCCAATCTGCAATTGGTGAGTACAGGCGATCATGCGCTCACTGTCTCGCCGTTGGAAAGTGATCAGGTAGTCCCGGCACTCATATGGGCCTATAAGCATCGCAGTGTGGCCGGAGGTGTCGTTGGCGGGATCAGTGCGGCAGAAGTAGCGGTGATCGCCAAGCTTTGCGATGGAGGATCGGAAGACGCAGCGGTGGTTTGCTTGGCGCTTGCAGAAACGATCGATTCTACTGTGCTGACGACCTTGGCATCGCTGCTGGCCAGCGATCCTACAGACACTGTCCGCGCAGTCGCGGCAATCGTGTACATGCGAGAAACGGATCCTGCAAAACTCGCGACGATTCCAGGTCTGGATCAAGTCTTTGTCTCCGATCTGTTCTGGGCGCTGGGTAATGCGACACTGAAATGCACAGAAATCTTGTCGCTGGTAACCAGCGAAGTGGCCGAGACCGTTGCGCCGTACATTGCCAAACTCATCAAGGAGAAAAGCATTTCGCGGCTACCGGTACCGTGGATGATGAAAAACTTCACTGCATTGACCGACGTGGTCGAGCCTGCGGGAGTAAGTGCGGATGAGGTTCTATCGTGGTTCGAAAGCTGGGATCTACGCACAGAACAGGGCTTGAAAACGCTCCACGAAGTAGATCTGAACTTCCTGGATTTGGCTTTAGCGACCGTCGGCGAACGCTTCAAGAATTTCAAAACGTTCGCCTTCAGGCTGGTTGATGCTCCGAGTCGAACCGAGGAGCAGTGGTGTGCAGAGATCGGGCAGGCACTGCCTCAAATGACCAAGATCCTTCAGGCGACGGCGGCCCGAGACATGAGTCTATCTGGAGCTTCCGCTATCGCCGACAGCGTCGTGGCTTCGCTCAATCACTATGTCGGCGGTGATGCTGAGTTTGAACTAGAAAGCGCTACGATTGCTCTTCTCCAGGCGATGATCGAGGTCTTGGATCTGCCGTTGAAACACGTCGTCGGCGCACGCCTGCGTTCGCTCTTCTATTCCAATCCACAGCAAATCGATCGACTAATTTCTGTACTTCAAAACTTTGCGCCGCTCATTCAGGACATTCAACCTACCAATGCCGACGAAGCATCCCGGTTGATCAGGTTGTTGGACGGAGTGGGCAGGTCTTCGGCTTCAGCGGATAAAGTGGCGCTGTTCCTGGACAGCAAAGCCGATCAAATTGGAGCGTATCGATATTCAAAGGATCTTCGCGAAGCTATGGTGTCGGTAGTAGCCAAGCTGAAAACTCAGGCCCCTCGGTTGTACAAGAAATTTGCATCTAAGAAGTGGTTTGTGTCCTTGTTCAAAACCGGGGATACCGAGGAGGCCACGAGCGAGGCATAAGAAGAGCCAAAGGAGACTGACTTGTTTTCAGAAAACAAATCTGTCTCCTTTATGCCAACATTCACGCTACGCGTGCTAACGAAATTCGCGGTATGGGCTATTGTTTGTGCTGGCATATTGGAATCACGATCTTAACGCAGGTTGATTTCGAGCCAATAAGGATGGGTTGCGGTGTTTTCAAAAGCTGTTGGCTCGGTACAGCCGCTGCTTAATCATCTTTTGGGCGAGCAGCTACAAACGGAAGGTTTACGACATGTCTAGATGTACAGCACCGGTACATGGTCATCGTTCGGCAAGCGCAAGAGCAGCGTGTCCCGCATGTGGCAGCGGATATAGCGGGTACGGATCGCGATCGTATTCATCCTCGTCCTACGCACCATCCTATTCGTCCCAGTCTAATGGCGGGGGTGGTCGCAGTAGCGGAGGTTCATCCAGCAGCGCAAAGCCGCGCTGGTCGAAACCCGGATCCTCTGTAGCCTACACCTCCGCCGAGGTAAGAACGCTCACACCGGTACGCGAAAATGTTGAGAGGCGTGCGACAGTACCTGATCTACGTGACGTCTTTCTTTGTCACGCCTGGGACGACCGGAAAGGATCCGCGAAGGAGCTGCATGATGTACTCGAGTCGCTCGGTGTTTCCGTTTGGTTCAGCGAGAAAGATGTCCTTCTAGGCTCTTCCTTACTGCGTGAAATTGATAAGGGATTGGCGAAGTCTCGAGTAGGAATTGTGCTGGTGACCCCGGCTTTGCTGCGTCGCCTAGCAGCCGAAGGCATCGCCGACAAAGAGCTTTCCGCGCTCCTCGCAAGGGATCTGCTGGTTCCCATAATTCACGACACTACATACGAATCGCTGCGCGAAGTCAGTCCTTTACTCGGTTCGAGAAGCGGCCTGAGCACTGCTGAAGATACCTTTGCAGATATCGCGGCCAAGCTTGCCGAGTTGGTCGCCCCGTAGCTTCACTGTCTATGCGTACGGCTTTACTTACAGACCCGTTATCAATCGAAGGAGTTGAACACATGAGTATTAAACCCGGCCCCAAACCGATCGCTGAATCCACCGGTAAAAAGGACCAACGTCGTCGTGTTACTGAAGAAAACAAACCCAAACACCCTGATCTGGAAGTACACAAACACAAAAAAGGTGACTGACCTTAAAAGCGGTGAGAGGGGGGGCGAGTCACGTAGGTTAGGCTGCTTCTGGCCGATTCTGTTAAAAAAGTCGGCTTAGGGATGCTCTGAAGTAGCCCGCCATTTCGCGGCCAGCTGGCCTCAGTGATCTAAAAAGCGAGATCTCGGCTCAAAATACCGTCAGCTTCGTCGCATATTTTATGTTTTCGGTTGCTACGAGCGTCTCGTAGCAACCATCCCCCGCATTACAGGCGCCCCTCTCCCGACGTTTTCAGTAAATGCCGGCGCGCCATCCAAAGATTCGACAGCGCAAACAACGTCACCATCTGAGCCGTATTTTTTGCCAACCCACGGAACCGCACCTTGGTGTAACCGAACTGCCGCTTGATCACTCGAAACGGGTGCTCAACTTTCGCTCGCGTCTGCGCCTTGACCTTCTCGATCTTGCGGATGACTTTGTACAGAAGACTACGCTTGCCGTATTTCTTATAGGTGCTTCGGCGCGCAGCGACCTGCCAGACGAATTGGCGTCCTTGATGCTCTTCTCGCTTTTCGACACCGGTGTAGCCAGCATCGGCGCAGACCACGTTTTCCTGGCCGTGCAGCAGTTTGTCGACCTGAGTAACGTCCGCCACATTGGCTGCTGTGACCACCACGCTATGCACCAGGCCCGACTCATCATCGGTACCAATATGTGCTTTCGCCCCGAAGTAGTACTGGTTGCCCTTCTTCGTTTGATGCATTTCCGGGTCGCGCTTACCGTCCTTGTTCTTGGTCGAACTGGGCGCGCTGATCAGCGTGGCATCCACGATGGTACCTTGGCGCAGCGACAGGCCTCGGTCGCCCAGGTAGCCGTTGATCACCGCTAGAATTCCGGCGGCCAGTTCGTGCTTTTCCAACAAACGGCGGAAGTTGAGGATCGTGGTTTCGTCGGGGATACGCTCCAGATTCAACCCCGAAAACTGGCGCAGGATCGTGGTCTCGTACAACGCCTCTTCCATCGCTGGATCGCTATAGCCGAACCAGTTTTGCATCAGATGAACCCGCAGTATTGCCATCAGCGGATAAGCCGGGCGGCCGCCTCCGCCCTTTGGATTATGGGGCTCAATCAAGGCAATCAGGCCCGTCCACGGAACGACCTGATCCATCTCGATCAGGAACAACTCCTTGCGGGTCTGCTTGCGCTTGCCGGCGTACTCGGCGTCGGCGAAGGTCATCTGCTTCATCGGAAAAACTCAGCGGCTGGCGTCAGGGCATTTTGCCAAATCAGGAAGTCTTTTTCAGACCATCCTTAGAATCCTATGGCAGAACAGTACGCGCCTGAGATTGAAATCTGAGTGTTGGGCAGAAGGTTCAGGACCCAGATTTCAAGCAGCAGCGCACAAAAAAGGTGTTTTCACCCATCAATAATCAAGCGATTTGGCAAAGCGACTTTTTCAACAGAATCGGCCGTTTTCTGCCTGTTGCGACAGACAGCTTTTGTCCGACTACTGACTGATTGACGTACTCCTGCAGCTCTAGTTGTTCACCACAGCCAACCTTGAAGACAAGCAAATCGATCTCCCGAATTCTCAGGATGTAGCCTTGCGGAGGGAGTGCATGCCTGCTCGTTATTCAGGTGGTCCGCGTTATCGTTGACGCCTTTCGCGAGCAGGCTCGCTCCCACTGGGTAATGCGAGCATCAGCCTGTCGAGTAATGGGGTCGGATAAATTGAGTATGTACCCCACAACAATCATTCAAGGGAATCCTGGATTTCTGAAGTCAATAAAAAAGGCATGAGGGTCGCTCATGCCTTTTTTGTTTTCCGCATTCGGTATCAGTCCCGAACACCCTCAAGCAAACCCTTGAGGTTGGTACTCATGACGCGTTGGGTCTGTGCTTCATCAAGCATGTCGATGTCCTTGAAGAAGTCCCGCGGGTGGGTGAGGCCTTCCGGGTGCGGCCAGTCGCTGCCGAACAGTACGCGTTCGACGCCGATCAAATCGATGAGCTTGTCCACTGGATCTTCATAGAACGGTGAAACGAACACATGGCGGCGGAAAGTTTCCACCGGATCGCGTTTGAACGACTTCGGCATTTTCTTGTAGATGTGTGCCAGGCGTCCCAGCAGCGGCTCTAGCCAGGAGGTGCCGTTTTCCAGCGACGCTACACGCACATCAGGGAAACGATCGAAAACGCCATGGCAGATCAATGCCGCCAAGGTGTCGGAGATGGCACGACCCATCCAGTCCAGCACTTCGCCGAATGGCTCTTTCTCGAACGGCCTGAATTCACCCTTGCCACCTGCCGTCCACCAGCTATTGATCTTGTCGTAGCCGGAGTCGGAAACGTGCAGCATGACGAAAATCTTCGCTTCGTTGACGCGAGCCCAGAAGGGGTCGAACTCGGTGAAGCCCATCGACCGGCCACCGGTCAGCCCGGCCACGGGTGCCGGGCGAATGCCGACCACCCGCGCCCCGGCAGCCAGGACGAATTCCAGTTCCTGAACGGCTTTATCGACATCGATGAGGTTGATCATCGGTACCGGAAACAGGCGGTTCTCACGGGCAAAACCGCATTCCTCGGCCAGCCATTGGTTGGACGAATGGAAGAGGGCGGCAATGGCGTCCGGTTTGTGTGACAGGCGTTCTTCAATGACCGAGCCGAGTGTCGGAATGAACAAGCCGGCATGAATACCCTGCTCATCCATGACCTTCAGGTGCGCTTCACCGTTGAAGAAAGCAGGATGGGAAGGTACTGGATCGCCACCGAACTCACGCAGTGACAGACCTTCCGGGTTTTCACCGCGGTACCACATTTCATGGGAGCCGGGTGCGGCGACCACATCGAAAGTAGGGTTAGGGATGTAGTCGCTCAATACACCGCCAACCGCCAGTTTGGTGCGGCCATTGATCTGCACGTACTGGAATTCTTTGCGGAACTGCTTGGGCAGATGGCGCAGGAATGCTTCCGGTGGCTCGTAAAAGTGACGGTCTACGTCGTAGATCGGGTAGTTGACGGTTGGCATGCTGACCTCGGGTTGCAGGCGTGTTGTTTTGGTAAAGATGACCATATGTCAGTTATTTTTCTGCGTCAAGCCTCCTTCTGAAAAGCCCCGATATCTGGGTTAATCCTAGAGTTTTGCTTGGTTTTGTCGCTGTCGTTCAAATGCCGGGGATATAGCGCTAGAAACTGACTCTATGTCATCTTGTTGCTGTCGGGTGTCAGAGGGATGCCCAGGGGACTTGAGTAGGAGTGGTTATGGCGACTGATTTGCACAATAAAACGGCCCTGGTGGTCGGCGGTACCAGTGGTATTGGCCTTGCGACTGTTCGCAGATTGTTGGAAGCCGGGTGTGCGGTGAAGGCGACCGGAGTGTCCCTGGCTGAGGTCCAGTCCTGCCAGGATGACAGCGGGCTGGCCGCTGTTAGTTTCTCCGTGCTCGATGTCGCCGACTCCACTGCTGTCACCGCGTATTTTTCCGGGCTTTCCCGGCTCGACATTCTGATCAACTCCGCAGGCATCGGCCGTGGTGCCAGTGAGTTCACCGAAGAAGGCTTCCTGCGCACCCTGGAGATCAACCTGTTCGGCACCATGCGCTGCTGCTACGCCGCACGGGATCTGCTGGCGGCCAGTGCCGGTTGCATTGTCAATCTGGGGTCGGTGATGAGCTCCTTCGGCAGTCCGACAGCACCTGCCTATGCCTCGAGCAAAGGCGGTGTCGTGCAGTTGAGCAAGAGCCTGGCTGTGGCGTGGGGCAAGGAAGGCATTCGCGTCAATGCGGTAGCGCCAGGCTGGACCGTCACGCCGATGACCCGTGGCATGTCGGCTGATGTCGAGCGAAATACCCGGGTGCTGGGGCGCACACCCTTGGGGCGCTGGGGGCAACCGGAGGAAATTGCCCAGGGCATTTTGTTCCTCTGTTCACCGGCCGCCTCGTTCATTACCGGGGCACTCTTGCCGATTGATGGGGGCTATACGGCCTGCGGAGTTTGAGTATTCAACATGATTGACCCAGGGGGAGCTTGCTCCCCCTTGTTGTGTCTGTAGAGTCGTGCGCTGACGATGAGGCTCCTACACGGTGCTGTATTGGGCTAAATTCTATAAAATAAAACGACAGCATGTTGTCAGTTTGGAAATGGAGTGTCAGTATGGTTAGCAAGAAAGCCGAGGAAAGGCCTGTGCCGACCTTCGACCATTCGGTTCATAGCGAGGTCGGTGGTCGTCTCGGAGAGTTGGTGGATGAGGTCTTGCGTCTGCATGGCCGGGTCATGAGCGTCAAGCGCCCATCAGTATTGGGCGGCCCTGGCCAGACCTTCGTGTTGGCCTCGGTGGTGTTGGCGGTCGAGCCACCCACCGTTGCCCGGATTGCCCGCAGTCTGGGGTACACGCGCCAGGCCATTCAGCGATTGGCTGATGTGCTGGCTGCAGAAGGGTATGTGAGCTACGAGGAAAATCCGCATCACAAAACGTCCAAGCAGTTGGTAGCCACCCCACTGGGGCGTCAGGTGTATGCACAGGTGAACCAGGAAAGTGCCGAGTGGACCGAGCGTATTTCCCAGGGCCTGGATGTGGCGGCTCTGGATCAGACGCTGGATGTGTTGAGACAAGTGCGCCGAAACCTTGAGCAGGACAAGAACGCTGCTGCGCAAGGAGTGACCGAACAACAATAACGATGGGGAAAGCGGATGATGGAGACTTCGTTACGCATGCAGGGCCGATATGATCGGCGCTTGCCAGGGGCTGAACCGAACCGCAGCGGGGGAGGTCGCCTCGTATGAAGCCGACACTTCCCGATTTCGACGGTTTGCTCGATTGGTCCGTGTTGCAGCCGTGGCTTGACGACGCAGGCCTGCCCGGCGACGGCCCGATCACCGAAGTCCGCCAGCTGACCGGCGGCTCGCAGAACAATCTGTTCATGCTCAACCGCGGCACCCGGCAAATGGTGCTGCGCCGTCCACCTCGACATCTGCGTGCCAACAGCAATGAAACCATGTTGCGAGAAGCCCGGGTGCTCAAGGCGCTGGCGGGCAGCGACGTCCCTCATCCGGCGCTCTTGGCTGTCTGTACCGACAGCTCGATGATGGGCGTGAATTTCTTCCTCATGGAGCCGCTTGAAGGCTTCTCTCCGGCCGGTCAATTGCAAGGCCGCTATGCCACCGATGCGAGTTGGCGCTACCAGATGGGTGAAGCCTTCGTTCGTGCGGCGGCGTCGCTGAGTCAGGTGGACTATCAGCAGGCGGGGCTCGCGGACTTCGGCCGTCCCGAGAACTGGCATGGTCGCCAAGTCGATCGCTGGCGCTCGCAGCTCGATGGTTATCGCGATACCCCAGGCTATCAGCAAAGTGGCTTGCCCAGCGTCGATGAAGTGGGTCGCTGGCTCGCTGACAACGTCCCGCAAGATGGCCGCATCGGCATCATCCACGGCGACTATCAGTGGCCCAACGTGATGTTTTCTCTGGAGTCACCGCGCATCAGCGGCCTGATCGACTGGGAGCTGTCGACCCTGGGCGACCCGCTGCTGGATCTTGCCTGGGTGCTGACATCCTGGCGTGAACCGGGCGACCCGCAGATCCCGGGCCCTGGTAGCAAGCCGGTGGTTGAGCCTTGGGATGGGTTCATGTCCCGCAGTGAACTGATTGCACTGTATGGCGAACTCACCGGTCGTGATCTGTCCAGCCTGCCGTGGTTCTTCGTATTGGCCTGCTACAAGCTCGCCTGCCTGCTCGAAGGCACTTACGCGCGCTCCCTGGTCGGCAAGGCGCCGAAGGAAATGGGCGACTACCTGCACAACTACGCCACCTGGCTGATGGCCAAGGCTCGGCAACTCATCTCTGCCGCCTAGCGGTCCATTGCAACGCTGTCTGGGGAAATACCATGTGGGATTTTTCGACCGACCCTGAGTTCCAAAAAAAGCTGGATTGGATCGACCGTTTTCTGATCGAGGAAGTGGAACCGCTGGACGTGCTGTTTCCATCGGTAAGTGTGGTTTACAACACTCGCCATGAAGCCTCACGGGCCATTCTCAAACCGCTGCAGGACGAGGTCAAACGCCAGAAACTTTGGGCCTGTCACCTCGGTGAGGAGTTGGGTGGAGAAGGCTACGGCCAGGTCGCTCTGGCCTTGATGAATGAACGTCTGGGTCGCTCCTTGTGGGCGCCAACCGTGTTCGGCACCGCCGCACCGGACACCGGCAACGCTGAAATTCTTGCCATGTTCGGCACCCCACAGCAAAAGGAACGCTACCTGCAGCCGCTGCTCGATGGCGATATCGTTTCCTGCTTTTCCATGACCGAGCCGCAGGGTGGTGCAGACCCACGGGTGTTCACCACCACGGCCGTGCGTGAGGGTGGCCATTGGGTCATCAACGGTGAGAAATGGTTCTCCTCCAACGCACGATATGCCGAATTCGTGTTGGTGCTGGCGGTGACCGACCCCGAGGCCCCTATCCAGAAGCGCATGTCGATGTTCATCGTGCCTCGGGAGACCGAAGGCCTGGAGATCATCCGTAATGCGCCATACATGGGCGAGCGCCTGGAAATGGACGAGGCGACTGAGGGCTATCTGCACTACAACAACGTGCGTGTCCCGCTCGATCACATGCTGGGCGAGCAGGGCGGGGGCTTTGCAGTGGCCCAGGCGCGCCTCGGTGGTGGCCGGGTGCATCACGCCATGCGGATCGTCGGGCAGTGCCAGCGGGCCTTGGACATGATGTGCGAACGGGCGCTCAGTCGGCGTACCCAGGGCACGCTGCTGGCCGATATGGGGACCGTGCAGACGATGATTGCCGACAGCCAGATCGAGCTTGAGCAGTTTCGACTGCTCGTGATGAAGACCGCCTGGATCATCGATCGCAGCCATGGCGATCCGCGTCAGGCCCGCGCTCACATCGCCATGGTCAAGGTCGGCATGGCCAAGATCTATCACGACATCGTGCAGCGCGCGCTGCACCTGCACGGCTCCCTGGGCGCGACCTTCGAAACACCTCTGGCCTACATGTGGATGAATGTTCCGACCTTCGGCTTGGCTGACGGCCCCACCGAGGTCCACCGGGTGACCGTGGCCCGCGAGCTGCTACGTCGCTACAAACCCGCTGAAGGCATGTTCCCCAGCGAGCACCTGCCGCCGAAGATCGCGGCAGCACGGGCCCGATACGCGCACATCCTGAACCATTAAGACGGTGAACTTGCAATGACCGATTCAATTAACCACGAGTCGTTGTTCGACCTGACCGGCAAAGTCGTGCTGGTCACGGGTGGTAGCCGAGGCCTGGGTTACCAGATGGTCCTGGCCTTCGCCAGGGCGGGCGCGGATGTGATCATTGCCAGTCGCAAGCTCGATGCCTGCGAGGCCGTTGCCGAGCAAGTGCGGGCGCTGGGCCGGCGCGCACTGGCGGTGGCCTGTCACGTTGGCAAATGGCAGGAAGTCGAGCGCCTGGTCGATGTGGCCTACGCCGAATTCGGTTACCTCGACGTGCTCGTCAACAATGCCGGCATGTCGCCGGCCGTGCCTTCTCATGAGGTCACCGAGGAGCTGTTCGATAAGGTCGTCAGCCTGAACTTCAAGGGACCCTTTCGCCTCGGTGCATTGGTTGCCCAGCGTATGGCCGCAGGCAAGGGCGGTTCGATCATTAACGTCAGCAGCACCGGTGGCCTGCGTCCATCACCACAGATCGTGCCGTATGCGGGGGCCAAGGCTGCGCTGAACGCCATGACCGTAGGGCTGGCACAGGAATATGGTCCCAAGGTTCGGGTCAACACCATTTCGGCGGGTCCGTTCCTCACTGACATTTCCAAGGCCTGGACCGAAGAGATGCGCGAAACCTGCGCCAATGCCCTTGGCCGACCAGGCAAACCGGAAGAAATCATCACCACGGCGCTTTACCTGGCAAGCCCTTACTCCAGTTATACGACCGGCTCTTTGATCAAGGTGGACGGCGGGCTGCCATAGGCGGTCCGCTGGCAACTGCGCATAACACCTGAATAACAACAAGAGGCAGGAACATGCAGTTCCAAGGTAAGAAAATCATCGTCACGGGCGGCGCGCGTGGCATTGGCGCCAGCGTCGTGCGTGCTTATGCCGCGCAAGGTGCAAAGGTCGCGTCCCTGGATGTACTGGACGCCGAAGGCGAGCAAGCCGCCGCTCAGGTCAATGAGCAATTTCCGGGTGCCGTCACCTTTTATCACTGCGACATCGCCAACCGCGGCGAGGTCGCCGAGGTATTCGAGGCTGCCGTTGGCCTCATGGGCGGGCTCGATGCCATGGCTAACATCGCCGGTGTCGAACGCACTGCACCGGCCGAGGATATCGGCCAGGAGCATTGGGACCTGATCTTCGACGTCAATGTGCGCGGCACCCTCCACACCAACCAGTCGGCCTTCGAGCATATGTGCGAGCGTGGCGGGCGCATCATCAACTTTGGTTCGGCCGCCGGCCTGACCGGCATGCCTGGGGCGGCTCACTATGCGGCCTCCAAAGGCGCAGTACTCGCCTGGACCCGCACTGTGGCGCAGGAGTGGGCGCGTTACGGGATCACGGTCAATGCGGTGGCGCCGATGATCTGGACGCCGATGTACGACTCCCATCGCGCCAAGATGACGCCCGGAGAACTGACCGCCCATGATCGGCATCTGGCGTCGATCATTCCGCTGGGCGGCAAGCTGGGTAATGCAGATCGCGATCTGGCACCTGTCATGGTTTTTCTCGCCGGTGACGGCGCCCGGTTCATCACCGGGCAAACCCTGAGTGTGGACGGCGGAACGGTGCCCGTACGCTAAGACCTGGCTCGAATAGGGGGTGAGCTTCATGTTGAAACTTGCTAACAAAAGGGCCGTAGTGACGGGCGCTGCCAGTGGGCTGGGTTTGGCCATGGCGCGGTTGTTTGTGGCCGAAGGTATGCATGTGGTACTCGCGGATTTACCGGGAGAGAGACTCGAGGTAGCCGTGCAAAGCTTCGATGCAGGGCAGGTAACGGCAGTGCCCACCGATGTCAGCGACCCGGGTTCGATGGCTGAGCTGGCTGAGCGGGTCAGGGCAGAAGGTGGCGTTGATCTGCTGTGCAATAACGCAGGAATAACCGGGGACTTGCCTCGCTGCAGTTGGGAGCATGACCTGGCGAACTGGCGGCGGGTACTGGACGTCAATCTGCTTGGGGTGGTCAACGGCTTGCACAGTTTTGTGCCGATGATGCTGGAGCAGGGCAGGGAGGGGCATATCGTCAACACCGCTTCCATGGGTGGCTTGATGGCCTTGCCTTTCATCAGCCCGTACGCCGCAGCCAAGGCGGCGCTTGTTGCACTCTCGGAATCCCTGGATCTGGAACTCAAGAGTTTGTGCGCCGATATCGCCGTTTCAGTGCTGTGCCCAGGGCTGGTGCCCACGGGTTTGACCGGGCCAGGTGGTGACCATGTCGAATCCCGGACAGCGCCTCCCGGCGCAACAGCGAAAGCCTTTCATGAACACGCGCAGAAAGCCTTGCGTAGCGCATCAGTGACGGCCGATCAGGTGGCGATGCAGTTGTTGACCGCCATTCATGAAAAGCGCTTTTACGTGCTGACCCACGAAAACTCCCTCGAACTTGCCGGCCGGCGCTTACAGCGGCTGACACGCGATTGCTCACCCCATTACCGGAGCTCACAAGCATGACCCTTTTGCCTTCAATCCAGAATCCGCAAGCACTGCCAGGGTGGTCTGCGGGCGAGTCCGATACGGTCAACGATGTGGTCCGTCGTGCGGCCCGCGAATTCGGTGACAAACCGTTCCTTGATGTTCTGGGGCAGGTGCTGACCTTCAACGACATCCAGCGTGAGGCCTGTCGTCTTGCCAATGGCCTGGCTACGCTGGGCGTGGTCAAGGGCCAGACAGTCGTGACCATTCTCGACAACAACTGCGATGCGGTACTGATGTGGTTTGCCCTGAACAAACTTGGCGCCATCAGCGTGCCGGTGAACACCGCGTTCAAGGGTGAATTTCTTCGCCATCAGATTGCCGACGCCAATGCGGCGGTGGTCATCGCCGAAACTGTTTATGCCGAACGTGTTGGCCTGATTGCCGATCAGTTGCCGGACTTGCGCGTCCTTGTCCATCGCGGCGAAGCGCCCGCTGAATGCCTCGGCGACAAGCAGATCGTCGCCCTGGAAAGCCTGCGCAGCGACGATATCCGTGATCCTGAGGTCAAGGTCGCACCGGGCGATCTGACCATGCTGATCTACACCGGCGGTACCACCGGGCCGTCCAAGGGCTGCATGATCAGCCACAACTACGCCTGTAACGAAGCGCGGCAGATGATCATTTGCCTGGGTCGCACGTCAGAGTCGATTACCTGGACGCCGCTACCGCTGTTTCACCTCAATGCCACGGTGACCACGGTGTTGTGCAACTTGATGATTGGCGCGCGCGCGGTGGTCTATCCACGTTTCTCGGTGTCGGGTTTCTGGCCGGATATCGAGCGCAGCGGCGCCAATGAGGCGAACCTGTTGGCTTCAATGGTTCCGCTGCTGGCGGGTGCGCCTGACAACGACGCGATGAAGCGTTGCTACGGGCAACTGGACAAGGTCTACGGCGCGCCATTTCCACCGGAGTTGCAGCAACGCTGGCGTGAGCGCTTCGGCGTGCGGCACGCCGTAGGTGGGGCAGGTTTTGGCCTGACCGAGTGCGCCATCGTGACCATGCTACCGTTCGGTGAACCTTACAAGCCCAACTGTGCCGGCAAGCGTTGCGACTCCTTCGATATTCGCGTGGTCGATGACAACGATGTCGAGTTGCCCTATGGCACCCCGGGCGAGCTGATTGTGCGTCCACTCAAGCCACACGTGATGTTCGAGGGCTATTGGAATCGTCCCGCCGACACACTCAAAGTCATGCGCAACATGTGGTTCCACACGGGCGACATCGGCATGATCGACGAAGAAGGCTTCTTCTTTTTCCTCGACCGCAAGAAGGATTACATGCGCCGTGGCGGGGAAAACATCTCCAGTTATGAGATGGAAAAAACCTTCGCGGCGCATCCGCAGATTGAGGATGTCGCGGTCCATGCCGTATTTTCCGAGTTGTCCGAGGATGAAGTCAAGGTCACCGCGGTACTGCGTCCGGGCAGTAGCGTGACGGAGGAGCAGCTGTGCCGCTGGGCCATTGACCGCGTGCCCTACTATGCGGTGCCGCGCTACATCGAGTTTCGCACTGAAGTGCCGCGCAGCCCGGTCGGGCGGATTCTCAAGTATGAATTGCGCGATCAAGGGGTGACGGCTGCTACCTGGGATCGGGTCAAGGCCAACGTGACGTTTGACAAGCGTTGAAGGCAAGGTGATGATCAGTAAAAATAACAATAAGTCAGTTAATGGGTTCTAAAGGTTGAAATGGGCAGCGCGATATTCGCTGAACTTCTCTCGATCTTTGAGCGCTTGCTAGCTGAAAAATTAAAAAAAAAGCTGATGGAGTGTCTGCATGTCTCGCTCATCTGAAAAGCCTGGAACGTCCCTGGCCATCAATTTTGCCGAGTTTCGCTTGGGGTGGAGGGTGCTCATCCTCGCCCTGATCGGCATTGGCACTTCCGTCAGCGTCGCGCCGCTGTATGCCTTCGGTTCAATGATCGTGCCCTTGCAGGAAGCCTTTGGCTGGACTCGGGGCGAGATACAGCCGGCCATTTCCTTCTTGTTCGCAAGCTCGGTAATCTCCATTCAGATCACCGGCTGGTTGTTCAAGCGCTACGGCATTCGCCCGGTGACATTGTGTTCGCTGGTGGCCTTGGCACAGGGCTATGCGCTGATAACCTTCAATACTGGCTCCATCTGGCAGCTGTACGGCGGTTACGCGCTGCTTGCATTTGCCGGGCTCGGGACCATGCAGGTGACCTGGACGCAGTTGGTCAACCTGTGGTTTGACCTTAACCGGGGCCTGGCCCTGGCAATCATTCTCTCCGGCACCGGGCTCGCGGCATTGGTACTGCCGCCGGTGTTGAGCTGGGCGATCGGGCAATGGGGCTGGCGCGCAGGCTACTGGGTGCTGGGTCTGTTGCCGTTGTTGGTGACTTTGCCGCTGTCGCTGTGCTGGCTGTCCACCGCGGCGCCGCTGGTCAAGCAAATGGCTGTGGCTGTCGGAGCTGATGTCGAAGCGGTCAAGTTGCCGGGGATGGAGTTGCGTCAAGCCGCGCGGTCACGGCGCTTCTGGGTCTGTAACTTTGCGCTGCTGCTGGCGGTAACCGCCATGATCGGCATGGTGATCAATACCGTGCCAATGCTGCGCGACAAAGGGCTCTCGGCGGCGGATGCGGCCAGCGTATTCAGCATTTATGGCGTTTCCCTGGTACTCGGCCGGGTCGTGGTCGGTTACTTGATCGATCGGTTATGGGCACCGGGCGTGGCCTTTGTGGTGTTGCTGACCCCGGCCTTTGGCTGCCTGATTTTCATGACCCAGAGCGACATGCACATTCTGATGCTTGGCTCGATTCTGGTGGGGCTCGGGGCCGGTGCGGAAATGGACATCGCGGCTTTCCTGATGGCACGTTATTTCGGCATGCGTGACTACGCCAGGGTGTACAGCCTGCACATGGGCGTCATTGGCTTGGGCAGCACCCTCGCACCCTTTGGCTTTGCGATTCTGTTTTCCCGCACCGGCACCTACGACTCGATGCTGACCTATTGCGTTGTGGCTTTCCCGTTGTGTTCGGTGTTGTTGCTGACGATGGGCCGCTATCCGCGCTTCGACGGGACGGCGACGCCTGAGCGTTCACCTGCAAGCGAGCCATTGGCCATGGGCCAGCCCGTTTCTCGAACCTCGATTTGAAGGACAGGATAAACCTATGGCAGACGGTGCAGCTTTCCTGGCCAATCTCATGGCGGACCAGGGTATTGATCCCTTGACGCAGCACCTGGAAATTCTCGGGGCGCCGCAAATGGACGAGGAGGGGGCGCGACTTCAGGTCCGGCTCAAGGATTTCCACATGAACGGCGGTGGCAGCGCTCACGGGGGGTTGATCATGACCCTGATGGATGTGGTCATGGCCTGCAGCACCTTCGCTTCCGGGCGCGAGCAGCATTGCGTCACCGTGGAGATGAAGAGCAGCTTCATGCGTCCCGGCGGGCAGGCGGGTGACATTCTGAATGCGCAGGGTTTCCTGCGATCGAGCAGCCGCTCACTGGCGTTCTGCGACGCTGAGGTGCGCAATGAAGCGGGTGAGTTGCTCGCCACCGCTTCCGGTACGTTCAAATACATCAAGCGTCCGGTTTCCGTTCTCTGACAAGCCTGCCGGAATACCGAATGAATCTGTCTGATGTTGTGCAAGCCCGGCTCTGGAATCAGCAGGTCTTGGCGGACCTGCTGTGTCTCACTGAACAAGGTCCGCTGGTTTTTACCGGTGACGTTCACGATGCCAACCTCAATGGCCGCGTTTTTGGTGGGCAACTGTTGGCGCAGGCCTTTCTGGCGGCCCGGGACTGTTGCCCGGACAAGCAACCTGCGACGCTGCATTGTCTGTTTTTGCAAGGTGCGTTGCCGACGCTGCCGATTGCCTATCAGGTGACGCCGCTGCAGGAGGGTAAGCGCTTTGCCAGCTTTCATGTCAGTGGGATGCAACAGGCGCGGCGCGTGATCGATGCCCAGGTCAGCTTTCAGGTGCCCATTGAAGGCTTCTTTCATGCCGAGGCGCCGCCGCAAGTGCCGGACCCTGAAGAGTTGCCCAAGATGTCTCAGTTGCGTCATGGCGGCCGGGCGGACTGGGGACGGTTTGAAAAAAGCTGCGCGCAATTGCGCATTGTCGAACCGCAGCGCTACCTGTGCCAGCCTTCCAGTGAACCGAGCCTGGTCTTTTGGGTAAAGCTGCACGAACGCTTGCCCGAAGATGATGCAGTGCAGGCGGCTGGACTGGCCTATCTCAGCGACTTTTGGGTCAATAGCGCAGCGATACTGCACCATGTTGCCCTGGTCGAGGCGCGTGACCGTCTGTTTATCGCCAGCCTTAATCATTCCCTCTGGTTTCATCGCCCTTGCCGCGCCGATCAGTGGCTGTTGTTCGTCTGTGACAGCCCCAGCCTGCAATCGGGGCGTGCCTTGTCCAATGTGCGGATCTATGACCAGCAACGACAATTCGTGGCGTCGATTGCACAGGATTGCCTGATGGGCGAGCGCGATTGAGTCAGGTTGTTCACCCCCTTTGCCATATCACTTGCGCCTGAGGGCCCTGGAGCGTACCGCGGTGAAAAAACTTCGGGTTATCGTCTGTTATACCGGCGGCGTCGGCCGTCAAATCATCCGCCTTCTCAAGGGGCATCCCGGGATGGAGCTTGCCGGTGTGCTCGTCCATGACCAAAAGAAGGAGGGCGTCGATGCAGGCCTCCTGAGCGGCATCGAGGCCATGGGCATTACGGCGACATGCAATCTGGAAAAGCTGCTCGCCGTGCCGGCCGATTGTGCGTTATGGCACGGTAAATCGTGGAGCCCCGATATTGTGGAGCGTTTCCTGCGCCGCGGTATCAATGTGTATTCCGGTATTGGCGGTTGGTACCTGCAGGGAGAACCGGAACTTGCGGCACTGGAAGACGCTTGCCAGGCGGGTAACACCACGCTGGTTGCCGGGGGCAATATCCCCGGTTTGATCAGTGATGTGTTGCCCTTGTTCGTTTCCGGCTACGCCGGCCGGGTCACGTCGATCCGGGCCTGGCAACGGGGCTACAACGCCCACTATCCGTCCGCCGTGCAATTGAGTCAGGGTTGCGGATTCGGTATTCCAGTGCAGCAGCAAACGAGCGGCGCCATGGTGGACGACCTATGGCTGTGGGGCATGCGTCAATCCGCTCGCATGGTGGCCGACGGCCTGGGGCTGGTATTGGATGATGTGAAAATCACCAACAAGGAATACGCGCTGGCCCCGGAGGACATGGTGCTCCAGGCCAGTGGACTGCACATTCCCGCTGGAACCCCGGCCGGGGTGAGATGGACCTTCACCGCCTTTTCCGACGGCCGTCCTTTCCTTGAGATCGTGAACGAGCAGGTTGCCCGTCTGGCGCTCGGCCCGGGCTGGCGGCAGCGGGCGGACGAACCCAACTGGCGGGTCGAGATTGAGGGGTCACCTCGCATCTGCTGTGAGCTCTCGGCTCAGGCGGGCGAGGATGGCACGGATCACGCTGCAGCGCTGAACGCCGCGCGGGCGGTCAACTTCGTGCCGGGGGTCGTGGCAGCGGCACCCGGCTGTCGCTCCATCCTCGATCTGCCGGCGCCACACGCCACGCACTTTGCGTTTCGCTGATCAAAAAAAGGGCCCGCGACGGCCCTTGAAGTGATGCGCGTTGCCCTCTTCTAGTGTGCCGGGTAGTGGCGTTGGAGGAACTCGATAATGGCGGCATTGAACAGGTCGTTCTTGTCGCCAGCAACCATATGACCTGCGCCTTCCACGTCGACGAAGGTCATGTGGGGAATCATTGCCTGCAGCTCTTGTGCACCCTCGGGGCTGACCACGTCGCTCTGCTGGCCACGAACCAGTAAGGTCGGAATGCCGATCTTGCCGGCGGCGTCCTTCATTCGTTGAGCAATGCGTGCAACTTTTTGGCGGTGGTCTCCAGCCATGAAGCGCGGGTCCCAGTGCCAGTACCAGCGTCCGTCGTCACGCAGCCTGAGGTTTTTCTCCAGTCCACGGGTATCGGTCTTTTGCTGGCGATGAGGGTTGTAGGCACTGACGGCCTGGGCCGCGTGCTCCAGCGAGGTAAAGCCATCAGCGTTACCGGTCATGAACTCGATAATGTGATCCACGCCCGCAAGCTCCAGGCGTGGGGTTACGTCGACCAGAATCAGACAAGAAGCCAACCGCGGGTCTGCCGCACAGGCCAGCAATGAGTTGACCCCGCCCATCGACGCCCCCACCAGTGCAGGTGCCACTCCCAGCGTATCGATAACGGCCAGCAGATCCTCGACCTGGGATTGCGGGCCGTAATCGCCGTTTTCGATCCAGTCCGATTGCCCATGGCCCCGGGCGTCGAGGGAGATCACCCGGTAGCCTGCTTCGGCCAGTGTCCAGTGTGCCCGTGACCAGGAGTGGCGAGTCTGACCGCCACCATGCATCAGCAGGACTGGCGGACCATCCTGCGGGCCAGAAACATCAGCGGCCAGGCGATTGCCGGCACCGCCCGTGAACCAGACAGGTGTAGGTTGCATGGCAAGCTCCTTGGCCGCTTTCATTTAGCGTTTGGCCAGTTTCAGACCGGACTTTTCCCGGTCCCACGTGGTGGCGGTCACGCCTTCATCGCGCAGCTGGAACTTGTAGATGCGTCCCAGCGGGCTTTTCGGCAGCGCCGAGCGGTACTCGATGTAGCGCGGTACCGCGTAGTAGGGCATCTGGTCGGCGGCCCAGCGGCACAGCTCTTCTTCGCTCAGCGCGTTGCCTGGCTTGAGGGTAATGGTGACCTTCAGTTCATCCTCGCCCAGGTCTGAGAGCACGGCGTGAGCGGCCACCTCGTCGACCGTTTCGTGCTGCAGGAAGGCACTTTCCACTTCAAAGCTGGAGATGTTCTCGCCGCGACGACGCAGATAGTCTTTCTTGCGATCGACGAAATAGAAGAAGTCATCCTCGTCGAACTTGCCGATATCGCCGGTGTGGAACCACATGTTGCGCATGACTTTGAGCGTGTCTTCCGGACGCTTCCAGTAGCCATCGAACATGACGTTGGGTTTGCGGGGGCGAACAATGATTTCACCGGGTGTGTTAGGCGGTAGCTCGACATCGTTGTCGTCGACGATGCGCACGTCGAAGTCTTCGGTGTTGCGCAGGCCGGAACTGCCCGGCTTGCCAACCGTACCGAACGGCAGAATGCTCGGCAGCGAGCACTCGGTGAGACCAAAGCCGCCGCAGACGGTGTGGGTGACACCGAATCGTTCCTTCCACTGTTGCTGCACAGCCTCTGGGAACGGCGCGCCCCAGACGGCCTTGACCTGGCCGCGGCAGCGCAGGCTGGATTCGTTGTCCGGTGCGCCTGCCAGCATGGGCATCATCGCGGCGAGCAATTGCACATCGTTGGCGCCGGTACGTTCGATCTGCGGCCAGAAATTGGACACCGAGAAGCGTGGGTAAATGGCGATGCGGGCACCGACCATCATGTTGGAAACGACCGTAGTGGCCACCGCATTGAGGTGGAACAGTGGCAGCGGCGACCAGGTAATGGTGTCTTCCTGGCGATTTGTAATCACCAGCATTTGCCGCGCCAGGCTGCAGGTATAGTTGTGGCTGACCATGCAGCCCTTGGAAGGGCCGGTGGTGCCGCCGGTGTAGATCAGCATGGCCAGGTCATGGGGCATGACTTGCACGTCCGGCTCGCTGGCGTCGTCGCTGAGCAGGTCATTCCAGGCCAGCAGTGTCTGCTTGATGCTGACGGTCGGTACGGCACCGCGGTGAACCAGAGTGGTCAGTTCAGGCAGTTTGTCGGCAATGGATGCGACCCGATCGGCATAGTCACTCTCGGCAATGACCACGGCGGCGCCGGCATCACCCACTTGATGGCGCAGGAACTCACCTTTGAGTGCCGTGTTGACCGGCACACTGACGGCACCGAGCTTATTGATGGCAAACCAGATAAAGACGGCATCGGCAGAGTTGTCCAGCAGCGTTACCACGGTCTGGCCTTTCTTGACCCCCAGCTTGCTCAAGCCATTGGCCAGGCGACAGGCGGCCTGGTTGATATCGGTAAAGCTGTAGGTGTCGCCAAGAAAGTCCATGAACTGGCGGTCGCCATATTTCTCGGTAGCGCGCTGCAAGACGGCGTTGATGGTGTCTAGCTGGTCAGTGCTCCAGCCGGGTTCACGTGCTGCCATGGATCTTCACCTCGAATTTTGTTTTTGTAGGTGCCTCTCCAAGCTCGGGACGAGCGCAGAGATTTCCCGCTATCTTAGCGCCAGTTCCAGACCTGCGTAACAACCGCAAATTCCAATAACTGACTGTTTGACATTTTTTAGAGTCTGCCGCAGTGTTGCAGGTGGGTCAATACTCAAGACCCCGACAATTGCATATCGCCAAATCCGAAACGGAGAGCGGCGGTGACTCGAGATCAAAAACTAGAGGAATTTTCATGACCATGGCTCCAGAGCGCCAAGCGATCATCTCCGGCATCGGGCAATCGGCAGTGGGTCGCAGGCTGGGACGTAGTGGCCTGGACCTGACGCTGGAAGCCATATTGGCGGCCCTTGAGGATGCCGGCCTGGACCGCAAGGACATCGATGGTGTTGCCAGCTGGCCGGGCTACCGTGCCGATATGCCGGCTTTTTCCCCGGTGTCCATTGGTCAGGTCAAGGAATCGCTGGGGCTGGAGCTGAGTTGGTACAGTGCCGGTAACGAAGCGACGCAGATGAGCGCCTTGATCAACGCCTGTATGGCTGTCGCTTCGGGTCAGGCCAGGCACGTCATCTGTTTTCGCACCGTGACTGAATCCAGCGCATTGGCCACAGGTGTGCGCTCAAGCTCCGTAGGAGGAGAAGGGCGTGTATCGGGCTTTGGCGAATTCCAGGTGCCGTTTCAGGCGGCGTCGGCCGCCAACTGGGTGGGGCTGGTTGCCAGCCGTTACTTCCATGAGTTTGGCGCGACCCGCGAGCAGCTGGCGGCGGTTGCACTCAATGCCCGACGCAATGCGGCGCTCAATCCCAAGGCGGTCTATCGCGAGCCGCTGAGCATGGAGCAGTATCTGGCATCGCGCATGGTGTCGACGCCGCTTTGCCTGTACGACTGCGACGTGCCGGTGGATGGCTCGACGGTGCTGATCGTTTCTCACCGTGATACAGCGCAGGACTTGCGCTCGCGGCCGGTCAACATCGAATCAATCTGCGGCCCGTTCACCGGTCGCGACGCTTGGGATCAGATGGGCGATCTGACGCGCTATTGCGCCGAAGAGGCCGGTCGGCGGCTTTGGCAGCGTACCGATTACAAGCCTGCCGACGTGAAGGTTGCCGCGCTGTATGACGGCTTCAGTTTCCTCAGTCTGCTTTGGCTCGAGGGGCTGGGCTTCTGTGGGCGCGGTGAGGCGGCGGCGTTCGTCGAAGGCGGTCACCGTATTGCCCTGGACGGCCAATTGCCAATGGCCACCCACGGCGGCCAACTGTCGGCCGGACGTCTTCATGGGCTCGGCCATGTGCATGAGGCGGTGGTCCAGTTGCGCGGCGAAGGCGGGGCCCGACAAGTACCGGGTCAACCGCGCCTGGCGGTGGCGAGTAATGGTGGTGGCCCATTGGCCGGGGCCGTGTTGCTGTCCAGCGAGTAACCGGTGCCCGAAGGCTTGCGGATTGCTTGCCGCAAGCCTTCGGATACTGCTCAAGCGTGGTAGAGGTTCCATTCGCCGGTGGTGGGCGACCGCGTCCAGCCACTGGAGGCGATGGCACCGCCATCCACCGGCACGGTCAAGCCGGTGACATAGGACGCCATGTTCGACACCAGAAACACCACAACGCCCGCCAACTCATCGGTCGATCCGGTGCGCCCAAGCGGGATGTAACGATCGCGGGCGGCTTTGCCCGCTTCGCCGCCGGCTTCCATATAGGGCCTCAAACCGTCGGTCATGATCATGTCCGGCGCCAGTGCATGCACGCGAATGCCATGCCCGGAAAGCTCCAGCGCCATCGAACGGCTGAAACTGATCATGCCGGCCTTGCAAGCGGCGTAGACGGCAAACCCCGGCGCTGCGCGCAGGCCTTCGCTGCTGGCGATATTGATGATGGTGCCGCCCTGGCCGGCTTCAACCATCACCTTCGCGGCTGCCTGGGTGGCTGTCAGCATGCTGATGAAATTGAAGTCGATATGACGCCGCCAGCTGCGCTCGCTTTGCTCCAGAAAACTGCCGTTGCGCACGCCACCGGCGTTATTGACCAGGATATCGAGGCGGCCGAAATGCTCGGCGGTCCGTGCCACGGTGGCCGTGATTTGCTCCGTGTGGTTGACGTCGGTTTCCAGGAACAGCGCCTGGCCGCCTGCTGCCTCGATGGTGCGCACCAACTGTTCGCCGCTGACCCGGTCGATGTCGGCGATGGCCACGCGGGCTCCGAAGCGGGCCAGGTTCAGGGCAATGCCGGCGCCGATACCATTGGCGCCAGCGGTAATCAGGGCGACTTTGCTGTCCAGACGAATGTCAATGGGTGTCATGACGTGCTCCTTTGTTGTTATTGGCCTCAGCCTCTGAGTTCGGCTCGACCGTTATTGATGACCACTACATCGCGTTCAACACTGCGAACCCGGAAGGAGATGACCGGGCCATCGACCCAGATTTCCGTGCGGAAGGTTTCACCGGGGTAGGCCGGAGCGGTAAAGCGCCCGAAGATGGACGCAATCTGACGACCATCGAATGCACACACCGCTTGCATGATCGCGCGCCCCGCCAGACCCCAGGTCGCCAATCCATGCAAGATCGGCCTTTGAAAACCGGCTTTGGCGGCCACCTGTGGATCGGCGTGCAAAGGGTTCCAGTCGCCATTCAAGCGATAGAGCAGCGCCATGTTTTCGGCAGTCACCAGATCGATAATGTGTTCGGGGGCACGCTCGGGCACGGTGTGGGGCGCCGGGGCACTGCGTTGCGGACCGCCGAAGCCGCCGTCGCCGCGTGCCAGCATGGTCTGGCTGATGGTGCACAGTGGCTCGCCGCTGTCGGCTTCCAGAATGCGTCGCTCATAGGTGATCAACGCGCCCTTGTCCGCACCCTTGTCGATGATGTCGACGACCCGGGATTTGCCGATAACCCGGGCTTCGGCGGGCAATGGTTTGTGCAAGACCAGGCCTTGCTCGGCATGCACGATGCGCACCCAATCAAGCCCTGTGTTGAGGGTGCGCGGCCAATAGCCGGGGTGTGCGAGCACCACGCCCATTGTGGGTACTGCTCGCAACTCGGCCTCATACACCAGGGGCAGCTGATGGGCGTCCAGCGGGTCACTGCCGTAACCCAGGCTGAGGGCGTACAGAATACTGTCCTTGTGGGTGTAACTCTGCTGTGTATCGGGAATCTGCAGATCAAGCAGTTTGTAGTAATCGATGGCCATGGTTCGGGTCCTCGGACAGACAAAATGGAAGGGTCAGGCAAGCAGCGCGCGCAGCGTGCTGATCAATGCGATGGGCTGGTCGAACATCAAGTGGTGGTGCCCGTCGGGTATGGCGATGGGGCCGCAGGCATCGGTGAGGTGGTTGACGATGCGGTGGGCCATGGCTGGGGAAACGACGACACTGCGTTCACCGAACACGTACGCGACGGGGCGCTTGATTCTGGACAGGAGTTGTTCGCCGTCGCCTTCGCGCGCACCACCGGGCGGCAGATTGACGTCGAACTTCCAGCGCACGCCGGTGGCCGTCGCGCGCACTGAGTGCCTGGCCACATGTTCTACCAGGCAGGGCATTGCGTCGGGCTGCTGCGGTAGCAGCCGGAAACGTGCAACGGCGCTTTCAACGTCCGGGTATTCACGGTCACCGCGAATTTTCGCAGGCTCCTTGACCGCCTCCTGATCGGAAAACACCACGTAGCTGTCAATGATGATCAGCCGCTCGAACAGCTCCGGCCGATCGGCACAAGCGCGTAGTACTCGGGATCCGCCATAGCTATGGCCGATGGCAATCAAGCGCGGAGTGTCCAGCCACTCGGCGACGGCAATGACATCTTCGGCCAGGGTATGTGGGCCGTAGCTGGCGCGGTGGGCGCTGTCGCCCATCCCCGATAGATCCAGGGCGATGACCCGGTACCGTTCGGCGAAGAACGGTGCGATGAAATCCCACCAATGGGCATGTCCGCGAAAGCCGTGGACGAACAACAGAACGGGCTTGTCGCGCGCCTCGAAGTTCCAGGACAACAGGTGCAGGCGGCTGCCGTTGGCTTCGATGTATTGCGAACGACCAGGGTGCTCCAGTGCCCATTTGAACCAGGCGGGAGGTGCCGGGGATTCATCGGCTTTTTGCTGTGGGATCTCGCTCATGGTACCGGTCCTTTTTATGGCCTGTTTACGCATTAGCCATGACGCTATTGCAGCGTGCGTTTGCTTAGGCTAATTTGTCGTCATAGCTGATACTATGTTAGTTATTATTTCGAAGTCCAGACCAATCGCCGGTATCGACCGGACCGAAGCGGAGTGCAGCAATGGAGCGTTTTCCTCGAGGGCAGGTGGCAATCGTCGGCGCTGCCACCTATGGCATGGGTGAGTCCCCGGGCATGCGATCGCTGGACCTGGCCGCCAAGGCCGCCGTCTTGGCACTCAAGGATGCCAACGTCAGCCTGCAGGAGGTCGATGCACTGTTTGTCTGCACACCAGATGACGCATTGTCAGGTTTGAGCGCAGCGGAATACCTCGGCATCCAGCCACGCTTTACAGAAAACAACCGCACCGGGGGCTCAGCCTTTCATTCCCATGTGATCGCGGCCACCCTGATGCTCGAAAGCGGCTATTGCGACACGGCATTGATCATTTACGGCAGTAACCAACGCACGGCATCCGGCGGGCTGGTTTCAATGCGCTTGCCGTCGCCTTACGAGAAGCCGTACAAGCCGCTGACGCCGCTTTCGTCCTATGCACTGGCTGCCGCGCGCCACATGCACCAGTACGGCACGACCCGTGAGCATCTGGCCGAGGTCGCCGTGGCGGCGCGCAAGTGGGCCCAGCTCAACCCGGACGCCTTTGTCAGGGATGAACTGACCATCGAAGACTGCTTGAAAGCACGGATGGTTTCCGATCCGTTGAGCGTGCGTGACTGCTGCCTGGTCACCGACGGTGCAGCGGCGATTGTGCTGACTCGCTCCGACCGCGCCCGTGACCTGCAGGCACGTCCGGTGTACCTGCTCGGTGGTGCAGCGGCGACCTGGTATTCGGGTGTCGACCAGTCGCAGGACCTTACCGTGACGGCTGCGCGTGAATCGGGCCAGCGTGCCTACGCACTGGCCGGTGTCACCCCGGCGGATATCGACGTGGTGCAGCTGTATGACGCCTTCACCATCAATACCCTGCTGTTTCTCGAAGACCTCGGGTTTTGCCCGAAAGGCGAGGGCGGTCACTTCGTGTCGGGCGGCAACATCGCCCCGGGTGGTTCATTGCCGGTCAACACCAATGGCGGTGGTTTGTCGTGCTGCCATCCTGGCATGTACGGGTTGTTCACCATTGTCGAATCCTGCATGCAGCTACGGGGTGAGGCTGGCCAGCGTCAGGTCGCCAATGCCCGTTTGGCGCTGGCACACGCCAACGGCGGCACGCTTTCCAGCCAGGCCACGTTGATCCTCGGCACAGCTGAAACTCTTTGATCCACTGGAGATAACCCTTCATGAGCACGACTGTCACAGGCACGCCAATGCAACATGTGCACACCGAAATCCGCGATCGGGTCGCTGTCGTGACCCTTGACCGTGCGCCGGTCAATGCGCTCGATTCGGTAGCCATCCGTGAGCTGACCGCCACTTTCAATGCCTTGGCACGGTCTACCGAAGCCAGTGTGATTGTGTTGATGGCACCCGGCGACCGGCTGTTTTGTGCCGGGATCGACCTCAATGATTCCGCACGGCGGCATGCCCGAACACCCGCCGAGGGCGACACTACCCTCGATCTGCTCGATCCGGGTGCGGTCGTACGCGAATGCTTCTGGTCCATTCTCGATTGTCCGCTGCCGGTCATCGCGGCGGTCAATGGCAAGGCCATTGGTGCCGGGCTGGTGCTGGTGGCGTGCTGCGATCTGATTATCGCGTCAGAGAACGCCACCTTCTCCGTTCCGGAAATCAAGGTCGGCGTGCTCGGTGGTGCGAGGCACCTCCAGCGGCTGGTCGGGCCGTTCAAGACGCGCAAGATGTTTTTCACCGGTGAGGCGGTTCCGGCACAAGAGTTCTATAGATTGGGTGCTGTCGAGGAGGTCGTCGCGCCGGAGAAGTTGATGGACGCAGCCCTGGGCCTGGCCGCCAGTATCGCTCGCAACAGTCCGATTGGTTTGCGTCTGGGCAAGGAATCGCTGACACGGGTCGAGGACCTGGGGCTCAAGGAAGGTTATCGTATCGAGCAGGATTACACGGGCCGGGTGACGCGCTACAACGATTCCACCGAAGCGCGCCGTGCCCAAATGGAAAAGCGCGATCCCAACTGGACCTGGAGCTGATATGAAAGCCTTCGAAGTGCAATGGACTGATGCCGACATCGCGCGGGTGATGCGCAAGGTCGAGGATTGTCGGTTACCCCCGGCGCCTGCCGGTAGCGGCTGGACGCTGGGCTGTGACAGTGAGTTTTTGCATCGACTGCAACGCCACTGGCTTGAGTCGTTCGATTGGCAGGCCTGCCAGGACCGGCTCAATCGTTACCCGCAATTCATCGCCGAGATCGATGGCCTGGAGGTGCATTTCGTCCACGTCAAAGGTGAAGCCGAAGGGCGTCGGCCATTGCTGTTGACCCATGGCTGGCCGGGCTCGCATCTGGAGTTTTGGGACGTCATCGAACCGCTGGCATTTCCGTCACGCCATGGCGGCAGTGCCGATCAGGCCTTCGATCTGATCATCCCAAGCTTGCCGGGCTTCGGTTTCAGCGGCAAACCACCTGGCGTCTTCAGCCAGCGTCAGACAGCGATCCTGTGGAACAAATTGATGACTGAGGTGCTGGGCTACCCGCGCTATTGGGCTCAGGGCGGCGATTGGGGTTCCATCGTCACGTCCTGGCTTGGCCTGGACCATGGCCAGCATGTCGAAGCGATTCATTTGAACATGCTGGGCTTTCGCTCGCTCACCCCGCCGCGAGACGACGCTGAACTCAACTGGCAGCGCCAGGCCGAAGCCGCCCAGCGGGCTTACAGCGGATATGCGGCGGTGCAGATGAGCAAGCCACAGTCGATTGCCTGGGCTGCAGCGGATAACCCAATGGGCCAGGCAGCATGGATTCTGGAGCGCTTTCATGACTGGGCGGATTTGCGTCAGCGCAGCTTCGAACAGGTCTTCGACCTGGATACCCTGCTGAGCAACATCGTGCTGTATGTGATGACCGGCAGCTTCACCAGTGCGCTCTGGTATTACCCCGGCGTGGTCAAGGATGGTTTTACGCTATTGCCTGCCGGTGTTCGTTGTGAAACCCCGACGACGTTCGCCGAGTACTCGGGTGACGCGCTGACGCCTGTGGCGCCACGCAGCCGGATCGAGTTGGTCTACAACCTGGCTGACATGACGTCATTGCCTGAAGGCGGGCATTTTGCGGCGATGGAGGTGCCAAAGCATTTCGTCGAAGATATCCGCCGCTGGGGCGCATCCGTGGTGGCCCGCCGTTAGTCCGAGGGGCTCCGTGGCGATTGACGCGGAGCCTGGATCGGAATACAACTGACAAACAGTCATTTATTATTCTTGCAGTTGGGTACCTGCGGCCCGACTTGAGCACAATCAATAACAATAAGAGGAACCGTGGCGATGAAAGTCCGTCTACCCAACTTCGATTTTTCCAGTATTCGACCCCATTGGGCACCGGTCCATGAGTTTGCCCAGAGCTACAACGCGTTTTCCACGGTACCTGCGCATATCGAGCCGTTTCTGGTCAAAGTCATGATGCGCGTCAAGGATGCCCTTGGCGAAAGCCATCCAAAACTGCGCGAGAGCATCGAGATTTTCAACAAGCAGGAAGTGCAGCACTGCAAGCAGCACGTGGCTTTCAACAAGATGCTGTACAAGTCTGGTTATGAAGGCATGCAAGCCCTGGAGAAACCTTACAAGGAGGATTACCAGCGTTTCCTCGACACAAAATCGCTGCGCTTCAATGTCGCCTATTGCGAAGGTTTCGAGGCCATGGGTTCGTCGGCCGGACAGGTCTTTTTCGAGGAACTTGACGAGTACCTTGAAGGCGCCGACCAAGAGGCGGTGGATTTGTGGAAGTGGCACCTGGCAGAAGAGTTCGAACACCGGGAAGTGTGCTTCCAGGCCTATAAGGCGCTGTATGGCAATGGTCTGTTCGCCTGGCTGTATCGGGTCTGGGCCTTCGGCTATGCGGTTAAGCACATCGGTTCGCACACCGCTCGGGTGGCGGCTTACTTGACTGACAAAGATCGCGAAGGCATGACCGAGGAACAACGCCTGGCATCGATCGAGCGCCAGAAGCTGCTGAAGGCAAAAATTGCCAAGGCCAGCAAGAAGCGCTTGGTCAAGGTGCTGTCGCCGTTTTACAACCCGGCAAAAATGATTCCATCGCCGGGCATGGCTGAATTGCTCGCGCGTTTTTCCTGAGCTCCAGGCAACAAAAAGTGCCAGGCAGCAAAAGGGGAGCCCCAGGCTCCCCTTTTTGCTGCCTGGATTTCAGGAAATTATCCGCCCAGTTGTTCTACGCGCTTGATAGCCGCCTCCAGTTGATTGGCATCGACTGGGGGGGAGAATCGCGCGGCACTTGGGCTGACCATGGATTTCTCGGCCAGCTCGCGAATCTCTTTATTGCTCGGCTGCAGCAGGCCAAAGTCCTGCAACAGCGTCGGCAGTCCGATCTCATGATAGAAACCGATCAGCTCTTCTATGAATGCCAGTGGGCGATTTTCCAGCACCAATTGAACGAGCAAGCCGTAGGCAACGTGATCGCCATGCAGTGTGCCCTTGGCTCGCTGCAAGTAAGAGAAGCCGCGAGCAATCGCGTGGGAAACCGACAAGCCACCGTTCTCGAAACTGATCGTGCTGAGCAGTACCGTGGCTTCGACCAGTGCCTCCAGGTCATTGTTGACCTGCTTGGCTTCGACGGCGCGCAACGCCGCGGCGGCGTGCTTGCGAATGATGCTGTAGCAGGCATCGGCGGCCATCAGGCCAGTCAGCGATGCAGGGGTGCCCAGCAGGGTAAGGGCACCGGCGGAGGCGCAAGCCTGGGCTTCGAATTTCTTTGAAATGGCATCGCCAATTCCGGCGCGCAGAAAACGTGCCGGGGCATTGGCAATGACGCCAGTATCGACCAGCACCAGGTCCGGGTTGCGTGGCAAATGGAGGATGTCCTGCATGATGTGTTCATCGTCGTACACGGCAATGGCGGCACTGGCAGGGCCATCGTTCGAAGCGATGGTCGGCACACTGATGCTGCGCAAACCCAGCTTCAAGGCGACACCCTTGGCGGTGTCCAGAGCCTTGCCGCCACCCAGACCCACCACCATGTCGGCACCGAACCGCAAACTGTCCTGAGCCAGAGCGGTAATGGCGGCATGGGTGATTTCCCCCGGAAAGACTTCCAGTGCACAGGCAACGTCGGCTGCCTTGAAGCTCGCCAGCACGCGGTCACCCAGCAACCGGGCCATGTCGGCGTCGGTGATCACCAGGGCACTTCTGCCCAGCACTTTGCAATGGCGGCCCAATTCATCGAGTGCCGCATCGCCCTGAACATAGCGCGAGGTTGCCGCAAATATCCGCATGGGAAGCTCCTAAAAATGAATGTCAGTTGGTTATTGTATTTTTCTTGGCTTTTTTGGGCTTGCGTCACTGTTTCTGGTGCTATACATTCTACACATAACTGACCAAATGTCAGCTTTCGATGAGTTTAACAACAAAAGGCCCTTGGAGGGTGATGATGAATTTCGCTGACTATAAGACGATTGCTTTCGAACGTCGTGGCCGTGTTCTGAACGTGACTTTCAACCAACCAGAGAAGCTCAACAGCTTCGCCGGCGTGTCGCACACCGAGCTGTCCTGGTTGTTCTACGACCTGGTTGAAGATACTGAAAGCGACATCATTGTTGTCTCCGGCGCGGGCCGCGCCTTCAGTGCCGGCGGCGATATCGAGTACATGCAATGGCTGCATGACAATCCGACCGAGTTCTATCGTTGCGTTCGCGAAGCCAAGCGCATCGTCAACGGCATGCTGGAGTGCGACAAGCCGATCATCGCCAAGGTCAACGGCGATGCGATTGGCCTGGGCGCTACCGTTGCAGTGTTCTGCGATGTGGTCTTCGCCGCCGAGACCGCACGCTTTGGCGATCCGCACAACAACGTCGGTCTGATCAGCGGCGACGGTGGGCAGATCATGTGGCCGTACCTGATGGGCTATGCCCGCGCCAAGCACTACCTGTTCACGGGTGAGAAGTTCACCGCTAAACAGGGCGTCGAGTTTGGTATGGTCAACGCCGCCATGCCAGCTGCCGAATTGGATGCCTACGTCGACGCCTACGCCGATAAACTCGCCGCCATGCCGGTACAGTCTCTGCGCTGGAGCAAATCGACCATCAACGTACCGCTGCGCCAGATGGCGGCGAGCATGATGGACGTGGGTATGGCTTACGAAAACGTGTCCTCGGCGAGCAAGGATCATGTCGAGGCCATTGCGGCCTTCCGTGAGAAGCGCACACCTAAATTCAATCAGCGTTGATCGACCATGCTGAGCGCCTCTTTCGCCCAGGCTGCCTTAGGTCGCCGCGCCCAGGAGGTGCCCAGCTGGTTTAGCCGGGCTATCGCCCAGGCGGGACAATCACATCGCGTCAACGTCGAGGGTATCGAGCTTCATTACCTGAGCTGGTCGCCACTCAATGCTGACAAGCCGGTGTTGCTGTTTGTGCATGGTTTGCGTGCGCATGCCCATTGGTGGGACTGCATAGCGCCGTTTTTCGCCGAACACTACCGGGTTGTCGCCCTCGATCTGTCCGGGATGGGTGACAGCGGTCATCGTTCGGATTACCCGTTTCAGATCGCGGCGGCCGATATCGTTGGCTTTATTGAACAGGCTGGCCTGGGGCCGGTCATTGCCGTAGGTCACAGCTACGGGGGAGCGCGGGTGATGCGTGCCTGTGCCGATCGCCCTGATCTTTTTCAACGGCTGATCATTCTCGATGCTCTGGTGGTTTATCCCGAGGACATTCCGCCGTTCGATCCAGTCAAACCCGCACCACGACGTTTTTACCCGGACCAGGCGACGGCGCTGGGGCGTTATCGCCTGTTGCCGGAACAGCCTGTTGCCTTGCCGTACATCGTCGATCACATTGCCCGGCATTCATTGGTCGAGCATGAACAAGGCCTGTGCTGGAAGTTCGACCCGATGATGCCCTCCGGGGTCGCGCAGGAGGAGTTGGCAGCGAGCTTGCTGCCCAGGGTCAACCGACCGGTGGATTTCGTCTATGGCGAGCACAGCGCAATCGTGTCCAGGGCCATGGCCGAGCGCATCGTGGCGGACCTTCCCGATGGGCGCGGTCCGTTCGCAATACCCGGTGCCCACCATCACATGATGATCGACCAGCCTCTCGCGCTGATCGCGCTATTGCGCGGCCTTCTTGCCAATGGAGCCAACTATGAATGACCTGGTTTTGCTGGAACGCCACGGTGCCGTGGCGGTTGTGACGTTGAACAATGCCAAGACTCGAAACGCCTTGTCCCGTGACTTGCTCACCGTTCTCGCCGATTGCCTTGAGGCACTGAACGATGACGTGGAGTGCCGGGCCATTGTGATCAACGGCGCCAATGGGCATTTTTGTTCCGGTGGCGATGTTTCCGGCATGTCGGCCGAGCGTCCGCTACCCGTCGGTCGTGGACGGATGGTGCTCGGGCATCGGGTGGTCAAGGCGATGGTTTCTGGCAACAAACCGGTGATCGCCGCGGTGCAAGGTTATGCCGCGGGCGCCGGGTTTTCATTGGCAGCTGCTGCCGACTATGTCGTGGCAGCACCAAGCGCCAAGTTCGTTTCATCCTTTGCCAAGGTAGGGTTGGTTCCGGACCTTGGATTGCTCTGGAGTCTTCCACAGCGCATTGGTGTGGCGCAGGCGCGACGGTTGTTCTATAGCGCAGCGGTGGTCGAAGCCGAGGAAGGATTGAAGCTAGGGATAATCGATACTCTGGTGTCCGAAGACGACGATTTGTTGCCTACGGCAGTCAGCCTGGCGCAAAGCTTTACTGCTCACGCGCCGCTTTCTGTGGCGCTGGTACGCTCTGCATTGTCTCGTGGCATGGGCACTCTTGATGAGGCGCTGGGCTACGAGATGGATAACCAGGCGGCGTTGTACCTGACCCAGGACCATCGCGAAGCAGTCGATGCGTTCATGAGCAAGCGCCCACCCAATTTCAGAGGGGTTTGAAAATGGCGAGGTCGCAGGCTGCACAGACCTGCGATCTCGCTGTAGTAGGGGTCAATGTTGTAAGTGAGTACTGAAGCGCTCCTTGAACTCAGTAGGTACTTCCACGACTTTCGAAGCGACAAAATCGAAGAAAACGAAGCCATTCTTTGCCAGTGCAATCACGCGCGCGTCGTGCTTGCGTGTAATGCGATAAATAAAATCCCCTCCATAGGTGTTCAGGTCCGTCACCCCCACTTCTATAAGCAATTGATCATTGAAATATGCGGGCGCCTTATAAATGGTTGCCAGATCGGTGATCAGCGTACCGTGGCGACTGTTAGCGACATCCTCGGGTGGCATGCCGTAGTGGCACAGAAACAGCGTACGCGCATCCGAAATCAAGGAAATCAGCCTGTCGTTGCCCAGGTGATTTCCAGCATTGATTTCGCTCATGCGCACCCTGAACGTTGTGCTAAAGCAGAAAGATTCTTCCGGAAGCTCAAGCTGCAAGCGCGGCATCT